>JALVTR010000135.1 GCA_027035885.1 Desulfurellales bacterium
ATAGTTTGGTTTCCATCCGCCTCCATGTTTCTCCCAATCCTTTGGATAACCCCTACCAGGTCTAGTCTCGACATTACGCCAATACATATGTTCCTGTCCTTCATTGTTTGTCCAGAGGACTTTACAGGCAACAGTACATGTTTGACAACCTATGCATTTATTCAAATCTATAATCATTCCATATTGTCCCATTGATTACCTCCATAAACAAGTTTTAAACATCGTATTTTTCTATCTGTACTACAGTGTCTTTTTGGACTCCCGTTGGACCCCAATAGTTGAGCTTGAAGTGCAGTTGGCCGTATCCTCCCGCTAACTGGGTTGGTTTTATTCTGATTGGAGCAACGCTTTGGAAACCTCCTTTTAGAAGATCCATATAGGTTTCCCATCCATGGTTCATAAGCACCTGACCGGGCTTTAATCGGCCAGTTATATAAGCTTTTGCCACAAAGGCACCGTTCTCATTGTAAACCCTGATCCAGTCATTGTCCTTGATGTTTCTCTCCATTGCATCCTTTGGGTTCATGCATACAACGGGTCTAAATCTCTGCAATCTCAACAATGTTGGTGTATCTCTCCAGGTGGAATGAATCGACCATCTACCATGTGGTGTGACGAACCTTAAAGGATACTTGTCTTTATATTCGCTAAGCGGAGGCCTGTAGACAGGCAATTCCTCTCCCATTTCTAAAAACCATTCCTGGTCGATGTAGAACTGTTGTCTCTTAACGAGTGTTGGATACGGTTTCTTTCCCTCGGTCATTTTTGTAAATGCCGTGTAAGGAACGCCTTTTTTTAAATATCCAGTCCAATGACGTCCGGAAGTCTTAAACCTCTGTGGCCTTTGGATTGTATTGCTGTAAGAAATACCCTTTGTTTGTGGGGCATGCTTTAATATAACCTCTATGGCTTTTCTGTCATCGGAAATTTTTCCCTTATTCGTAAATATTTCATGGGTCTTTTTTAAGTCTCTGTAAATACCAAATTCTTCGTCTCTCATAGGCCCAAGACCCATCTCTTTTGCCTTTTCGGAGACCTTTCTTGCTAAGAAATCCCATATCTTCCAGTCTGTTTTCGATTCATAAAGTGGTGGAACAGCCGGGCTAAATGGTATTAAAAAGCTCGTTAGGTCTGTACAGTTTATATCCCATTTCTCATAGTGGGTTGCTGCAGGTAATACCAAATCTGCGTTCAATGCTGTGGTATCCATCCTGAAATTCAAATCTACTATGAAATCCAATTTATCCCATAGCGTATCTTTGACATAGCTAAATCCCTTTGCTTGGTTAAGATAATTTGCTCTCCATATTATCATTACTTTTGGATCCTTTGCGGGTTTTCCTGTCTTTACGTAGTTCTCATCTACCGCCCCTCTTGGATACAATCTCTGCCAAGTATGATCTCCGCTCTCCCATCTTTTCACGCTCTCATAGATGTATTCCCTTACGCTTTTGGGTATTTTCTCTCTTGCCAATTGGGAGCTCGGCATCTCAGGGACTTCCGCATGAACATAGGACCAAAGGGTTGTATTCTGGAACCTTTGATGTTTCGGACCTTTTAAATCTTTTGGCATACCATCTTTTGCCAGTAAGTAGAAAAATCCAGGAGCAGGCCAGATCTTTTCCTGTCCTACATAGTGAGCGAATCCTCCACCGTTTTTGCCGATTGCACCGAGCAAAGCAAGGAGTAGTATAATTCCCCTATTATTCAAATCGTTGTTGAACCACTGGTTAATTCCATTGCCGTGAATTACCATCACTTTACCGCCGGATTCTCTGGCGGTCTTTCCTACATCTTTGGCAAAATCCCTTATAACCTTGCTGCTCACGCCTGTGATTTTCTCGGCATACTCAGGCGTATATTCTTCTAACCTTTCCTTCAGTATCTGGAACACAGGTTTTACATTAGTCTCACTTCCATCTTTAAGCTTAATCGTAAATTCACCTTCAAGTGCAGGATTAACACCGTTTAATTTCAATGTCTTCATATTGATGGGGACTATCTTATCTTTATTCAGGTCGTAATGGTAAAATACCTTATCGCTACCGCCTTCTTTCAAATCGGACTCTCTCAAGAATCTCTTTGTTTTGGTGTTAACAAGAATTGGAAGATCTGTTTGCTCTTTTATATAGTCTTTGTCGTATAGTTTGTTCTTTATGATCTCATGTATTACTGCGAGTATCATTGCCATATCTGTACCTGGTTTAACAGATATAAATATATCTGCCTGCCTTGCAGTGGGGTTGTAATCCGGAAAGATAGCTGCTACCTTGGCTCCTCTATATTTTGCCTCCCAAACATAGTGAGCATCAGGGATTCTCGTAACTGATACATTTGACCCCCATAGGATTATATACT
This sequence comes from Desulfurellales bacterium, assembly GCA_027035885.1. Lineage (GTDB taxonomy): Bacteria > Campylobacterota_A > Desulfurellia > Desulfurellales > Hippeaceae > Hippea. The sequence continues at coordinate 2,359 of JALVTR010000135.1, forward strand.
TTGCATTGATCCAATCTGCAGACTCAGGTACGTCTGTTTGTATACCAAATGTTATTGGTGAGCCAGGTGGTAAGTCACTGTACCAATCGTAGAAACTCATCAGTACGCCACCTGTGATATGGGCAAATCTGGCTCCACTAACAAAAGAGATTAGTGACATGGCAGGAATAACTGTGAAATAGAAAACAGAGTCAAAACCATGCTTTTTAATATTCTCCAACAGTTTCTCAGCAAATATATCACCTGCCTCTTCCCAGGAGATTCTTCTCCATTTGCCTTCCCCTCTTTTGCCGGCTCTTATTAAGGGATACTTTATCCTTCTATCACCGTAAATATACTCAACTGAATAACATGCCCCTTTATTGCACCCCCTCGGGTTGTAGTCCGGCATACCCCTTTGTACGAGTTCATAGTCCGCAGCTTGCTCCTCTCTTATGATTATACCATCCTTACTGTAAACCAACCATGAGCAGGACCCTGTACAGTTGACGCTGTGCGTGCTTCTTGCTACGTGGTCCCATTCCCATTGGTTTCTATAAAAACTCTCCCATCCACGGTAGGGGTACTTGAAAGGATTTTCCACCACCTGCAATTTAGAGAGTTTCGCTCCGAAGCTTACCCCTCCAAACAGACCTGCAGTGAGTGATGTAGCACCTATCATTTTTAAAAAGTTTCTCCTGGTAAAGCTCTTTCCTTTTCCAGTTCCAGTCTTTTGCCTTTCTTTACTACTCGCCATACCGTCCTCCACATAATTCTTTAAAAACATGCGTTATCAACGTCTGTTAAACATCATATCCTAATACCCATAATAAATTTTATCTTTTAAAATTTTAGAGAAAAAATAATAAATGTCAATAATAAATTTGAATTTTAAACAAAAAATAAAATGTTAACTTATTTATTACCAGTTCCGATTTGCCCATTACCTAAAAGATTTTATATGATTTAAAAAATTTCTTCTTGACTGTAATTTTTATAGTTGATAAAAGACTACGACACTCCGAGCCAAAAAGCCTAAGGCGACATGCTATGGCTTTTTAGCCGATAGGGTATGGATGGAAACATCCGTGCCTCCCGTGTTTGGAAAGGAGGTTTACTCGATGAACTTTTACGATTATTTTTAGCTAAAAATCCTTGAAATTTTATAATTTTGTTGGAGGTGGTTATGGGAATATTGGAGAATGCCCTTTTTAAGTTTAAGAATATCGTTGAAAATCATGGGTTGATAGATGAAGAGATAACAATAAAAATGAGACCTTTGAGGCCCGAAGAGGCTATAGGAAAGCCCATAAGAGACGATTTTCCCCTTCTTAAGGGAAAAGAAGTTCTTGTTGAAGCTAAGTTTTTGGATGCTAAGGGGCAGGCTTTTACAGATGAACCAAGTAACTTTGAGGGTTACATTAAGGATATTTTGAATTTGAAGATAAATTCAAACAGAAACAGGGCTATTGTTGTGGCTACAATTAATGCTGTTTTAAGACATCTCGAAATGGTTATGAATACCGTTCACTGTAGAGATAAAGAACCTACAGAATGTGGAGATGAGATGGCTGATAGGTTTTTTAATAGATGGGGAGAGGAAATGACGGTTGGCTTAGTGGGACTTCAGCCCGCCATAGCTTCATCACTTATCAATAGATTTAGCCCTAAAAATGTCCAAATAGCAGATATGGATAAGAGCAATATAGGGAAAAACTTTGAGGGCGTTGAGGTTTTGGACGGCAGAGAGTTTTCTCATAAGATCGTGGCGGATAACTTTCTTGCTTTGGTAACAGGTTCAAGTGTGGTAAACGGTACAATAGATAGACTTATAAAAGTTTCTATGATGGACAATAAAAACCGTATTGTAATATTTTATGGGACCACAATTGCGGGTGTTGCTTATCTTGAAAATTTGAATAGGTTATGCTTTAAATCCCACAGTGATTGAGGCTGTTTTAAAAAAAGCTTTTGGTAATTTCTCTATAGATGTTGAAATTAGATATAGTGGTTTTAGAAATGTGTTATTTGGAGTTTCAGGAAGTGGCAAGTCATCAGTTTTGAAGATGATTGCAGGTTTCTATAAGCCGGATAGTGGTAGAATAATAGCAAATGATAGGGTTTTGCTTGATACAAAGAATGGCATTGATATTCCGATTTATAGAAGACATATTGGCTATATTCCTCAAGATTATACGCTTTTTCCTCATATGGATGTGGAAGCAAATCTTTTGTATGGAGTTAAAGCTAAGGGATTAAAGCTCTATAAAGAGAGGTTTTATTTTTTAGTAAAATTAACTGGGCTTAAAAACCTTTTGAAAGCATATCCTAATCAACTGTCTGGTGGTCAAAAGCAGAGGGTTTCTCTGGTCAGATCGCTTTTGGTTGAACCTGATATTTTGCTTTTAGATGAGCCATTTAGTGCATTGGATAGACCAATTAGAGATGAACTCAAAGAGCTGCTTTTTGAGCTGTTAGAAAGTTTTAAAGTGCCTGCTATTTTTGTGACACACGATCTTGAAGAGGCGTATGAATTTTCAGATGAAATAGCAATTTTAGAAAATGGCGGACTGACTCAGTTGGGGAAAAGAGAGGAGGTTTTTTTTAATCCTAAGAGCCGTTCCATAGCAAAACTTTTGGGTTTTAAGAATGTTTTTGAAATAGATGAATTGAAGGATGGCGAAATTGTTGTAAAGGATTTCTCTTTTAAGGTTGAGCATTTAGCAAGTAATTGCAAGTTTGCATTTATTAGGCCTGAGGATGTGCTTTTACTTAGAATGGATAGGGATATATCAGATAAAGAAAATGTTGTTTTTGGAGAAGTACTAAAACTTTTTAAAAAACCAAGTGGCGCTTTACTTAAAATTAAGTCAAATGATTTAATTGTTTATAGTAAAGTTTCGTTGCATGTTATTGATAAAATGGACATAAAAAATGGGACTAAGGTTGCAGTATCATTGAAAAAAGAAGCCATTGTATGCGGTGGAAAATAATGAAACTGACAAAGTTTTCTTTAATTCCTGCAATTTTGCTTGTGGCTTTTGTTTTGTTTGTTATTATTTGGGGGTTTTTGGGTGTATCCTTCGGAGATTTTAAAAAGCTTTTTTCAGACGGTGAATTTCTCTCGGCCGTTGTTTTTGGTCTTGAAACATCTTTTGTTTCTGTTGCATTATCTTGTCTTTTTGCTGTTCCAACGGGTTTTTTACTCGCAAGGAGCGATAGATTTTTGGCCAAAGTTCTTGATGCTGTTTTTGATGTTCCAATAATTATACCGCCTTTAATCGTTGGCGTTTTGTTACTCAATATTTTTGATAATAGTTTTATTGCAAAATTTTACTCGTTTGTTTTTACGTTTTGGGGTGCTGCCATAGCTCAGTTTTTTATTGCCTTTCCGTTCACTGTTAAAGCGTCTAAATCCGCATTTGAACTGGTTTCTCCCGTGTATGAGCGCATTGCTATGACACTTGGGGCAAATTATTATAAATCTTTTTATGATACAACATTCAAGCTTGCAAAAAATAGCATTCTATCCGGACTTGTCTTAAGCTGGCTTAGGAGTCTTGGAGAGTTCGGCGCAACTCTCATCGTGGGAGGTGGAATCGCCTATAAAACGGAAAATATACCGATAAATATATACCTGAAAATCATGGAGGGTAATTTCAAAGAGGGTTTAGCGGCAAGTCTTTTTGTTGTCCTAATTGCTTTTTTTAGCGTATTGTTGATAAAGTTGATTTTTGGTAAAAACAAGGTCAGGTTATAATCTTTTCAAATCTTTCCATATCTTCCTTAGTTCCAACGCAGATAAGGGTAGAACCAATTTCTATTACATCGTTGGCTTTTGGGTTGAATATGGTTTTTTTATCCTTTGTAATTACAGCTATAATGATGATATTGTATTTGCTTCTTATGTCTGTTTCTTTGATTTTTTTACCTGCGTATTTGCAATCCTTTGATATGTAAAATTCACCCATTTCTATTGTTCTATCGGATTGCATGACAATGGAGACAAACTCGGCTGTTCTTGGTGATATGAGCATTCTTGATATGTCGTATCCACTTGACTGGTAAGGTGAAATTGTTTTTGCCCCCAATTTAATGAATTTTTTAACCGAATCTTCTGAATTTGCCCGTGCCACAGCTAAAATATTTTTGTTTTCATCTTTCGCAGTAATTAATGCGTATAAATTATCTGCATCCGAATCCAAAACAAGAGCTATGCCTTGTGCTTCTTTGATATTTGCTTTTTTTAGAAATTCTTCATCAGTTGCACTTCCGATGATAGTAAGGTAGCCTTCGTTTATAGCTTCTTGCGCAGCTTCAGGATTTTCTTCAATCACAACAAAAGGTTTATTGAAGTGTTTCATCTCCTTCGCGACAACCTTGCCAACCCTCCCATAACCACAAATTATAAAGTGGTTTGATAATTGTCTCGTTTTCTTTTCCATGACTTCCTCCATGCTCAACTTCATTTTTAGTATTCTATCCGTAAATGCACTTGAAACTATACCTGTTAAAAGAGCTATACCAGATATGCCCATAATCATTAAAACAGATGCTACCACTCTTCCTATCGTAGTTTTTGGAACAATGTCTCCATAACCAACGGTTGTGAATGTTACTATGCTCCACCATATGGCGTCCATTATTGTTTTTATTTTTGGATTTTTGCCTTCTTCTACGACAAACAAAATTATTGACGAACCGATTATCGTAAACGTAAAGATAATAAAAACCGTTGTTATTTCGAAGCGTTTTTCCTTTAGACCCTCTATAACCTCGCGTGCACTTTTGCTGAAACGTGCGCCTTTGAATACACGTGCCACAGGCACTATTACTCTGTATGGGTATGGCAACCATCCATAAGGTATGATACTTATAATGTCTGTAAACGTGTTTACGCAAAAGATATGAGAAAGGATTGATTTTTCTATTTTCTCTTTTTCCTCAAAAAACATGATAGTTCTTAAAAAGAAGTCAACCGTCAGGAAGAATATGGATATCCACTCTAACACCTTGTAGATATTTGGAGGACCTAAATTGATTGGTATGGCATTGTCGTATCCTATAATTGCAAGTAGAGAAAGGGCACAGATGAACTGCATAAAAAATCTGTAGTATGTTGCTGTTATAGTTCTTGAATAAAATGTTTCCCTTATATCTATTTTTTTTGTTGCTCTCTCTTTTAATTTCACATTTTTATTATACAAAATGAGATTTTTGTTTGAAAGTTTTAGACAAAAGTCTATAATCTTTTTCCAAATGAGGGTACATGCAGAGTGCTATCAGTGTTTTATAGGCCAAGCTATAAGATCGGCAAAACTACACGAAAGTGATAGGTACGATTTGTTAAAGCCTGTTAAGAATGTGGTTAAAGTTTTACAGAACATTGATATTGAATTGCCACCACCTTTGATTAGCGAGAATGTTTACGGGACAATCAAAAAGACGCTGGGTATCGATGACCCATACAGGGAGATAAAGAAAAAGTATAACGACATCGCTTTAGGCTATCAAGAATTCATGAAAAAAGAGATATTGAACTCAGGTAACCCTCTGCTTTTTGCTATTAGGCTTGCTTTAGCAGGCAATATAATAGACTTTGGATCGCAGGTTGGCAAGTTTGACCTTGAATCAACAATTGAGGATAGCATACATAACCCATTGGATTTGACCAATTTTGACCGTTTTGTTGTTGAAATAGAAAAGGCTAAAAATGTGGCTTTGCTTTTAGATAACGCGGGTGAAATCGTATTTGACAAGATACTCATAGAGACTATTAAAAGGCTTTATCCTGATGCTAATGTTTCTGCTATAGTCAGGGGCGGGCCGATAATAAACGATGTTACAGTGGAAGATGCTAAATATGTTGGCCTTGATGGTGTAGCAAATGTTGTGGACTCAGGTCAGGTAATACCGGGCTTTTGGCCTGAAACTGCTTCTCCTTTAGCGAAAGAGGTGTTTAACGGCGCCGATATTGTGATTTCTAAGGGTCAGGGCAACTTTGAGACGCTAAGTGAAATTGATGATCAAAGGTTGTATTTTCTCTTCCTTGTTAAGTGCAATGTTGTTGCACGTTATTTGGGCACGAAGAAGTTCTCAAAGATCTTTATCAAGAACGATAAAAGATGGGAAAGACAGCGGGTGTAGATGAGGCTGGCAGAGGGCCTTGGGCTGGGCCTGTTGTCGCTGCCTGCGTAATCCTAAAGAAAGACATTTCTGTTTTAAATCAAATAAAAGATTCTAAACAGTTAACGCCGAAAAAGCGCGAGGAGCTTTATGAGGTCATAAAGAGCAACTCCATCTACGGAATAGGCGTTGCCTCAAACAAGGAAATAGATAAATATGGCATTGTTAAAGCGACAGAGCTCGCCGTTAAGCGTGCAATAGACCACATGCCTGAAAAACCCACATTTTTACTGATTGATGGAAGGGATAAATTTGATTTGCCAATAGAGTACAATTCGATAATAAACGGAGATCAAAAGGTCAAATCGATTTCTGCGGCGAGTATATTGGCGAAGGTCTGGCGTGATAGATATATGAAACTTGTAGCCGATATTTATCCTGAATATGGTTTTGGAAAACACAAGGGCTATGGGACAAGGGAACATTTGAAGTCTTTAAAGGAGTTTGGACCTTGCGAGATACACAGGTTTAGTTTTAAACCCGTTAAAGAGATTGTGAAGGAACAATCAAAGAGGCCAAAACTTTTGCTTCATGCCTGTTGTGCTCCATGTGCTACAAGTGTAATTGAAAGGCTAAAGGAAAAATACGACGTCGAGGTGTTTTTCTACAATCCAAATATACACCCAAAGAGCGAGTATGCGATGAGATTGGATGAAATCAAGCGTTTGTGTAGTTACCATAAAATCAATCTGATAGTCGGTGATTACGATATGGATAGATGGTTTAAAATGACAAGGATTTTTAAGAGCGAACCTGAAGGTGGCAAGAGGTGTACGGTTTGTTATGCCATGCGCATGTTTGAGACGGCAAAATTGGCCGAAAATAGGGGATTTGATTATTTTACTACGACGTTGTCTGTAAGTCCATTGAAGGATTATAGAAGAATCAAAAAAATCGGTGAACATTTGGCATTCAAAATTGGTATTGAATTTGAGAGTACAGATTTTAAAAAGAGGGATGGGTTTAAACGTTCGGTAGAGCTGTCTAAAAAATTCGGTTTTTACAGACAGGACTACTGCGGTTGTGTTTATTCTAATTTTGAAATGAAGAGAAAGAGGAAAAAAGATGGAAAAGTTGCAAATTCAGAGGTTGATTAAAAGATATGGTTTTGAGTTTACAGAAACGCACATATCTTGGGTTTTGCTTGGCAAAAATGTAGTTTATAAGATAAAAAAGCCCGTTGACTTTGGTTTTTTGGACTATACTACACTTGAAAAGAGGCGCTTTTACTGCGAGAAAGAAATTGAATTAAATAGGCGTTTGGCTGAGGAGATTTATTTGGGTGTGAGCGAGATTACAGAAAATAACGGAGATATTAAAATAGATGGTGATAACAAGGTGATTGACTATGCGGTGAAGATGAAACGGATGCCACAGAATAGGATGATGGATGCATTGATAGAGAAAAACGAGATAGAAGATTCCTATATCGTGGCGCTTAGTAAAAGAATCGCGGAGTTTCATTTAAATGCAGAGACAAACGATTATATAAATCAGTTTGGGAGTATTGAGACAAACAAATTTAATACGGATGAAAATTTTGAGCAGACGAAGGGCGGCGTGGGTGAGTTTATTACACAGTTTCAATACGATGCCATCAAGGATTACACAAACAGGTTTTATGTTGAAAACAAAGAATTGTTTGAGAAAAGGATAAAAGAACAGAAAATTAGGGATTGTCACGGTGATTTATACTCGAGAAATATATGCATTGTCGATGAAGAAAGGATTTATGTGTATGACTGCATAGAGTTCAATGAGCGCTTCAGGTACTCGGATGTGGCAAACGATGTAGCGTTTCTGCTTATGGATTTAGAAAACTATTCGAGGTATGATTTGTCGGATTTGTTTTTTGAAAAGTATGTTGAGTTCTCGAAAGATTTGGATTTGAAAAAGATAATAGGTTTTTACAAGGTTTACAGGGCTTACGTTAGAGGAAAAATCGCGTTCTTTCAAAACAATAAGGAAGAAGCAGACAGGTACTTTGATTTGGCTTTTGGTTATTTGCCTTCTGAATATAAACCAAAGGTTGTTGTACTGAGTGGTTTGACAGGCAGTGGCAAGACAACTGTGGCTAAGGAGTTGCAGAGAAAAGCTGATTTCGTGGTTATTTCATCGGACAAGGTGAGAAAGCAGCTTGTCGGCATGGATGTCTATGAAAAGGATCTATCGGATTACAAAAAAGGCATTTACAGTGAAGAGATGACGCAAAGGGTCTATGATGAAATCATAAATCGGGCTTATGGCTTTGTAAGGGAAGGGGAAAACGTTGTTTTGGATGCCACTTTTATAAAGAAATGGCAGATGGATAAGGTTTTTGAAAGGTTTAAGAAGCTCGGTATAAAACCTTTGGTTGTGTTTTTGAAACTTGACGAGCAAACAGCTTTGGAACATTTTAAGAAAAGGGGAAAAGAGAAGAGCATTTCGGACGGAAGGTATGAGATCTTTGTTAAACAGAAAAATGACTTTGAAATGCCTGAAGACGCTCTTGTGATTGATGCGAAAAGGCCCATTGTTAAAATAGTTGAAAAAATATTAAACAGGGTGGGGGTGTGAAAGATGAGGCTCGGTGTTAATATAGACCATGTGGCCACAATTAGGCAGGCGCGAAGAACTATTGAGCCAGAGCCGGTCTATGCAGCTCTACTTGCCCAAGAGGCTTTGGCTGATGGAATTACAATTCACCTAAGAGAAGATAGACGTCATATACAGGATAAAGATGTTTACCAAATTAAGAGTGTTATAAAGATACCGTTGAATTTAGAGATGAGCTTGAATGAGGATATCGTTAAAATTGCGTTGGATGTTAAGCCGCATCAAGCGACAATTGTGCCTGAAAATAGGCAGGAAATAACAACCGAGGGAGGGCTTGATGTAGCTGCGAATTTTGACAGAGTGAAGAGTGTTGTCAGAAAGCTCAAAGATAGTGGCATCATTGTGAGCCTGTTTATCGACCCTTTAGAGTGGCAAATTGATGAATCAAAAAATGCTGGGGCAGACGCCGTTGAGTTCCATACGGGTAGCTATGCCAATGCTAAGCCTATCAGAGAAAGGGAAATAGAGCTTGAAAAACTTGCTAATGCCTGCAAGTACGCTAAATCTTTGGGTTTACACGTGCATGCTGGTCATGGTTTGACCTATGAAAATGTGAAATCTGTGGCTGCTATTGAGGAGATTGAGGAGTTGAATATAGGCCACAGCATCATAGCCAAGAGCGTTTTTTTAGGGCTAAAAGAGGCGATACGCTTGATGAGACAGTTGATTCAAGAGGCAAAATGGACGTTGGCATAGATATTGAAGAGATTGACCGAATAAAGAAAGCACATAAAAAGTGGGGTGAGAGGTTTTTAAATCGAATATTCACAAAAAAAGAGTTGGATTACTGCTTTTCAAAGAATAATCCCTATCAGTGTTTGACGGGTAGATTTTGTTCAAAAGAAGCTGTAATAAAGGTTTTTGACGGTAAAATTAGTTTTTCTGATATAGAAATCATAAATGAAAAAAGTGGAAAACCGTATGTTTTCATAAATGGCAAGTTGAGTAGCATTAAAATCTCAATATCTCACTCAAGGTCGTGGGCGACTGCTGTGGCTTTAAAAGATGAATGAGGTTGAAACATATAGAGAATTTAACTCAATTCTCAATAGCCTCAATCCATATTCTATGGATTTAACTTTGGATAGAATTAAGGATTTTTGCTCAAAAATTGGTAACCCGCAGAACAGTTTCAGGTCTATTTTAGTTGGAGGGACAAACGGCAAGGGTAGTGTGTGCCAGTATTTAACAGACTGTTTTGTTTCAAGTGGGTATGCATGCGGAACATACACATCACCGCATTTGATTTTGCCCAATGAAAGGATAAAAATAAATAACAAACCTGTTGATTTTTCAATGCTACTTGATTATGCAAAATTTATACAGGGTATAAACTTTGAAGGACTGACGTACTTTGAATTTTTAACTGTTCTTGCCTTTTTGGTGTTCAAGGATTTTAAAGTTGATGTGGCGGTATTGGAAGTGGGTATGGGTGGTGAGTTCGATGCAACAAACGTTGTAAATCCGATTTTGAGTGTTTTGACCTCGATATCGCTTGACCATGAGGAACATTTAGGCAGAACTGTTGAGGAAATAGCACTTACAAAGTCAAAGATAATAAAGAAGTTGGGTATTGTATCTAAGAATGCCGATAAAGTTGTGGACGTGATTAAAAGAAATGTAAAGACTTCTGTTTATTTTGTTGATGACGAGTATTTAAAGAAAGCTAAAGATCTTAATGCCAAAAATGCTGTGAATTTGGATAATGTTGCTGTGACACTACTTGCTATAGATGTTTTGAATGAAAAATATGGATTTAAACTGAATTATGGGGCTTTGAGAAAGAGTTTTTGGCCCGGCAGGTTTGAAGTTTTGAGCGTAAATAACAAAACTGTGATTTTAGACGGTGCTCATAATATGGCAGGAATAGCCAATTTAAAGAGGTTACTTGAAAGCAGTGGTGTTTTTAATGACAGCAGTGCTCTTGTTTTTTCAAGCTTGACGACAAAGAGATGGAAAGAGGGGCTAAAGCAAGTATTGGACGGTTTTGAATGTATTTGTCCCGTGGGCATAAAAAATAAGCTTGGTGTTGACCCTTATGAGATAAAGGATTTTTTGGAGGGTAAAAAATTTAATGGTGAAATCAGGGTTTTTAAGAGCGTAAGCGAAGCATTAAATCAACTCTTAACATCGAAATTTAAAAATATAGTAATTGCGGGATCGCTCTACCTTGTGGGTGAAGCTTTGGCGTGTTTTTTAGTTGAATAAAAAAGGCGGCAGAAGCCGCCAATAATGCTATTCTTTTGTTGTTCCATATTCGATACCACACTCCTCTCTCTTTAAGAGCCATTCCCAGTGGGCATTAACCTGTTTTTGGAACTCTTCAATTAAATACTCGTTGCCTTTTTTAAATAAGTGAGCAAATCTTTTCTGTGGCTTTAGATATTCCGTTACGGGTAGCTTCTTCTTTGGTTTGTAATTTATTACAACTTTGCCGTTTATAACTTCATACAACGGCCATACGCATGTGTCGACTGCAAGCTGGGCTATTTCTATTGCCATGTTTGGCGGAAAGCCCCAACCCGTTGTACAGGGTTCTATGACGTTGAGATATGTTGGTCCGTTTACGTCCAATGCCTTTTTGACTTTATTCATTAAATCTCTCCAGTTTGATGGAGAAGCCTGAGCTGTGTAGGGCAAGTGATGGCCTTCAATAATACTTACAATATCCTTTCTTGGCTGTTCCTTACCGAACTTTATTTTACCGTTTGGAGATGTGGTTGTTGAGCCGCCAAATGGTGTAGCAGATGACCTCTGGTTTCCCGTGTTCTGGTATGCGTTGTTGTCGTTACAGATGTATAAGAATTGGTGACCCCTCTCGATAGCACCCGACAATGCTTGGAAGCCAATATCGTATGTTCCGCCGTCACTTGCAAGTGCTATAAATCTTATGTCCTTATTAGTTCTCCCTTTTCTTTTCCAAACTTTATACATTGCTTCTATACCACTGATTGTACTTGCTGCATTCTCGAAAGCACTGTGTATCCATGGGACATTCCAGCTTGTGTAGGGATATAATCCTGAGGAAACCTCAAAGCACCCTGTGGCAGCAGCAATTATTATGTCATATTTATCTGTGTCTGCAGCTGCGAACACTTGCCTCATTATTACTGGATGGGTGCAACCAGGGCACAATCTATGTCCATTAACTAATCCTTCTTTTTTCTTTGCCAACTCATTTAACAGAGCCATATTTTACCTCCATTCTCCCCTTAAGTTCAAGCAGTCGAATTGTTTCTCAACCTTTCCTGTTTCGACGATTCTTTTTAGTGTTTCAAATACCGAGTTTATATGCTTTGGCTGTGTATCCCTGCCACCCAAACCATAAGTATAATTTATAACTGGAGTTCTTGATTGCGTATCATATAGAGCGCTTCTGATTTCTGTGAATAATGGTCCTCCCTGTGCTCCAGCTGGTGAAACCCTATCGAGCACGGCAATGGCTTTGGCGGATTGCAAAGTTTCGGCAAGTTCTTCATACGGGAACGGTCTGAAAAGCCTGATTTTTAATAACCCTGCTTTTACGCCATCTTCCCTTAAACCATCAATTATATCTTTTGTAGTTCCACAAACAGAACCAGCAGCTACGATTACGTATTCTGCATCATCTAATTTATAAGCTTCGTATAGTCCATAGTGCCTACCAAATGTCTCTCCAAACTCTTTGCCAACCTTTTCCACTACATCTTTTGAATCAAGCAATCCTTTTAATTGGCTTATTTTGTGCTCAAAGTACCAGTTTGGAGGAGCCCAAGCACCATGTGTTACAGGTTCATCGGTGTTGAGCATTGGATATAGTGGCTCATATTCACCTATAAACTCTTTAACCTTCTGATCATCTTCAAGTTCCCATATTTCGATCGTGTGTGATGTGTTAAATCCGTCCTGCGCCACCAAAGCAGGTGTCATAACATTTTTATTTTCTGCTATTTTAACTGCCTGAATGATATTGTCGTAGGCTTCTTGTGAGTTTTCTGATATCAGCTGAATCCAACCTGTATCCCTTCCACCCATTATATCTGAATGATCACCGTGAATATTTAGAGGAGATGAAAGCGCTCTTGCCACAACTGCCATGACAATGGGTAATCTCATACCGCTTGCTATGTAAAGCATCTCCCACATTAGGGCGTAGCCGTTTGCGCTTGTTGCTGTCATGACCCTGCCGCCAGCTGCAGCAGCGCCTATGCATGCACTCATTGCAGAGTGTTCTGATTCTACAGTTACTAATTCTGTGTCCATTTCACCGTCTGCTATAAACTGAGCTACAGTTTGAGGAATTGGTGTAGATGGTGTTATTGGGAAAGCTGCTATAACATCTGGATTGATTTGCCTTATTGCATGAGCAGCAGCCTCATTTCCTGTTAATGCTACTTTTTTTCCCATTTATTTCCTCCTATTTTTCACTTGAAAAAACTTCTTTTCTTAACTCTTCCTCTGTTTTACCTTTAGACTCGGCCTCTAATATCATCTTTAAAGATTTAGGCTTTGTAGGGCATTGCTCAACACATATTCCGCACCCCTTGCAAAATGTGTAATCTATGCCTGTCATTTTACCATTTTCGTCTACTTTTATAGAACTATCCGGGCAATAAACCCAGCAGAACATGCATTGTATGCATGTATCTTGGTTCCAAACAGGTCTTTCCACTCTCCAAGAACCTGTTTCGTACTGTTTTGAGTTTCCAGGGTCTTTTATTGCTCCTCCTATTAGCACTTCATCCCAATTTAGAAGTTTTTCAGCCATTTACTTTACCTCCTCGAAAGCTAACTCTATAGCCTTTCTGTTTCCTTCTATTATTTTTTCAGGAAACTTTCCTGTCTCTTTCAAAAGTTCTACAACTCCATTTACGACGCCATCTTTTGTAAATAAACCTGTAACTTTTGCTAAAGCTCCGATCATAGGAGTGTTTGGTATGGCCCTTCCTAATGCTTCCATACTTATTTTGTTTGCATCTGCAACATATACTTCGTAACCTTCAAGCCCAAGCTCTTTGATAACCTCTTCCTTTGAAAAGGCTGTGTTTACTATAACTTTTCCAGATTTTTTCAATCCTTCTTTAACATCTACGAGACCCAAGAGTGTGGGATCTAAAAGTAAAACGATGTCTGGCTTCATATACTCCGAATGATCTCTAATGGGTTTTTCATCAACCCTTGTAAATGCTACAACAGGCGCTCCCCTTTTCTCCGCACCGTAAACGGCGAACCCTTGAGCGTAAATTCCCTCTTCCTGTGAGATTAGTTCAGCCAAGGTTTTTGCAGCAGTGACTGCTCCCTGGCCGGCCCTCCCGTGCCATCTGATATCCATTTTCTTAGACATTTTTTTAACCCCCAAGCCATATTTTTTGGTTTATATGTAAATCCTTGATTTTAGAGCTTCTGTAAGAGTTTTCTTATCAACATAATTTATATCTTGCCCTATCGGTATTCCACTTGCCACTTTGCTTATTTTCACGTTTAGATTCCTTAAGCTATCTTTTATGTAGTGTATTGTTAAATCACCTTCTGAAGTTGAGCTTAAAACTAAAATTACTTCCTTTATTTCTTCTTTTTTTACCCTTTCTTTTAAATGATCTATTCTTCCTAATACAGTTTCTGTGTTGTATAGTGGTGAAATTACTCCCCCTAAAACTAGGTAGAGACCATTATACACATTGGATTGTTCTATTTCAACTAAGTTTTCTATAGTTTGAACCACACATATTGTAGATTTATCCCTTTCGTAATCTTTACAAATTTCGCATAACCTATCTTTAGATGTAGTTAGATTAAAGCATTTACTGCAGGTTGTTACATTTTTAACTAAACTATTTAGGGATTCTAATAGATTAATAGTTTCTGTTTTGTGTTCTCCTAACCATATCGCGTATCTTTTAGCACTTTTAAAACCTATACCGGGAATTTTTGATAGATATGTTGAAACTCTGTTTATCTCGTCTAATTCCGATTTTTGCATCTAAAACATACCTGGTATATTTAAACCTCCAGTTAAAGCAGATATTTTTTCTTCCATGGTTTCTTTGGCTTTTCTCACTGCCTCATTTACACCGGATAATATCAAGTCCTCGAGGGTTTCTACATCCTCTGGGTCTACAATTTCTTTTGATATTTTTATGTTAACTATCTCTCCGAGGCCATTTGCTTTAACTGTTACCATACCACCGCCTACAGATACATCAACCGTTTCTTTAGCAGCATTTTCTTGAGCCTCTGCAATCTGCTTTTGGATTTTTTTTGCTTGAGCCATCAAACTATTTAAGTCCATACCGCCAAAATTTTTAGCCATGCTACCTCCTCAAACTACTTAATTATATACTAATCATTTATTTTTTCAATATTTATTATTTTTCCACCAAAAGTTTTTAGGATTAAGTCAACTTTTGATTCACTATCACTATTCTTATTTAAGTTTTCTTGTAAGCTACCTTTTTCTGTTGTTTCTAAGTTTTTTAACTTTTTCTTTGCTTCTGAGCTATTGCTTATGCTAAATGAGCCACTTTGAACTTTTTCTATTAGATTCTCTATCTTGTCCAATTTTATTGCTGCTTTTGCTTTGTAGGTTGCAACAATTAATGCGTCCTGTGGATTTATTTTTTGTTTAATATCTACGAGAGATTGATAGAATATATTTAACAATGCGGTTCTTGTCTCAAGTGAGATATCCTGTTTTAATAACTCTTCTATAACAATTCTGTTGAAGGTATCTAAGTTTATGGAATTTCCGGATAGTTGATTAATTATTTTTAATGCCTCTTTCTCTGAATTGGTCAAAATCTCATTTATGTATTCTTTAACTATTTCCCTTGTGGGGACTCCAATTACTCTTGAAACATCGTCTTTTGTGATTGTTCCATAGGGTTTAAATGATATGCATCTATCTAAAAAGCCTTCTGCTACCCTGAGCGAACCATTGCTGGCGAAGGCTATTAAATTTATGGCGTCTTCTTCTATTTTTATGTTTTCTGATTGAGATATGAATAGTAACTTTTTAGATATTTCAGCCTCTGGAATCTTTTTTAGGTACAATATTTGACATCGTGAGAGTATTGTGTCTGGTACCTTTTCTATTGCAGTTGTAGCAAAGATGAATTTAACGTAGGATGGGGGCTCCTCAATGGTTTTTAGCATGGCATTAAAGGCTTCGAGTGTGAACATGTGGACTTCATCTATAATGTATATCTTGAACCGTCTTTTCAATGGTGGATATTTAACGCTTTCTATGATGTTACGGGCGTTTTCTATCTTTCTATTTGATGCGCCATCAATCTCAACTACATCAACGTCTTTTCCTAACGATATTGCCTGACAAGCTTCGCATGTCCCACATGGTTCTATTGTAGGGCCATTATCACAGTTTAAAGATTTAGCCACAATCCTTGCAAGAGAGGTTTTGCCTGTCCCCATTGGACCATAAAATAGCATGGCGTGATGAAGTTTTCCCGTTTTTATGGCGTTTTTTAGGATTGTTACGGCGACAGGTTGCCCTACAACCTCAGATAGTTTTGAAGGTCTGTATTTACGTGCAAGAACCTTGTACATATTAATCTCCCTTAGCGATGTCCACCATAAGCAGGACATTGCGCGCTCACACAGCCCCATCTACCGTTGCTCCCTTCCGGGCCTGGCGGGGTTTGATAAGGAGTGTGTCGTGCAAGCCCACTTAAGTGGACATCGCTAAAAGAAATTGGCGCGCCCAAGAGGACTCGAACCTCTGGCCCCAAGAACCGCAATCTTGTGCTCTATCCATCTGAGCTATGGGCGCGGTTTCCATCATAATAATTAAAATGGCGGAGAGGGCGGGATTCGAACCCGCGGTAGAGCTTTTGACCCTACACACGATTTCCAATCGTGCTCCTTCAGCCAGGCTCGGACACCTCTCCGCTCGCGAAACTGATACTAACAGCAAAATTTTTTGTTGTCAAGTTATGATAAAGCTAAAATGAATAGATTGAATCTGCAAATTCTATAGCTTCCAAGTAATATTTATTGATGTTCTCATCACTCAATTCATGCTTTTCTATTGTTTTTTCGGCATTCAAAAAATCACCGTTTTCATATAGGGTTATAAACTCTAAGAGCTCCCGATAGGAGTTTAGTTTTCCCAAAAGTGCATCTTTTATATCGTTATCTAAATAGTTCATTTCCTTTAAGATATCTTCCAATTTCACCCCCAAAATTGAGTCAATCAAGGAGAATAAACCCATATAATAAGCGTTCTCTGACTTCAATTTAAAGGGCTTTGCTAAAAGTTCTGCAAACTTTGCCCTAACGGTAGAGATGATTACAAGCTCTTGTGGCTTGTCTTCTGCAAGTTTTGATACCATGAGCATATTGAGCCACTCTTTTGTTTTATTTAAACCCAAAAGTGACACAGCTTTTTTAACCGTTTTGACTTTTGCTCTTAAGCCAAAGTACGGTGAGTTTACAAGAGCGAGAAGTTTGGTGTTTAGGTATATGTCTCCGCTTATTAAGTCTATTATGCCTTCGATTTCGCTATTTGGATCGTTTATTAACCTCAGTGCCTTAACTATGTTTGCCTGATACGGTGCCAATCCCCTTTTTGCTTCTATTACGGGTTTTGTGAAGTAAAACCCTTGAAACAGTTCGAAACCGAGCTCAGTGGCAAACTTATAATCATCCTCTGTTTCAACCTTTTCAGCTAACAGCTTCAGCTTGTACTTTTTGTACTTTTCAACCTGCTTTTTGATTTCGTTCCTTGATAGCTCTAAGAAGTCAACCTTTATAATGTCTGCTAACTTTACCATTTCCTGAAGGTGGTCTAAAAAAACGAAATCGTCCAGTGCTATTAAATAGCCTTGCTCTTTTGCATTTTTTAAAGATTTTATTATCTCTTTTTCTGCTACAACATCTTCCAATACTTCTACAACTATTTTTTCTTTGGGTAACATTTTATAAATTTTTTCTAAAATTAAATCCCTTGTGAAATTTATGAACACGCGGCCGTTTTTGGCTATTTTATCTATGCCCATATTTATAAACGCATTAACAATAACCCTGCTTGTGGCGGCATTTCCGTCCAAGTTAGTTTGAGAGATGTTTCTATCTATATTTTCCCTGTATAGAAGTTCATAACCAAATGTTTTTCCGTTTTTATCAAGTATAGCCTGTCTTCCGATTAAGAATTCCATGATTCTACCTCAAGGAGTTGATAGGTATTCGTTTATGCTCATTGTTTCATAAGCCCTTGATGTTATGTATTTGAACACCTTTGAAAGCGTTTTTGGCCTTAAGTAACCTGGTATTGTGAGTATAGGTTTAAAGTTTTTGTTACAAAACACTATGAAGGGGGTTGAACCTCTGAAGTCGTACATCTGTGCAAGGTCTTCTGTTTGTAGTTTAAGTTCGCCTTTTGCGGAGGGTAGTAAATATGTGTTGGTTTCATTAACGTGTATTGTATACACAGTCATGTTTCTCTCTTCTTGTCTAAGTTCTTTATTTTCTTTTAAGTCCCTGTGTAATTTTTTGCAATAAGGACATGTTGTGCTATCAAAGATTAAAACAACGAATTTGCCGTTACTTTTCAACTTCACTGTGCTATTTGAAGTTTTTTTGCTTGAGCATCCTGTTAAGATTACAAGGGAGAAAAGTAGAAAAAAGCTGAAATTTAAGAATTTTTTCATTGCATAACTTCCTTTCTAAGATATTTTATCAAAAATTTTTTATCAATGTAAAGGTTTAAAATCATTTGGATATAGTGAAGTAGTCGCTAAACTTATAATTGCTTTCGTTATCTTTGTAGTAAATGACTATCCTAACACGGTTATCTTTACTTTCACCAAAACCCATCACAAATCCTTTTGGTATTTTCCATTGAAATTTTCCCTCAAGTACACAGTTGTTGCAAGAATTTATAATCCCAGCGTAGTGTCCGCCAATCAAAACGGCTATGCAAACAATTCCCTCGTTGAAACCTTTCCATCTAATTGCGTAAGTTTTTCCCTCATACCAAGCAATTCCTTTCTTTGGCGATATGATTTTAGGTGCTGACTTTCTTGCGTATTGCCCTTCTGCGTAAGTTGTTTGGATTGTAAGTAGAACTGCTGCAATTGTGATAAGTATAGCACATTTATTTAACTTCATCTGTTACCTCTAAAATCTATTATTAGTTTTTTAACTTACAATTATGTTTAAGTCAAGTTTTTTGTGATATATTTGTTATTTTTTGTGGAAAAAGGCTGTAAAAAGTTTAAAATCCAGCCATGGAGTGTGACAAGATTTTACAAAATCTTGCAAAGGATAGAGTGTCCTCATCCAATACCATAGCTTTAAAGATGATAGACTGTAGCATTGAGCTGTTTGATAGGTGCGACTACAGGGGATTGATTGAAAATATAATAGAAAATCAACCGTCGATGGTTGTTGTTTTAAATGTGGCAGATAGGATATTAAAGGTGAATAGCAAAAAAGAATTGTTAGAATTGAAAAACGAATTTTTGAAAGCGGAAGAAAACACGGTCAATAAGGCAGTCGAGAGGTTAAAAGACTATAAAAGGATTGCAACGATTTCTTATTCAAGAACTGTTTTGAATACTCTTAAATTGATAAGGCCAAAGAAAGTTTTTGTCTCTGTTTCACATCCGGCTAATGAAGGTGAGAGATTGGCTCAAGAGCTATTGGCAGAAGGAATTGGTGTTGTTTTATTTGAGGATGCGGCTTATTCTGTTGTAATGAGGAATGTTGAGATAGTTTTTATTGGTGCAGATGCCGTATTTGAGGATTGCGTTGTTAATAAGATTGGCAGTTTCCCTCTTGCTTTGCTTGCCGATTATTTTAAGAAGGATTTCTTTGTTTTAGCCAATAAGTTTAAATTCTTAAGTGATGATCTAAAGGGGAGATATAGAATTTTGGAGATGGATCCGTTGGAGATTACGCGTTTGAATTGTGAAGTGGTTAATGTCTATTTTGAGAGGCTTCCTTTAAATTTTGTGAAAGAAATAATATCGGGGGAATAGAAGATGGAGTTTTTGTTTGGTCCAGTGCCGTCTCGTAGATTGGGTTTGAGTTTGGGTATAAACATCATTCCGCACAAGACATGCACGTATAACTGTGTTTACTGTGAGGTTGGAAGAACTACGAATTTGACGGTAGTGAGAAAGAGCTTTTACGACCCTGAGGTCATCAAACGTGAGTTTGTGGGGAATATCGATAAGGTTGGTAAAATTGACTACGTTACGTTTTCTGGTAGTGGTGAGCCAACATTGAACAAAGATATAGGTGAGCTTATCAGATTTGTTAAGGGCAAGGGCTATAGAACATGTGTTTTAACAAATGGTAGTTTGCTTTATTTAGACGATGTAAAAAACGATTTGATGGAAGCCGATGTTGTTATACCGAGTTTGGATAGTGCGAGGAGGAAGAGTTTTTCAAAGGTAAATAGGCCGCATCATAGTTTGATTTTAAAGAAGATTGTTGATGGTATAAGGGATTTTACAAAAGAATTTAAAGGTAAAGTTTGGCTTGAAGTTTTGTTTGTAAAGGGAGTAAACGACAGTGATGAAGATGTAAGGGCGTTGGTAGAAGCCTTAAGCACTATAAAGCCGTTTAAAATTCAAATAGGAACGGTTGATAGGCCGCCAGCTGATGATTGGGTTGAAAAGTTAAGCAATAAGGATATGATGGACATATATGCCTACATGAGCGCTCAATTGAATATTGAAGTTGACTTAATTGGAGGATTTAACAAAGAGAACGATAAATTCTACGAGGATGTGGAGAGGTCTATCATTAAGCTGATAAACATTAGGCCTTGCACGGAAGATGACTTAAAGAGAATATTTAGCTTGAATGAAACTGGTTTGAAGGAAAAATTGGATAAACTTTTTGAAAAAGGGCAAGCCTTTGAGTATTATTTCGGTGGTAAACGCTTTATTGTGGGTAATAGATCGATGATGAAGGAAAAAATGGCTTGATGGAGGTGAGCGATGGTTCATTACAATGAGTTGGGTTTTGTAAATACTAAGGAAATGTTTAAGGATGCTATGGAAAATGGATATGCAGTTCCTGCTTATAACTTTAACAACATGGAGCAACTGCAGGCGATAATAACGGCATGTACATTAACGCAGTCGCCTGTGATACTTCAAGTATCTAAGGGTGCAAGGAACTATGCAAACCAGACGCTTTTAAGGTGGATGGCTCAGGGTGCCGTTGAGTTGATGAAGGAGATAGCAGCTGAGAACAACTTAAAAGAAATATCTATAGCCTTGCATTTGGATCATGGTGATAGCTTTGAGTTGTGTAAAAGCTGTGTAGAAATGGGGTTTTCATCTGTCATGATAGACGGAAGCCACCTACCTTACGATGAAAATGTTGAGATAACAGCCAAAGTTGTTGAATACGCCCATAAATACGATGTAACTGTTGAGGGTGAACTTGGCATTCTGGCAGGAATTGAGGATGATGTACAGGCTGAGAAAAATATATATACGAACCCAGATGATGTTGAGGATTTTGTAAAAAGGACTGGTGTTGATTCTTTGGCAATAGCTATCGGAACAAGCCATGGCGCTTACAAGTTTAAGGTTAGGCCAGGTGAGCAGCCACCTCCATTGAGGTTTGATATTTTAGAGGAGGTAGAGAAGAGAATTCCTGGATTTCCTATTGTTTTACATGGTGCATCAAGCGTTTTGCAAGAGTACGTGCAGATAATAAACAAGTACGGTGGAGCTTTGGAAGGCGCAGTTGGTGTACCAGAAAACCAGTTGAGGAAAGCAGCAAAGAGTGCTGTTTGTAAGATAAATATAGACTCAGATGGTAGGCTTGTTATGACGTCAAAGGTCAGGGAGGTTCTTTGGACACAACCTAAAGAGTTCGACCCAAGGAAGTATTTAGGACCTGCAAGGGAAGAGCTTATAAAGATGTACATGCGCAAGAACAAAGAGGTTTTGGGAAGCGCGTTTAGGGTTAAGTAGATGAGAAAATTAAAAGAGGTTCAATTGGCAGAGGATGTTATATCCTTTAATTGGGACAAGAAGAAGGTCTTTAATCTCAAATACACGGCGCATTACGGTTTTGTCCGTAGTTTGTGTGATAAGGATTTAATTAATTCTGTAAAGAATTTTTCTTTAGAAGAAGAAAATTTTGAAAACTTTGTCCAAGTCGGTATTGGTGGTTCGGCACTTCCTGCAAGTGCCGTTTTGGCCTTTTTTAAAGGTAGCTATTTTAATTATGAAGGCAAAAAACGATACTTTGCCTTGGATAACTTGGACCCTGAACGTTTGAAACTTATTTTTTCGTTGGATTTGGATAAAACATTTTTCCACGTTGTTTCAAAGAGTGGAAAGACATCTGAGACATTATTGCAGTTTTTTATACTTTTGGAAAAGGGAAAAATAAAACCTGAGAATGTGGCGATTACGACCTCAAGAAATAGTTTTTTGGATAGTTTGGGAGATAAGCTTGGCATGGAGCGCTTCTATATACCCGATGAGGTGGGTGGTAGATATAGTGTATTTACAACCGTTGGTCTACTTATGCTCGGTTTTTTTGGCCTTGATACACAAGCTTTTGTTGAAGGTGGGAAAAACGGTGTTAGGGCCTACAGAAATGGTTTCCCCTTTCCCAATGAATTTGTAGATTTTGCCATTGGCAATTATAATGATGGCAGAAATATCCTTGTGGTTTTCCCATATAAAGACAGGCTTCTCAGGGTTGGAGAATGGTTTAGGCAGCTTTGGGCTGAAAGCTTAGGTAAGGATGGAAAAGGGCAAACACCTGCCTTGGCTTTGGGTGTCACAGATCAGCATTCCCAATTGCAATTGTATCAGGATGGGCCAAAGGATAAGGCTTTTGTGTTTATTGACGTGCCTGAATGTTGCGATTTTAAAGCTAATAATGATTATGGTTTTGGCTTATTTAGCGGTGTAAGTATGGCAAAACTGATGGATATAGAAAAAGAAGCCACAAAGAGGGCTCTAAAAAGTAAAAGTATCCCAGTGTCCGAGATTTACATAGAAAAACCTAATGAGTTTGCTTTGGGCAATCTGCTTGTTTCTTTGATGATAGCCACAGCCAAAGCTGGTGAGGTTTTGGGCGTTGACCCATTTAATCAACCAGGAGTTGAATTGAGCAAAAGGTTTGCAAGAGAGGCTCTAAAAGATGTTTGAACTTGAACTTACATATTCTACAAAGGTTTATTATGATGATACAGATGCTGGTGGGGTCGTTTATTATGCAAATTATCTGAAGTACTGCGAAAGGGCAAAACAGGAGTTTTTCTTGAAACATGGTTGCGACCTGTTTAAACTGCATAATGAGGGTCTCTATTTAATAGTTAAACAGATAAAGGCAGAATATGTGAAAAGTTTAAAGCTTGGTGATAAGTTAGATGTTTTTGTTGGAATGAAAAGGCTAAGAAGAGCAAGCTTAGAGCTTTTGTTTGATATTAGGTCTTCTGGAGGTGTGGTGTTCAAAAGTGAAATACAGTCTGTAATGATAGATAAAAGTAATAAAATTGTTAGATTGCCTAAATGTATAAATAATTTAATTTAAATTAGGGGGATTGAGATGGCAAGAAGAAGCGATGTTATGCTAAGGGGGCCAGAAAGGGCACCTCACAGATCTTTATTTAAAGCTGATGGATATACAGATATTGAATTGAATAGGCCAATAATTGCTATTGCAAATTCATATAATACAATTGTTCCGGGTCATGTTCACATGCAGCAATTAGTTGAGGCTGTTAAGTATGGAATCTATTTAGCCGGCGGAACGCCAATAGAATTTAATGTCATTGGTGTTGATGATGGGATAGCGATGGGTCATTTGGGCATGCACTACTCACTTCCATCGCGCGAATTAATAGCAGATTCCGTTGAAACAATGGTAAATGCCCACCCTGTTGATGGGCTTGTGATTCTACCCGCCTGTGATAAAATTGTTCCTGGCATGATGATGGCCACTGCACGTGTTAATATTCCTTCTATAATGATTTCTGGTGGTCCTATGCTTGCAGGTAGATACAACGGAACGGATATTGATGTTGCTCAAGTGTTTGAAGCTGTTGGTAAGTATTTAGGTGGAGAAATAAATGATGAGCAACTTAAAGAGATAGAGGAAGCTGGATGTCCGTCGTGTGGCTCCTGCTCTGGTATGTACTCTGCAAACTCAATTAACTGTATAAGCGAGGTTTTGGGACTTTCCCTGCCCGGCAACGGTACAATCCCTGCACCTATGGCTGCCCGTGTAAGGCTTGCCAAGATTGCTGGTATGAAGATTGTAGAGCTTGTTGAGAGAGGCATAAAACCAAGGGATATAATGACAAAAGAGGCATTTTTGAATGCAATAGCAGCTGATATGGCAATGGGCTGTTCTACAAATACGGTTTTGCACCTGTTGGCTATAGCACATGAGGCCAAAGTTGATTTGACACTTGATGATTTTGATAAAATGACGGACAAGGTGCCGGATTTGTGTGCATTTTCACCCGTTGGTCCATATCATTTACAGGACTTAGATGAAGCTGGTGGTATGATGGCTCTTTTGAATAGAATCGACCCGTTGGACATTTTGAATAGGAACTGTATTACCGTGACAGGTAAGACAATACATGAAAATTATAAAAGTACACGTGTCTATAGGGATGAGGTGATAAGATCGCTTGATAAGCCCTACTATCCAAGGGGCGGGCTGACGATTCTAAAGGGTAATCTTGCTCCAGATGGTGCTGTATTGAAGCAGTCCGGTGTGGATACGTCGATGAATAAGTT
Organism: Desulfurellales bacterium; assembly: GCA_027035885.1. Classification (GTDB taxonomy): domain Bacteria; phylum Campylobacterota_A; class Desulfurellia; order Desulfurellales; family Hippeaceae; genus Hippea. The sequence goes on from JALVTR010000135.1 coordinate 26,850, forward strand.
TGTGGGGCATGCAAGGGTGTTTGATAGTGAGGAAGATGCATTAAAGGCTATTTTTGCAAAAGATGTTAGCAAAGGCGATGTTGTTGTGATAAGGTATGAGGGACCTGCTGGTGGGCCTGGAATGAAGGAGATGTTGCAACCCACATCTGCCATAGCTGGTATGGGTTTTGATAAAGATGTGGCTTTAATAACGGACGGTAGGTTCTCTGGTGCGACAAGGGGCTTGTCTGTTGGTCATATATCACCTGAAGCTGTAAGAGGCGGATTGATTGGGTTGATAGAAGAGGGTGATAAAATTGAATTTGATGTTGGAAAGAAAAGTATGAATCTGCTTGTAGATCAGAAGACGATTGAAGAGAGGAAGAAAAAATTCAAACCTAAACCACCAAAAATCAATACAGGATGGCTTAGGAGGTATGCAAAGTTGGTTGGCTCTGCATCTAAGGGAGCTGTGTTTGAAGATTAATTTTTGAGGAGGATGAGAGTTGGAAAAGTACAATCCAGCAGAGATTGAGATAAAGTGGCAGAGGATTTGGGAAGAACAAGGAGTTTTCAAAGCCAAAGATTTTGACGATAAAAGACCCAAATTCTATCAGCTTGAGATGTTCCCGTATCCCTCGGGTAGAATTCACATGGGTCATGTGAGGAATTACACTATAGGTGATGCCATAGCCCGCTATAAAATGGCCCAGGGCTATAATGTCCTACACCCAATGGGATTTGACGCCTTCGGTTTGCCTGCCGAGAATGCAGCAATAAACAACAATACACACCCAGCCAGATGGACATACTCAAACATCGATTATATGATTAAAGAACTTAAAAGGTTGGGTTTTTCATATGATTGGAATAGGCTTGTTGCAACATGTGATTCGGATTATTACAGGTGGGAGCAAAAAATATTTATTGAAATGTTTAAAAATGGTATGGTTTATCGTTCTAAAAGTACGGTTAACTATTGCCCTTCATGTAAAACCGTTCTTGCCAATGAGCAAGTAGAGGATGGTAAATGTTGGAGATGTGGTAGCGAGGTTGTGCAAAAGGAAATGGATGAGTGGTTTTTGAAAATCACAGACTATGCAGATCAGTTGCTTGACGATATGAAACTTATAGAGGACGGTTGGCCAGAGCGCGTTTTGATACAGCAGAGAAATTGGATAGGGAAATCCAAGGGTGCTTTTGTGAAATTCAATCTCAAGGGAAAGGATGATTATTTAGAGGTATTTACCACACGTCCAGACACGCTGTTCGGTGTTACATTCGTTAGTATTGCTCCCCATCATCCAAAATTAATAGAGCTTGTGAGCGAGGAATATAAAGATAGAATTAAAAACTTTGTAAAAGAGTTTAATAAGGCCGATAGGGATTTCTCAAAAGAGAAGGAGGGTGTATTTACAGGTATTTACTTGATAAACCCTGTGAATGGTCAGGAAGTACCACTATATGCTGCTAATTTTGTTTTGATGGAGTACGGAACAGGCGTTGTCATGGCAGTTCCTGGTCATGATCAGAGGGACTTTGAATTTGCAAAGAAGTACAACTTGCCGATAAAAAAGGTTATCCATACAGAAAGTCTTTCGGATAATCCAGATGAATGGGAAAGCGCTTATTCAGATCCGGGTGTACTTGTAAATTCAAAGCAGTTTAATGGCATGGACAATGAGAAGGCAAAATGGGAGATTGTTAATTGGCTTGAGGAAAAAGGCTTAGCTAAAGTTGGCTATCAATACAGGCTAAGGGATTGGAACGTGTCAAGACAGAGATATTGGGGTGCGCCAATTCCTGTTATCTACTGTCCAAACTGCGGTATCGTTCCTGAAAAAATCGAGAATTTGCCCGTTGAATTACCTGAGGATGTTAAATTTACAGGTGAGGGTGGATCACCACTTGCCAAAGTAGATGAGTTTGTGAATACAAAATGTCCTATCTGTGGTGCTGATGCAAGGAGGGAAACGGATACTTTTGATACTTTCATTGAGTCTTCATGGTACTTTCTGAGGTACTGTTCACCGAAATACGATAAAGATATATTCGATAAAAAAACGGTCAATTATTGGATGGATGTTGACCAATATGTTGGTGGTATTGAGCATGCCGTTATGCATCTGCTTTATGCACGCTACTTCACAAAGGTCTTAAGGGATTTGGGTTATGTGGATTCAACGGAGCCATTCAAGAGACTTCTTACACAAGGCATGGTCATAAAAGATGGCGCAAAGATGAGCAAATCCAAGGGTAATGTTGTAGATCCTGATGATATAATCAAACAATACGGTGCCGATACGGCAAGGTTGTTTATACTATTTGCAGCACCGCCAGAAAAAGATCTTGAGTGGTCGGATGAAGGTGTTGAGGGAGCTTATAGGTTTTTAAACAGACTTTGGAGGTTGTTTTATAATCACAATAATCTAAAATCCGGTGAGGTTGAGATAAGCACCGATAGGCTAAGGGATTTGAATTACCATATAAATTATACGATAAAGCGCGTTACAGACGATTTTGAAGTATATCACTTTAACACAACAATCGCCGCGTGTATGGAGTTTGTGAATTACTTATACGATTTTAAGCCTAAAACTAAGGATGAAAAGAAACTTTATGCAAAAGCATTGGAAACCCTTTTAAAACTTCTAAATCCGATTGTTCCGCACATTACAGAGGAACTATGGAGTATGTCGGGTCATGATACACTTTTGGTAAACGAAAAATGGCCAACCTATGATGGAAAGGCTATAGTTAAAGATACAGTAATTATGGCGATAACGGTTAACGGTAAATTGAGGGACACTATTGAGTTTTCTCGTGGATCAGATGAAAGTGAAGTTTTTGCAAAAGCCATTGAGAGTCCAAGGGTGAAAAGGCATGTGGATGGAAGAGAGATTGTTAAGAAAATATTTGTTAAAGATAAATTGCTAAACATTGTGGTGAAGTAATGAAAAAAGTTGCTTTAGTTTTATTGTTTTTTGTACTTTATGGTTGTAGCTATAACTTTGTTGGACAAAGTAATTCTCTACCAGGCGGTATAAAGAGGCTTTTTATTGCAAACGTGGTTAATTTTACAACAGAGCCCAACCTGCAGGTTTATTTGAAAAAAGACCTTATTAATACGTTTGACTTAGACAGAAGGGTAATAGTTGCAAATGATGAGAATCAAGCTGATGGTGTTTTAGAAGTTGAGGTTACAAACTACTCTGTTAGTCCAATTTCTTATTCTTCGTCCGGCTTTGCAAGTAGGTATAGATGTGCTGTTCTTGTCAAGTTGAAACTGTTAAACTCAGAAGGCAAAATCATCGAAAATAAGACGCTTGAGAGTTATCAGGATTTTAATGCTCAAAACGGCGTTGATGCTACAGAAAAAGCAAGGGAAAGTGTATCTGAGAATGTTTTAAAGGATTTGTCTTTAAAGATTAGGGATGCTTTATTTGTGAATTTCTGATATGTACTTTCTTATTAAATGGGCGATAAATACAATAGCTTTGGGGATAGCTGTTCTAATAGTTAAGGGAATTACTATAAGCGGCGTATTTTCTCTTATAATTGCAAGTCTCGTGATAGGCTTTCTCAATGCATCACTGAAGCCTATCATGCTTGTTTTGACTTTGCCATTAAACATATTAACCATGGGGATGTTTACTTTTGTAATCAATACAATCATGATTCTGATAACCTCGCAAATCGTTAGGGGGTTTGATGTTTCAAGTTTTTGGGCTGCCTTTACAGCCTCCATTTTGATGAGTATAGTAAGTTTTATGTTGAACGTCTTTGTTGGTAGTGGGAGAGAGTTATGAGAACTATTCCGCCTTTGAGAATTCAAGAATTAGAAGCCAAAATACCCATTATTCAGGGTGGCATGGGTGTTGGTATTTCCCTCTCTAGTCTTGCTGGAGCTGTTGCTAAAACTGGTGCAATTGGGGTTATTTCTGCTGCAGAAATCGGCATGATATATGAAGATGAGTTCATGAAAAACCCTCAGGCTACGGATAGAAAAGCTTTGAGAGATGAGATTATAAGGGCCAAGGATATTGCAAATGGTGGTATTGTAGGCGTAAATATAATGGTGGCGATGAGTGAGTTTTTTGAGCTGTGTGAGGTTGCTATAGACAGTGGTACGGATATTATTTTTGCTGGAGCTGGACTACCTTTAGGGATTCCCTATGAAAAGATGAGAAAGTCAAAGACAAAATTTGGTGTGATTGTGTCTTCGGCCCGGGCTACAACATTGATTTTTAGGTATTGGGATAGGCATTATAAGGATATTCCTGATATTGTTGTTGTTGAAGGGCCTAAAGCTGGCGGGCATTTAGGCTTTAAATTGGAACAGATAAATGATCCCAACTTTGCATTAGAAAGGATAACTCCGCCTGTTATTGAAGCTGTGAAACCATTTGAAAGAAAATACTCTAAAGATGTACCTGTTGTAGCGGCAGGTGGCATATACACAGGTGAAGATATCTACTACTTTATGAACGAGATAGGAGTTAATGGTATTCAAATGGCAACACGTTTTGTAGCAGCGCATGAGTGCGATGCAGATATAAAGTTTAAGGAAGCCTATATTAAAGCCAGAGAGGAGGATGTGGTTATAATAAAAAGCCCTGTTGGAATGCCGGGTAGGGCGATTAGAAACAAATTTTTGGAAGATGTGGAAGAAGGCAAAAAACAACCATTTAAATGCCTTTGGCAGTGTTTAAAAGGATGTGATTACAAACATGCGCCGTATTGCATTACCCAAGCTTTGGTCAATGCACAAAAAGGTAGGTTTGGAGGTGGTTTTGCCTTTGCTGGAGCAAATGTTTACCGTGTTGATAAAATAGTTTCTGTACAAGAATTGATAGATGAGCTTGTGAGGGGCTACATAGAGGCTTCTGAAGCCAACTATTGAAAGTAAATTAATCTTAAGCTAAGGTAATATAAAAATGGAAAAGAACGAAAAAATAAGAAATGTGGCTATTATTGCGCATGTTGATCATGGCAAAACCACCTTGGTGGATGCGATGCTTAAGCAGAGTGGATTATTTAGGGAAAATCAGGTGATTCAGGAAAGGATTCTGGACTCTTTGGATCTTGAGCGTGAGCATGGAATAACAATAAGAGCAAAGAACTGCGCGATAAATTTCAAAGGTGTGAAGATAAACATCGTTGATACGCCAGGACATGCTGATTTTGGCGGAGAAGTCGAGAGAGCTTTATCCATGGTTGATGGAGCGTTACTTTTGGTTGATGCCGCTGAGGGTGTTTTGCCTCAAACGAGGTTTGTTGTTAAAAAAACTTTGGATAGAAAACTGCCTATAATCGTAATTTTGAACAAGATTGACAGAAAAGATGCCCGACCAAATGAGGTATTGGATGAAGTATACGATTTGTTTATAGATTTGGATGCTACAGAGGAACAATTAGATTTTGAGTACTTTTATTGCGTTGCTAAGGAGGGAAAAGTCAAAAGTGACTTAAACGTTAATTTCAACGATTTGACGTCAATTTTTGAGGCTATTTTGGAAAATATAAGCCCACCAAATGTTGATAGTAGCAAACCTACGCAGATGCAGGTGAGTGATGTGTCATACTCCGATTATTTAGGCAGACTTGCTATAGGCAAAGTTTTGAACAATCCATTAAATAAAAGTGACGAGTTATTATTGGTTGATAGAAAAGACAATAAGTTTCCTTTTAGAATTACTCAGCTTCAGGTATACGAAGGGCTTGCTCTAAAAAGCGTTGATAAGGTTGATCCGGGAGATATAGCCATTGTTGCTGGTGACGTGCCTTCTATAACAATCGGTGATACATTGACAATAAAGGATTATCCTTATTCTTTGCCGGACATGAAAATTGATGAGCCAACAGTTTCCATGATGTTTGGTATAAACACTTCTCCGTTTTCTGGAAGTGAAGGTTCCATTGTCCAGATGAACAGAATCAAGGATAGACTGTGGCTTGAAGAAAAGCGCAACGTGTCTGTAAGGGTTGAAGAAACAGATAATCCAGATAAGGTTATTGTGAAAGCACGAGGCGAGTTGCAGCTTGTTATCTTGATTGAGTCTATGAGAAAGGAAGGTTTTGAATTAACAGTTGGTAGACCTCAGGTTATACTTAAAAAGGAAAACGGTGAGATTCTTGAACCCATAGAACATCTGCTTATCGATTGCAATGAAGAATTTATGGGTGTTGTGACGAGTAAACTACAAACAAGAAAAGCGAAGTTAATAAATTTGACAAATAAGGGCTCTGGAAGAGTGCGACTTGAATTTGTTGTGCCGACGAGAGCCATAATTGGTTTTAGGGACGAGTTTTTAACTGATACGAAGGGCACAGGTATCATGAATAGCTACCTTGAGGGATACAGTGAGTTTGTCGGTGAGATTAAGAGCAGGTTTAGTGGTTCTTTAGTATCGGATAGGGATGGAATGGCCACACCTTATGCTCTGTTTAACCTTGAGCCACGTGGTAGGCTTTTTATTAGACCGGGTGAAAAAGTTTATGAGGGCATGGTAATTGGCGAACATAACAGGGAGAAGGATTTAGACGTCAATCCAACAAAGGAGAAGAAACTCTCTAACATGAGGGCTGCAGGTAAAGACGACAGTATTATACTTGCTCCAGTTGTGCCGATGAATTTACAGAGGGCTGTGAATTTTATAAAGGATGATGAATATGTGGAGGTAACACCTATTTCTATCAGGCTAAGAAAAGCTATTCTTTCAGCCCAGAAGAGGAGAATGATTGGCCATGGCAGGACCTAAGGTTTACGTGGAGAGTTTGGGGTGCCCCAAGAATACGTCAGATAGCGAGTATATGGCAGGTATTTTAAGATACAGTGGGTGTGAGATTGTAAAAGGGCCAGAGCTGGCAGATATAATTTTGGTTAATACATGTGGATTTATAGAGCCGGCAAAACAGGAATCCATTAACACTATTTTGGAATTTATAGGGTTAAAGAAAGAGCGTTTAAAAAAACTTATTGTAACAGGTTGTCTATACGAAAGATATAAAAGAGAATTGAAAAAAGAATTACCTGAGGTCGATGCTTTTTTGGGTGTACATGAACTTGATAAAATCTCTGATGTGATTTTGGGAAAAAGTGTTTATGGAGAGAGGCTTTATAAGTTTAGGGAACTTTTAGAGAAGCCTTATATTGGTTACTTAAAAATCGCAGATGGATGTTCTAATGGCTGTACGTTTTGCGCTATTCCATTGATTAAAGGCGGATTTAAAAGCAGACCAATAAATGAGCTTGTTGATGAGGCAAATGTTCTTGCTGAAAAGGGCGTTAAAGAACTTTATGTGATTGCCCAAGATACAACGGCTTATATGTGTGAGAAGGGCTTAAAGAACCAACTCGTTAAACTTTTGAAAAGTCTGGAGAAGGTAGATGGTATTAAGTGGATAAGGATAATGTACACGTATCCATCCTTCATAACGGATGAGTTGATTGATTTCATGGCAAGCTCCAAAAAGGTTGTTCACTACCTTGATGTGCCTTTTCAACATGCATCGAATAGAGTGCTGAAGGATATGGGCAGAATGTATACTAGGTCCGATATGGAGAGGCTTTTAAAGAAATTGAGGGAAAAAATACCAGATATTGCCATAAGGTCAACATTTATTGTGGGTTTCCCAACGGAGACAGAGGAAGATTTTAATGAACTTTTGGATTTTTTAGGGGAAGCACGCCTCGATTGGTCAGGTTTTTTCAAATACTACAATGAGGAGGGCACACTATCATTTAACAGATATGAAGATTTGGAGGATCAGGTGAAGCAGGAAAGACTAAGAGAAGCAGAAGCTTTAGCATCATCTGTAACAGAAGAAATAAATGAGTCTTTTGTGGGCAAGAGGTTGAAAGTTCTGATAGATGGCGAAAGCGAGGATTTACCTGGATACTATGTTGGAAGGAGTTATAGAAGTGCTTATGAAATAGATGGTATTGCTTACCTTGAAGATAATAAAGCTCAGGAAGGTTCATTTGAGAACGTAAAATTTAGCGAGATTATACCCCCTTTTGATTTCAAGGCAGTTGTTTTATGAATTTGGATAAATAGTTGCAGGCTATCTAAGCCGAGCTTTTTTTAAGAGAATATTTTCTCAAGCATTCTCTTCTCGTCGGCTTCAACCTTTTCCATAGCCTCTTTGATTGTTCGAGTGAAAATTTTGGCCATTAAGCCTATATTCATCTTGGCAATATAGGTTTTTCCGTCTGTTTTTTCCATAACAGCCCAGGAGCAAGGCATAATGCCAGCCATTGCATTGTTTGTGTTTATAACTTTTGCAGCTAATTTTGCGTTGCAAACAAAGTAAACGGTGAGTTTTCTTATGTTTGGCACATCTATATTTTTGTTTTCAAAGGACTTGTAGAAATCCCATTTATTAATAGGAAATCCCCAGCCCTCACTTGCAAACTCTGGAATGACATTTTCGATTGCCTCGCATGTCTCCTCAAAACTCTTAGGGCTTTTGATTTCTTTTACCATCTGTGTTTGAAATAGTTTCATTCCAACCAAACCTACACCACCTACTCCTGCTATCAGTCCTACTGGGAATGCCAAAACTTTGCTCATATTAAAGCCTCCTAACATAGAACTTGTTACTTTTCAGCTCTTTAGTATAAATGTTTATACACATAATTCAATTTATTTGTTGCCATGCGATGTTTTTTTTAATATATTTTTCGAAGTGAAGAAGTTTAAATTTATTCTTTTTGTTGTGGTTGCCATATCTATTTCTGTTTCATCATTCGCTAAAGATAACTCTATTCACATACAGGCCGATCATGTGTCTTACAATAAGAAACTTTCCACTTATTATGCTTATGGACACTGTAAGATTTACGATTTAAATTACGTGTTAAAAGCCGATAAGGTCAGCTTTAACGACAACAGTTCAATAGTGGAAGCAAAAGGGCACGTGTATATTAGGGATTCTTTTGGCAATTGGATAAAGGGCAGCTATGCGATTTTAAATTATTCGACGTATAGGGGTTATATAAAAAGAGCCGTGATGTTTGTTAATGGTAACCATATATACGTAAGGGCGAAGAGGATTATTTTTTACGGTAAAAATAGGTATTTCATCAAAGACGGTGCAATAACTAGTTGTAATTGCCCGGGATTTGTAAATTATAAAGAAGGGGCTCATCCCAAGTGGACAATAAACGCCAAAAATACCTATATAGTGAGGAATGATTATTTATTTGCATATCCGGTGCTTTTAAAAGCACGAGGGGTTCCTGTATTTTTCCTTCCATTTGTTAGGAAGAGCTTAAATAGAAAGAGAAGGACAGGTTTTTTATTTCCTTATGTAGGTATGTCCTCTACAGATGGGTTTAAATATATACAGCCTTTCTTTATTAATATTAGCCCTTCTCAAGATATAACGCTATATCCTTTTACTTACTCTAAAAAGGGTAACGGTATAAGAGGACAATATAGATTTTATTGGACTAAATACTCAAAAGGCAAATGGGATATAACGGTTTTCAAAGAAAAGGTACCATATGCTGGCTCAACTCACAAGAAAACAAGGATAAGCTTGAGAGCTAGCCAATATGCTGATTTTGGAGAGTACGGACATTTCAGCTATGATGTGAACATAGTTAACAACAGGAATAACTTGAGGGTTTTGGATATGAGCAAGTTAGAGACGTCGTCCGATAGGTATACAACATCGACTGCGTCTTATTATCTAAATTACAAAAATTACTTTTTGTCGATTTATTCACAGTTCTATCAAGATTTAATTGCAGAAAATAACAAGGCAACACTCCAAAAGATGCCTGTTTTAAAATTCGGTGTGATAAACAAAAAGCTTTATAAAAACTTGACTTTGGATTTTTTACAGACAGTGTCCAACGATTTTAGGATTGAAGGAGAACGAGGTATTTATACAGATTCGACAGGTTTCTTGTCCTATCCTTTTAAGCTTTATCATTTTAGTATAACACCTAAAATTGGTGTTCATGAGTTATATTCAAAATGGGAGAATGCCCCTAATAACCGCAAATTCTCACGAAGAGCATTTGTTCCTGATTATAACCTTTCTCTTAGCACTGCTTTATATGGTGTTTTTTTAAATCGTGGCGCTTCTGGGTTTGTTGGAGTCAAACACACAATTAGGCCTACGATTTCCTACGAATATATACCGGAAAGGTCTCAGCGGTTCGCAGATTTTGTTCCAACATATCCCAAGACAAATAAGATTACCTTTAATTTGGAGAACATCTTGACTGCTAAGTTTATTGATAATGGAAAGTCATCCTACAGACAGGTTTTCTACAATAGGATTACAGTGTATTACGATTTTGCAAAAGCTTACCACACGCCCTATCCACCGATTTATGAAGAAACAATAATCCAACCGTTTGATTTTTTAAAACTAACAAGTCAGGCACACTATTTCTTTAAAAAGCATATGTTTTTAGATTCGTCTGAGAATTTGGACATAGGAAACAAAAAAGTAGGTTTTAGTATTGGATATACGATGTCCCGCGATTATAATTACAACCTCACAGATGAAAGTGTGAGCTCGAAGGTTTATGCTTATCCTGTAAAAAAACTCTATGTATATGCATCTTTTGAAAAAAGCATACATTATTCCTACTATCCTTTAAGGAAATTCGGCTTTATGTATCAAGAGGATTGTTGGGGTATTGGTCTGGATTTTTACTACACAAAATCGTCTGAGGAACAAGAAAACGGTGAATATAAAACCCACTTGGATAAGGGTTTCTGGATAACCTTTGATCTAACAGGATTGTTCAGTATTAAGAGGCAATACTGATGGAAGAGGATAGAAAAGCAATAGCTTTAAAGTATAAGCTGAGCGAGGATAGTGCACCAAAGGTTGTTGCAAAGGGTAGGGGCTTTTTGGCCGAAAAGATAGAGAGAATCGCAAAAGATTACGATATCCATATAGAAAAGGATGTTGAACTTGCAGAAAGTTTGTATAAACTCAATTTAAACCAAGAGATACCAGAAGAACTATACGAAGCCGTGGCAAAGATTTTAGCTTATATCTACAATTTTTGAATTATTATGCCGTATTTTTTTATTCTATAGTCCAATTGTCTAATTGTGTAGCCTAAAAGACGAGCTGCCTTAGATTTTACATATCCGGTTTTCTTTAAAGCTTCTTGGATTTGTTGTTTTTCTATATTTTCAATTGTCATCGGCACATCTTTTAGACAGCTATCTTGTTGTTGAAAATCTGTATCGGTTGTATTTTCCTTTATGTAAGTTGGAAGATCGTTTGACTTTATGTCATCGTCATTCATTATTACCAGCCTTTCAATTGTGTTTTCTAATTCTCTAATATTTCCACCCCATTTATATTTTACCATTACTCTAATTGCATCTTTTTTTATTGATATACGTTTTTTATAAATTTTGTTAAACTTCTTTAGGAAATAATCGATTAAAAGTGGTATATCTTCTCTTCTTTCTCTCAACGGTGGAACATTTATGGGTATTACATTTAGTCTGTAGTATAGGTCTTCTCTAAAATTTCCTAAGCTTATTAACTCTTCTATATTTTTATTTGTCGCCGCTATAATTCTAACATTTACAGGCACCGTCAATTCGCTTCCAAGCCTTGAGATTTCTTTATCTTGTAGAACGTTTAGTAGCTTTGCCTGTAAGCTTAATGGCATATCTCCAATTTCATCTAAAAACAGTGTTCCTCCGTTTGCGAGTTCAAATTTCCCCCTTTTTCTTGACGTTGCACCGGTAAATGCCCCTTTCTCGTAACCAAATAGCTCACTTTCTAAGAGGTTTTCTGGTATGGCAGCACAGTTTATAGTAGCAAATGGTTTATTCCTTCTTGGGCTTAGTTTATGAATTGTCTTTGCAATTAGGCTTTTTCCTGTTCCACTTTCACCTGTTATTAAAATTGTTGAATCTGCCACTGCCACTTTAAGTAAGATTTTCTTTAGGTTTGATATGGCGTTTGACACCCCTATTATATCATTTAGTGCTATTGCCTCTTTGCTTATAGTTGTTAGAAGGATTTCCTTTTCTTCTTGCCAAAACTTGCGTTCTTCCTCCATCCTTTCATACATTTTTTTGGTTAGGCCAATCAGAGTAGCAAGGGTAGAGAGCATTTTTATTGCATCGTCGTGTGAAAATGTACGCGTTTTTTCTTTATAGGTGCATAAAACGCCAAATTTTTCTCCTCCAACTTTTATAGGGACACCCAAAAATACGAGTTCATTCCCAATCCTTTTTGTTATTCGTGTTTTATTTAAATATTTAGGGTTGCTTTTTATGTCGTATATTACAGCTGGAACCTCGTTTTTGAAAATGCTTCCAACAACACCTTCCCCCTTTTTAAATATTCCTTTTGATGCCTCTTTTTTTGTCATTCCGAAACTTTCAACTATTTTTAGCCTGCCTGTTTGATTATCGTAAAGAGCCATAAAGGAAATTGGAGCATCCCAGTAAGAATACAGGATTTTGAGAATTTCTTTTAATGATTCGTTAAGCGTGTTTTTTTTGCTTAATATTTTGCTTGCTTCGTGTATAATTGTTAAATAGCCTTCTTTGATGTTAATCTGTTGACCAGTCATTGTTCGCAAGTTTACAAAATTGTAAACAAAAGTTCAAGTTATTGCTTAAACAATGTAGTGCTGTTGTGCTAAAACTTTTTATAATAACAAAGGAACAGATATTGCTTAAATTGGTTATAAAACTATTTTTTGGAGGTAAAAATGATGACACCTGAAGATGTAGTAAAAAAGATTCAGGAAGAAGACATTAAAATTGTAGATGTTAGGTTTGTTGATTTACTTGGAACATGGCAGCATTTTAGTGTTCCAGCCCATACGATTACTGAAGAGGTTTTTGAAGAGGGTATAGGGTTTGATGGTTCTTCTATTAGGGGTTGGAAAAGTATTAATGAAAGTGATATGTTGGTTATTCCTGACCCAAATACTGCATTTGTTGATCCGTTCGCCGAGGTTGGGACTCTTAATATCATATGCGAGATAGTAGATCCTGTTACGAGGGAACCTTACGAGAGGCACCCTAGAGAGGTGGCTAAAAAGGCTGAGGAGTTCTTAAAATCAACAGGCATTGCAGATACGGCTTATTTTGGACCTGAATTGGAATTTTTCATTTTGGATGATGTGAAGTATAGAATTGAGTCGAATATAGCGTATTATGAAGTTGATTCAGTTGAAGGTATATGGAATTCCGCTAGGGAGGAAGAGCCAAACTTGGGTTATAAAGTTAGACATAAAGAGGGTTATTTCCCTGTTTCGCCATTGGATAGTCTGCAGGATTTAAGGAGTGAAATTGTCCTTGAACTTGAAAAAGCAGGCATTGAGATTGAGGCACACCATCACGAAGTTGCAACTGCTGGTCAGGCAGAGATAGATGTTAGGTTTACATCACTTCTTCAACAGGCTGATAATGTGCTGAAATATAAATATATAGCTAAGAACGTTGCTTTGATGTATGGTAAAACGATAACATTTATGCCTAAACCATTGTCCGGCGATAACGGAACTGGTATGCATACACACCAGAGCTTATGGAAAGATGGTAAACCACTGTTTGCAGGAAATGGATATGCAGGATTAAGTGAGTTGGCACTGTACTATATAGGTGGAATTATAAAACATGGCAAAGCTTTGGCTGCATTTACAAATCCAACAACTATATCTTACAAAAGGCTTGTTCCTGGATTTGAAGCTCCAATCAATCTTGCATATTCTTCAAGGAACAGGTCTGCTGCCGTAAGGATTCCAATGTACTCTCCTTCTCCAAAGGCGAAGAGAATTGAGGTAAGATTCCCAGATCCTACAGCTAACCCTTACCTTGCATTTGCTGCTATGCTCATGGCTGGTTTGGATGGAATAATAAACAAAATTGACCCGGGTGAACCGTTGGATAAGAATATCTACGATTTGCCTCCAGAGGAGCTTGCAAAGGTGGATAAGATGCCTAAGAATTTGGAAGAGGCTTTGGATGAACTCGAGAAGGATTACGACTTCTTGTTGAGAGGCAATGTATTCACCGAAGATCTAATCAGAACGTGGATTGATTACAAGAGAGATAATGAAATTAAGTTTGTAAATTCCATTCCCCATCCTGCAGAGTTCTATTTGTACTTCGATGTTTAATTTTAAGCATTGGGCGGGTTTATTGTCCGCCCTTTATTCTTTCTAATATCTGATAAGCGGCCTTTACACAGTCATTTAAACCCACGCCGTAAAAGGCGTTTCCCGTAATAATGATACCCCTGTTTTTGTTCTCAAAGTTGTTTATTTTCTCTAAAACGTCTTTGTGTTCCATTGTATATACAGGAATCGCTTTTCTGTGTCTTTTGATGAAGCTGAATTCAAATGGCTTGAATATTGAGGCACTCCTCTGAAGTTCTTTAATGGCAGATTCTATTATGTTTTGTTTAAAGGGTGCATCTTTTGCAAGTTGGCCCCCGACCATTAGTCTAACGAGTGTTTTGCCATTTTCTGCGCGAAAATTAAAAACAGATGAATCAAACAAAACGCCTATAACATCTCTTATCTCTTTTAGAGCAAATAGGTATCCAAATGAGTTTATTGTATCGGGTAAATTTTTATCTTTGTATCCTAAAGCAACAACAGACATAGGTGCATAGGGTATTTTGTTTAAAACTTTCTCAAGACCTCTACCATAGTTTTTTAGAATTTCTTTCAGTGCATAACTCGGTATAGCAAAGATCACAATGTCGGTCGTGTACGATGATTTTTTTCCTATCAATGTGTATCTGCTTTCTTCTTGCTTCAAGTCCACAATGTTATCCTTAATAATCTTAATATCCTTTGAAAGGTGGTTTAAAAAGCTTGAAATCCCATCTTTGAATGACATCAGTTTGGATGAAAAACCACCGGTTGTTACACTTGCGCTCGTTTTTTTATTTATCATGAGGGAAATTAACCCTTTAATGAGTGAACCGTACGCCATTTCGATTTCCTTTATCCTTGGAAAGTTGGATTCCATGCTCATGACCTTTGGGTTACCTGCAAATACGCCGCACACCATTGGACCAATTACTTTGTTTAGAAATTCTTTTCCCAGTCTCCTTTTAACGAAGCTTTCTACCGTTTCATCGTTAGAGTTCGGCTTTACAAATGGCTCTTTCAATATCTTGAGCTTGGCTTTTGTACTCAAAAAACTACTAAACAAAAGTTTTGCTGGGTTGCTCTGAATTTCCCATAGTTTGCCTGATGAGAATATGAATTTTCTATCTGCATAATCGTTGCTTTGTATTACCTCATCTTTGAAGTGACTCTCTTCTATAAGCCTTTTTATTTCTTTTTTATTTGATAGAAATCCATTTGGCCCTGTTTCTATTAGATACCCGTTTGTTTTTATTGATAGGGCTTTTCCACCAATCCTATCCTTTTCTATTAAGCTAACACTGTAATCTGTGTGCTTTTTGATTAAGTAAGCAACTGATATGCCCGATACGCCGCCGCCGACAACTATTACTTTTTTCATTCAACCTTTGATATGGCAGAGAATTTTACTTGAGCCTTTATGATTCTTTGTCCAGATACCGTTTGAATGCCATTAGAGTTGCCCTTTGGTGCGGCTTTAAGTAACATCCTCGGTGCAAATGGATTGAAAACGGGTCTTGGCTCACCGTAGGTTATTTTAACGGATGATATGTTGTATTTCTTACCCAATGTTGCGTTTATGATTTTTAGTAGTTGTTTACATCTGATCAAGGATTGTTTGAACATCTCTGCTTTGACTTTAGCAGCTTTTTTATTAGACAAGGAAAAACTCAATCTTTCGATATTTATGCCAGTTTGATACGGAAAGTGTCTCTTTGAGATGTATGCCAATACCTTGTGCGGTGTTTCAACCTTGTCCGTGTTTATGAGTATGTACGCTATGGCCACTCTTGAGCCACGATAGTCTACTTGTGTCCTGATCTCGTTTTTTTGGTAAATGGTATTTAGAAAGCTCAAAAAATCATTGTTTATCGGCTTTAGGCGTTTTAATGCATTTGAGAAGGTGTTACCCTCGGCCCAAACCTTGAATTTCATTTGTAATCTATCGCAACTTACCCTTTTTTGTACGGTGAAAGATGTTGATATGGTTGAATAAACATTGTTTGCCTGTGCTAAAAGGGGTAAAAGTACAAGCAATACTATCAACATTGCCATTTTATTTTTCATTTTTACACCTCCTTTTTATCCATTATTATTTATTTTTATAGAACAAAAATCAAGAAATTATGTTGTTGATTGTTGAAGCCACTGTATATCCGCTTGAGAATGCGTACTGCAGATTAAATCCACCGACGCTGCCCTGAATGTCCACTATTTCACCGCAGAAAAACAGGTTTTTCATTATTTTTGACTCAAACGTCTTTGGGTTTATCTCCTTTATGCTAACGCCACCATTTGTAACAAATGCCCTTTTGAATCCACATTTTGTCACCTTGATGCAGAAATTGCTTAAGAAGCTTTCTATGTCTTTTAACTGTTTTTTATTGAGGTTTGCAGCCTGTAGTTCTTTGTGTGGCGATAGCTCTGTAAGTCTTTTTGGCAGGAACTTAGATAAATAGTTTTTTGTTTTTCCTTTGTAAAAATGAAGTTTTTCAACGGTATACTTTGGACTATCTAAAAGCTTTATACTAATCTCTGCTTCCTTGAAACTATTGGCAGAGAGCTTTAAAATCACAGGTCCACTTAAGCCGAAGTGAGTAAATAGAACATCGCCTTTCTCCGTTATTCTCTTGTTTCCTAACTTTAATGTAACGGAGATATCCTTCAAGCTTATTCCCCTTAAATGATCCAGCTTGTCTTTTGAGCAGAACGGCACTTCAATGGGTTCTAAATCCACTACCGTATGTCCCAACTGTTTGGCCAAGCTATAACCAAAACCATCAGAACCCGTTTGAGGATAGCTCTTGCTACCTGCGGCTAAGACGAGATTCAACGTTTTATACACATTTTTTGCAGTTTGAACGATAAAAAGGTCTCCTTCTTTTTTTATGCTTATTACAGGTTCAAACTTTTTAATTTTTATCCTTGTTTCCACCTTGCTTTTCAAGAGTTTTGAAAATTCTTTGGAGGACATGTTTTTTAAAAATATTTTGCCGTTTTCTTCATGCGTTTCTACACCCAGTCTTTTAAGCCACGACAAGAGTTCGTCCCTAAAGAAGTTGTCAAAAGTATTCCTTAAGAATTGGCCGTCTCTACCATAACCAAGCAGAAAATCCTCAAGTGGCAAAATGTTTGTTATGTTGCACCGGTTGTTTCCTGTCATGGCAAGTTTTTTTGCGCCCTCGTATTTGTCAATTATAGTTACATTGTTGGTTTTTAGGAAATAGGCGCAGGCAAGGCCACTTGCGCCTGCACCTACTATTATCACGTCTAAGACTTTAGACAAGGTCTATCTTGGGTAGTCTTTCTATTAATCCTTTATCGTATGCCTCTTTAAACAATAGTTCGCAGGCTTTCAATCCATCTTTGCCAATATCCACAGTTAGCTCGTTAACGTACATGCCAACAAATTTGTCTGCTAACTCCTTGTCCATGCCGCGTGCGAAGTTTAGTGCATATTTCACGGCTTCGTTCCTGTGGTTTAGTGAAAACAATATGCTTTCCTTTAGAATTCGTGAAATATCCTTCATCTCTTTACCAAATTTCCTGTGAATTGTGTTTACACCTAAAGGCAAAGGTAGACTTGTCTTTTCAAACCACCAAATGCCCAGGTCTATGATTTTTTCGAGGTTGTATTTTGAGTATGTAAGTTGTCCTTCGTGGATTATCAGGCCGGCATCCGCGTCGCCGTTGATTACAGCATCAAAGATTTTGTCAAACGGTATAACAGTTGTATTTAAATTTTTCCCTAAAAGCAATTGCAGTTCGAGGTATGCGCTTGTGAGTTTGCCGGGTATAGCGATGAGCTTTTTCTTGAGTTCCTCCAATGTGAATTTTTTCCTTGCGACAACCAATGGGCCATATTTGTATCCCATACTTGCGCCGCTTGAAAGTATGGCGTATTTGTCTGCAATTGTCGGATATGCGGCCAAAGATATTGCCGTTATGTCTAATTTTTCTTCAATGGCCATTTCATTTAGAGTTTGTATGTCTTTTAAAATCTGCTCAAATTGGTAACCGTTTGTGTCGACGCCATTTTCTATATTTAACCCATAAAACATAAAAGCGTCATCTGGATCTGGGCTATGACCAAGTGTAAGAATTCTCTCTTCCATTTTAAACCTCCTAAAGAATTTCGTTCTAATTATACGAAACTTCATCTTCCTGTCCATGTTTTTGTTAAATTCATGTTTCTTGACCAAAGTTACTTTTTTATATATTCTGGTGATTGCGATGCTGAAGGTTGATCTGATTAAAAAGGTTATGGATTTTATTCTTTACATATTATCGATTTTGATACTTGTTATCATTATTTTTTATCTTGTAAAATTGATTTGGGAACTAAAGGATGTTGTTGTGCATTTTCCACCATTAAGCGAGACAATGTCAAAATCGGTAGAAGAAGTTCTAAATTTGTTTGTCTTGATTGAATTTTTCAGGGGCGCTATGTCTTACTTTGATTTTGAGAGAATCAAACTTTCCTATATTACAGACGCTGCTTTGGTTTTTGTTCTTCGTGAAGTTATGATTTCGACATTTTACCACAAGCTGGAATACAAGATGGCTATTGCTTATTCTGTCGTAATGATTGTCATTATCGCAATAAGGACGTTAACAATTTTATATACTCCAGATAGGGAGAATAGGATAAGGAAGGAGTAGGCTATGCGTTATTCAAAGAGCTTTATCTATACGTTGAAAGAAGAACAAAAAGAAGCAACGATCGTTAGCCACAATTTGTTTTTGAGGGGTGGATTTATCGTAAAATTGGCAAGTGGCATATACAACTATTTACCTCTGGGATTGAGGATTATAAGGAAGGTTTCTCAGATTGTTAGAGAGGAGATGGATAAAGCTGGAGCCATAGAGATTCTAATGGCAGCTATACAACCTGCTGAATTGTGGAAGGAATCTGGAAGGTGGCAAGAATATGGAAAGGAGCTTTTGAGAATCAAAGATAGGGGCGATAGGGACTTTGTTTTTGGTCCTACGCACGAAGAGGTCGTTACGGACATTGTCAGACGATACATCAAGGGTTATAGGCAGCTGCCAATAAACTTATACCAGATACAGACAAAGTTTAGGGATGAGTTGAGGCCACGCTTTGGTTTGATGAGGGGTAGAGAGTTTATAATGAAGGATGCCTATAGCTTCGATAAAGATGAAGAGGGTATGGATGTCAGTTACGATAAAATGAGAGAGGCTTATCACAACATATTTAGAAGATGCGGGTTGAACTTTAGGAGTGTTGAGGCGGATACGGGCTCAATCGGTGGTAAAGATTCTGAGGAATTCATGGTTTTGAGCGAAACGGGTGAGGATGAGATTGTTATATGCGATAGTTGTGAATTTGCATCCAATGTTGAAAGGGCAACAAGTGTAGTAGAAAACGAGACGGGTGAAGAGTTTGAGCTTAAAAAGGTTGCAACGCCGGGTAAAGAGACGATTAAAGACGTTTGCGAATTTTTAAATGCAGATTCTCGATATTCTGCCAAAGCTTTGGTTTATAAAAATGAAAACGGCGAGTATTTCTGTTTTTTTGTTGAAGGTGATGATGAACTGAATTTGATTAAAGCAGAGAGAGTAACAGGCTCGATTGAACTTGAGATGGTTAGTGATGAAGAGCTTAAAAATTTGGGTTTAGAGAAGGGTTATATTGGTCCTGTTAACTTTCCCAACAAAGACTTGAGGGTGATATGTGATAAAAGGATTACAGAGAGGAACAACTTGGTTGTTGGGGCAAATGAACATGGTTTCCATTTGACTGGTGCTAAATTTGGTAGGGACTTTGATTGCGAGGTTGCAGATTTGAGGTTAGCTAAAGAGGGTGAGATTTGCCCGAAGTGTGGCAGGGGGAGATTGAAGAAAATGAGGGGTATAGAAGTTGGTCACATATTCAAATTGGGCCAGAAGTACTCAAAAACTATGAATGCCGTATTTTTGGATGAAAATGGTAAGGCGATACCATTTTACATGGGTTGTTACGGTATAGGCATAGGCAGAACTGCGCAGGCTGCTGTTGAGCAGAATAACGATGAACACGGCATTATTTGGCCAATATCCATTTCACCTTTTGAGATAGAAATCGTAAGTTTGGATACGAGGAATGAAAAGTTAAGAGACTTTTGCGACGATTTGTACAATAGGATGTCGAATGAGGCTTTTGATGTGCTATACGATGACAGGGATGAAAGGGCAGGTGTGAAGTTGAATGATATGGATTTGATAGGTATACCCGTAAGGGTAATTGTAGGTAAAAAATCATTTGAGAATGGCATGGCAGAGGTTTCACTGAGAAGGGATAGGAAGAAAGAACAGGTTAGATTGGAGGATGTTGTTAATAAAATAAAGGAGCTTAGGGATAAGCTGTATAAAGAACTTGAGGAGGTGAGAAAATGACAAAGAAAGAATTGAAAGAATTGAAATATAAGTTGGGCTATAAGAATGACAATGGTTGGATTAAAGCCGATAAAAATAAGGTTTTTAAGTTTGCAGAAATTTATAAATCCTTTATAGGGAAGTGCAAAACAGAAAGGGAAACGGTCAAATTTGTTAAGGGAGAATTTGAAAAGAGGTCGAAAAAGGAAGATTTCTTTGTTGTTAACAGAGGAAAATGCATAGCGCTTGTTAGATTGGGTGATGGATTTGGTATGAAACTTGTGGCAAGCCATATTGATGCGCCGAGGATTGACCTAAAACAGAATCCGTTGTTTGAGGATACAGAGTTAGCTTTGTTCCATACGCATTACTACGGTGGTATAAAGAAATATCAGTGGTTCAACATACCACTTGCTATACACGGTGTAATTGTTAAATCAAATGGTGAGATTGTTAATATTTATATAGGTGAAGACGACAGCGATCCGACGTTTGTGATACCAGATCTTTTACCGCATCTGTCCCATAAGGTTCAGGACGATAAGAAGGTCAAAGAGGCGTTTGAAGCCGAGAAGATGAGCTTGATTGTTGGTAGCATTCCTTTAGATGATGATGAAAAAGAAGCAGTTAAACTCAATGTTTTGAAGATTTTAAACGAAAAGTACGGGATTGTCGAAGAGGATTTTATATCTGCTGAGATTACACTTGTTCCAGCCTTGAATCCAAAGGATTCGGGCTTTGATAGGAGTTTAATTGCAGCTTATGGACACGACGATAGAATATGCGCATTTTGCTCAAAGGAGGCTTTTTTTGATGCAAACTCTAAAAGAACCATTGTTGCATTAATGATTGATAAGGAGGAGATAGGCTCTGACGGCAGTACTGGTGCCAAGTCGAGATTTTTACTCGATGTTGTGGTGGAAATACTAAAGAGAAAGGGTATATCGCCCGATTTTATAAATGTGGGTGAGTTTTTGAAGAATTCCGAAGTACTTAGTGCAGATGTGAATGGTGCCGTAAATCCGATGTATAAAAATGTCCATGAGAAAGACAATGCAAGTTATATAAGTCACGGTGTTGTATTGACAAAGTTCACTGGTCATGGCGGAAAGTATATGGCGAATGATGCATCGGCTGAATTCGTAGGAAAAATTAGAAGGATTTTCAATGACGCAAATGTGAAATGGCAAATTGGTGAGCTTGGAAAGGTGGATGAAGGTGGCGGAGGTACTATCGCCAAGTATTTAGCTGTATGGAATATGGATGCTGTAGATTGTGGACCAGCATTAATTTCCATGCACTCTCCCTATGAGATTGCATCCAAATTTGACCTGTTTGAAACATATAAGGCCTATAAGGCTTTTTATGAAAGTGACTAATGGTTAATGAAACTGAATGAGTTTTTAAAGATTATAGAGCATCTGCATGGCGGAAAAGACGAAGAAAAAGGTTGGGATTGGCTTTTAAGAGAGTTGAAGGTCATCCTTAACGTAGACTCTGTATTCTTTGCTAAAGTTGTAGATGAGAATACATTTAATTGTTTTAGTTCGGATGATGTCAATCCTCCATTTCTTGCATTAAGGAATTCTGTTGCACATCATACCATAAAACTAAAGAAGACAATAAAGATTGACAACTATCCAAAATCTAAGTATGCAAAAGATTACTGGATTGATAAGGGTGTAAAGTCAATAATCAGTGTTCCTGTAATCTTTTCTGGCGAAGTGTTTGGTGCTTTACAAATAGTGAGTTTTTCATCTTCACAAATAGAGGATTCTGTTGTCGATACATTAAAAGCTTTTGCAGAAATAGTATCTTTTGTGCTTTATTACAGAAGGAAAACTGAATCTACAGATAAAATTCTGAAATTTATGGTGAGAGAGTTTGAATACTTTTATTCACGTGAATTACCAGACTTTTTTGATAAGGAAAATTTGAAGAAATGGATTGTTGAGTACTTAATAAACATAATGGATATTACAGATTCTTACGCTGTAGGCTTCGGGTTTCCAAAAGAGCAGATATTTGTTGCCGTTAACAAAAAAGGTAGTGGTTTTGAAGAGCGTTTTTTTACGGAGATAACGAAAGAAGTTAAAGATTTGATACTTTACAAGATTTGGAAAAAATCCATCGGTAATATTGTATCTTTTGATGAACTTAGTAATTATGGAATACAACCTTCAAAGATGTCTTTGGATGCTAGTATAAAATCTGCCCTATTTGTTCCTGTTAAATATAACGACGAAGTTGTTGTTGTATTGGGTTTTGGATATGACAGAAAACTCTATGTTGACCGCGATTATAAGTTGGCTTTGCAAAACTGCGCTACTCATCTAACGTTTATGTTGCTTGCCGCCAAGAATTTAACACTTTTGAACAGTGAACTCATAGATGTTGAAGAGAGCTTTCTTGAATCTTTTATACTTGTTATGGAAGCCCGAGATGTGTATACAAAAGGGCATTCATTGAGAGTGGCGCATTACGCTTCTGTTATAGGCAAGGCTCTGGGTGTGAGTGAGAAGGAGCAAAAGAAACTCTATATAGCAGGACTTTTGCACGATATAGGAAAAATTGGGATACCAGATAATATATTGCTTAAACCAGGTATACTTTCGCCTAATGAGTATGAAATAATCAAAAACCATGCAGAGTTTTCCTACCAGATAATAAAAAACATCAAGAGATTTGAGGATATAACAGATTATGTGAGGTATCACCATGAAAGATGTGACGGTAGTGGCTATCCCAAGGGGTTGAGAGGTAAAGAAATACCGTTAGGGGCTAGGATTTTGGCCATTGCTGATGTATTTGATGCTGTTACAACAACAAGACCGTATAGAAAGAAACTTTCAGTTGTAAGTGCTTTAGAGTTACTTGTTGATATGGGTAAGGCTTTAGACCAAGATATTGTAAAAAAATCAGCGAATGTGTTAAATGAGGCTTTTGATAGAGTTCAAGGTAGAATTGGTAAAAGAGACTTTCTACCGGAGGATATTGATTCTGTTAGACAAAACATATTTACAACTGATTATATGACGGGGCTTTTGAGAAGAAAACAGTTTGTGGAAAAGGTAGATGGATTGATAAGAAATTTTGAACGATTTTATATGTTTTACTTTGATATAAAAAACTTATCTTATATAAATCATGTTTATTCAATGGACATCGGAGATAAAATTATACTATATACTGCTGAGGCATTAAAGGGTTTGGATGATGTAAATTTCCTTGCGAGGACTGAACCAGATGCATTTTATTTTATTTATAAAGGTAAGAATGAGCCTGGTGTTTTTGTTTTAGGATTAAAGAGAATTGTAAAATCATACGTAATAGATAATCTATTGAAGGAAGAAATAAATATATCAAGTTGGAAGAAGGTTATAGATTTTTACGTTTCATTCTCTGAGTTTTTACCTGGTAGGTCTGCAGAGGATATGATGTACGAATGTAAACAAAGAAAAAAGGAGATTGAGGAGTTGTTGCTATGAGCTATAGGGTTGTTGAGATTTTTAAGGAAATCTCTAAGATACCAAGATGTTCTAAACACTGCAAAAGAATCATTAGGTTTATCTGTGAATGGGCAAATAATGACGGTTTTAAGTGTAGGCTCGATGATTATGGTAATGTTGTTGTAAATATACCTGCTACTAAAGGATTCGAAAATAAGCCTTCCTTTGCACTTCAAGGTCACATGGATATGGTGTGTGTAAAGGATGAGAACTCAAACCACGATTTTAACGAAGATCCTATAGAGGTTTTAGAGAGGAATGGATGGCTTATTGCTAATGGGACAACATTGGGTGCAGATGATGGCGTTGCATTGGCTATTGGTATGGCTTTAGCTGAGGATGAGTCTAAGCCGCACCCAGAGTTAGAGCTTGTATTTACTGCTGATGAGGAAATCGGACTCGTTGGAGCCGTACACCTTAAGGATAAGTTTGTCAAGTCCAAGAAGTTGATTAATATAGATTCAGAAAAAGAGGGTGTGTTTGTTATAGGTTGTGCCGGTGGTGAGGATATAGACTTGAGCTTTCCTGTTAAGAGACAGGCGAGGAGATTTAGTGAAGCTTATAGAGTAGTTGTTTCTGGCTTGAAGGGTGGTCATTCTGGGACTGAAATTAACCACAATAGGGCAAATGCCATTAAATTGTTAAATGAAATATTGGATAGGTCTTTTAGCTCAGTTGAGCTTGTTGAACTTAATGGTGGCAAGGCACGCAACGCCATTCCAGATTTTGCAGAGGCAGTTATATTCACGGACACCGTAGACGAGGTTAAAAGTATTGCAAAGAGCGTTGAAAATTATGCTCTGCCCTTGTTTGCAGGTGAAGAAAATTTAAGTATTGAAGTGGAAAAAGCGGAGACAGAAATGGATATAGTCCATAGAGACGATTTTAGAAGAATTGTGGATCTTATAAATAAATTGCCGCATGGTGTTTATAAGATGTACGATGACGAGACACCTAAGATATCAAATAATCTGGCTGTAGTTGAGTTAAGTGTTAATGGCTTTAAACTCTTTTCCAATCAGAGGAGTTTGACTGAGGAAGGTCTTGATAAAATCTGCTCTATTGTTGAGGAAATTGGTAGAGAGCTTTCCTGTGATATTAATAGACACAGCAGGTATCCGTCATGGACTCCGAAGAATAATTCAAAATTACTTGAAAATGCAAAGCGTACTTTTGTTAATATGTTTAGTAGAGAACCTATGGTTAAAGTGATACACGCGGGGCTTGAGTGTGGTATATTTGTATCGAAATTGCCTAAGGATGTAGAAATGATTTCTATTGGCCCTAATATGGAAGATATCCATTCACCTAAAGAGAGGTTAGACATAGATTCTTTAGTTAGGACTTATGAGCTTGTATGTGAGTTGGTGAAGTCATGAAAACAGTGTTTGTTGGATTTATAGGCAACTCTGGGGTTGGAAAGACAACTCTAATTGAGAAATTGATAAAAGTATTTGCGAGTAAAGGGTATCGTGTAGGGGCAGTGAAGCACGACGCCCACAAGTTTGAGATAGACTATCCGGGTAAGGATTCTTACAGAATGAAACATGCGGGGGCGTGGCGAGTGGTTTTATCTTCTGAAGATAAACTTGCTATAATTGAGAATAGGGAGAAAGAAAAGCCATTAGATGAGATGAGAAAGTTATTTTATGATTGTGATTTTGTGTTTATTGAGGGCTACAAACTTGGTGATTTGCCAAAAGTAGAGGTTCATAGAGATGAGGTTAGTAAAGATTGGTATATAAAAAAGGGTATTAAGGATATAGTTTTGGCAGTATCTGATAGAATCTATGATTTGCCCGTTCCAGTGTTTCTTTTTGATGAAATAAATCGCATTGTATTTTTTGTAGAGAGTTTGAAAAAAAATGAAGATACTTAACATAGAGTCCGCAACGAACTTCTCTGGTGGCGTAAACCAGCTAATCATTAATGTTAAGGGATTAGTTTATAATGGACATGAGGTAACCGTAGCCTGTGTTGAAGACTCACCTGTGCATCGTGCTTTAAAGGATAGTGGTGCTGACTTTTTCTTTATTGACGAAGATAAGGTTTATAAATCTGCGCTGAGATTAAGGAATTTTCTTAAAAAACGCGATTTTGACATTGTTCATACCCATCATTCAAAAGGTCATACCATAGGTCTTTTAGCTTTGCTTTTTAAGAAGAATGAGAAGCTTGTCGTTCAGAGGAGCGTGCTCTTTCCAACTACTAATGTTTTTAAGTATCTGAACCCGCGCGTGAATCTATTTATAGCAAACTCATTTGCGGTAAAAGATGTGATGAGGAGACACTTTGTTAATCCCAAAAAAATCAAGGTGATATATAGCGCAATAGATAACAAAAGATTGAAAGACATAGATAGAGAAAAAGTGAGAAAGGATTTTGACTTCGAAGGTAATGTTTTTGGAGTGGTTGGCAATTATTCATCTTTTAAGGGCCATGATATTGCAATAGAGGCGTTTAAGAAGCTGGACCTTAAAAATTCCATGCTTGTAATAGTTGGGAGCGATACGGATGAGTTGCGTGGGCTTGCAGTAGGTCTAGATATTTCAGATAGAGTTAAGATTTTGGGTTTTAGAAAAGATGCCTATAGAATTATGGCGGGCTTTGATGTGCTTGTTATACCGTCTTTAAGGGAAAGTTTCCCAAATGTGGCGATAGAGGCTTTTTTACTTGGAGTACCTGTTATCGGTACGAATGTTGGAGGAATTCCTGAGCTTTTGAGTAATGGGAGAGGAATTATAGCAAATCCAACTACTGATGATTTAGCTAAAGCCATGATGGATATGGTTGTAGTAGACAGGGATAAAATTAAAAAGAAAGCCTTTGAATTTGCAATGCAGAACCTTACGGCTAAAAAGAAGGTGGAAGGGCTGATAAAGGTTTACGAGGAGCTACTTTCGTGAGGTTGATTTATAGGTTTTTAAAGGTTTTACCCCTTTGGATGTTGAAGTGGCTTTTTAGGTTTCTTTCTATTCTTGTTTATTTTGCCTTGCCTAAAAGGAGAAAAATAGCGCAGAACAACATAAAATTTGCTGTTGGTGGTGAGTATAAAAAATTAGCTTTGAAAAGTTACCTATACTTTGCTGACATGATTGCAGTTAACGTGAAGTTTCTTGGTGATAGGAGTTTTTTTGAAAAAAGATTTACTATTGATGGTTATGAGAATTATGTAAAAGCCAAGTCAAAAGGTAATGGTGTGATTTTTACAACTGCCCATTTTGGTAATTGGGAGATGCTTGTTTGCGGTTTTGCTATACTTAAAAAACCTATATATATTATGGTTAGACCTATAGATACTAAATGCGTTGATGATTTGGTAGAAGGCGTTAGGGCATCGTGCGGGAATAGGATTTTGTCTTCAAGATTATCGGCTTTTGAGTTTATCAGGCTTTTAAAGAAGGATAGTACACTTGGTATATTAATAGATCAGGCAGGCGGAGATGGGTCTTTTAGAGTTGATTTTTTTTCTAAGAAGGCTAAAGTTAGTGAAAGCGTAGGAGTTTTCTGTTGCAAGTTGAATGTACCGGTTTTGCCGGCTTATTTGAAGGAACATGACGATGGTACTTACACTATTGTTATAGAAAGTGCTATTGAGTGTGATAAGGACAAGCCCAAAGTAGAAGCTGTGCAAGAAGTAATGGATAAAATCTATAATCGTTTTGAAGATTGGATAAGGAAAGAACCACATAGATACTTTTGGATGCACAATAGATGGAAATAAAAGCCGTTTTTTTGGACAGGGATGGAACAATCATAGAGGATGTCCACTATTTGAGCAGGCTTGAGGATATAAAGCTTATGCCTCTTGCCAGTGAGGGTTTAACGCTCATGAAAGAGTGTGGTTACAAACTCATCGTTATCACCAATCAGTCTGGCATAGGTAGGGGTTACTTTAGGGAAGAGTTTGTTAAAAAGACCCATGAGATTTTAAATGATATACTGAGTAATCTGATTGATGCATTCTACTTTTGTCCCCATAAGCCTGAAGACAATTGTTCCTGCAGGAAACCAAAACCAGGTATGATTGATCAGGCTGTTAAAGACTTTGGTATAAACAAGGAGAAGTCCTTTGTTGTTGGTGATAAGGAAACAGATGTGGAATTGGGCTTGAATGCTGGAGTCACGCCATTGCTTGTTATAAACAGGGAAAATGTACATTTGCTTGAGAATACGAAGGCCAAAGCGTTCTTTTCAAATCTTTACGAGGTGGCGATGTGGATTTGCCGAAGGGATTTTACGGTATAACAGACGAAAGGTTTGGCTGCTTAGAATCTGCTAAAAAGCTTTTGGACTTTGGTGTAAAGATTGTGCAACTTAGATGCAAGAAGCTTACGGGCAGGGAATTTTTGTCTATAGCTGATGAGGTAAGGAAACTCACGGAAGATTATGGTGCATTGTTTATAGTTGACGATAGATGGGATATAGCTTTGTTGAGCGATGCGGATGGTGTACATGTCGGAGATAAGGACATATCACCGTGTAGGATACGCGAGAGCGTGAAGGAGAATTTTATTGTGGGTTTAAGCACTCACTCCGTAGAGGAAGTTTTAAAGGCTGAATGCTGTGATTACATTGGTGTAGGACCCGTTTTTCCAACTACGACAAAGGATAAACCTCATCCAACAATAGGTGTGAAATTGGCTAAGAAAATGGTTGAGTTATCGAACTATCCGGCTTACTTGATTGGTGGCATTAAACTTGAAAACATTGATAAGATTAAGGGTATTAGTGCTCATGGCTTTGTGAGTGTTTATGATGTTTTGTCTCACGATAAAGATTATTTCGAAAGGATGATAAGCATATGGAAAAATTAATCGATAGGTTTGGCAGGGAAATTTACTACTTGAGAATATCGGTTACCGATAGATGTAATTACAGGTGTATGTACTGCATGCCAAAAGGTGGCATAAACTGGAAACCCATGAGTGAGATTTTAAGTTATGAGGAAATAACAGATTTTGTGAAAGTTGCAGCTTCTTTAGGTGTAAGAAAAATCAAACTTACCGGCGGTGAGCCTTTGGTTAGAAAGGGTTTGCATGACCTTATTGCAATGATTAAATCTGTTGACGGCATTGATGAGGTATCTTTAACAACAAACGGAAGCCTTTTAAAGAATTTTGGAAAAAAACTGAAAGAGTCAGGTCTGGATAGGATTACGGTTAGTTTAGATACACTCAGGAAAGATAAGTTTAGCATTATAACAAGATTAGGTAATTTGGATGATGTGATTATGGGTGTTGAAACACTCAATAATTTGGGTTTTAGAAAGTCTAAGATTAACACAGTTGTTATGAAGGGCATAAATGACGATGAAATTTTGGATTTGGTCGATTTTGCTGTACAAGTAGACTTTGATATAAGATTTATAGAGCTTATGCCAACAGATCTCATCGATGATTGGAAGGCACATTTCATCTCTGTTGAAGAGATAAAAAAAAGGATTGAGAAAAAGTATACACTTGAACCATCAAATAAAAAAACAAATGGTCCAGCTGTTTACTATAAATTGGATAATATAGATATTGGCTTTATTACGCCATTATCCCATGCATTCTGTAGTGTCTGCAACAGGATTAGGCTGACAAGCGATGGGTTTATTTTGCCATGTCTTGGTCATCCTGATAGAGTAGGCACAAAAGATGCTTTAAGGAAAGGGGATTTTGAGAAGGTTAAAGAGTTGATAAGGTATTCTGTAGAAATCAAACCCAAAGAGCATGCGCTATTGAATGAAAGTATACATTCGAGCATGGCGAGTGTTGGAGGATGACAGATGGAATTTACACATTTCAATGAGCAAAAACGTGCGAAGATGGTCGATGTTAGTAGTAAGAATGTATCGGTTAGAATTGCAAGAGCTTATGGAGAGGTTGCTTTATCAAGAGAGGCTTATCTTGCCGTTAAAGAGGGTAGGGTGAAAAAGGGCGATGTTTTGGCTGTTGCTCAGGTTGGCGGTATAATGGGTTCCAAAAATACTCCATACTTAATCCCCATGTGTCATCCTTTGAATTTAGAGGGAATAGATATCAATTTTGATATGGATGATGAAGACCATTTGATAAAAATATACTCGGAAGTCAAGGTTACGCACAAGACGGGTGTTGAGATGGAAGCATTGATGGCTGTGAGTATTGCTGCACTTACGATCTACGATATGTGCAAGGCCATTGATAGGTCTATTGAGATTAGAAACATTTATCTTTTATATAAAGAGGGTGGGAAGAGTGGTAAATTTGAACGTTCTGCCCCAAAGGAATAGATAATGGAATTTTATATAGTTTTAGAAAAGGAGGTATTGATATGAGAAAGTTGCTTTTTATAGTTGCTTTTTTGTTATTTCCGGTTTTTAGTTTTGCTATTACAGTTGAAAGTATTCAATGCGGCTTGGGTGTTAAAAATAGAACTATAGTAAAACCCTCAGATAGTTTCAAAGTGGGGGATAGAGTTTGGTGTCTGAGTGTGCTTACAAATATAAAAAAGCCAACCTATATAGTTCATAGGTGGGTTCTAAATGGTAGGCATTTTGATGTTAAGTTGAAGGTTAAACCTTACAAGAAATTTAGAACATGGTCGTATAAAACCATATATCCGTCGATGAAAGGTGTCTGGAAATTAGAGGTTCTGGATGAAAATGGGAATTTGCTTAGAGAAAAGGTTTTTACAGTAAAATAAGGTAGATGCCTATGTTTTTTAAGGGGAGAGTGCAAACAAATGAAACACTGAAATCTGAAAAAATAGACAGAATCGCGTCTGAGATATTGAAAGACAAGGAAAAAGAGTTAACTGTAGATGTTAAAGAAAAACTAAAGAGTTCAGACCCTTTAACCAGGGCAGAAGCAATCTGCGAGGTTTATTCAACAGATGCCTATTGTTGGAAGTTTTTCAGAGAAAATTTCTTTATAGTTTTTGCCGTAAGTCCTGAGAAGAGATTTTTGTATTTTAACAGAGCTTTTGAAGATATAACTGGATGGGATAGAAATAGTTTGATGAATGTTGATGTTGCTTCAAAAGTTTTGTGGCCTGAAAACCCTGCAGAATGTAGTGTATGTAAGTTGGTTGGTAAATCAATGAATGAAAGAAAGGTTTTGGTGGATGAAGCAAAAATAATGAATAAATTTGGCGAAGTAATCCCTGTTATGGTGAATGTTATGCCAATAGTTAGTGATGGAAAGGTTATCTACATTTATGCTATATTAAGAGATTTGAGGAAAGAGATAGAGGAGAAGAAGAAATATCTTGAGGAAAATGTTTCGGTGATAAAGGATGCTTTGATAAAAGTGGCAAATGGTGATATAGAAGAAAGGATAGAGATACCAGAGGACAATGAACTTCATGATTTGGAAGCACCAATTAATGCCATTATAGAAAACTTGCAAAACGTTGTTAAAGGAATTCAAGAGTCTGCGAAGGTTGCGGATGATATATCAGGTGAAACAGCTAAGAGTGTAAATGATGTGGCTAATTGGAATGAGAATGTATTCCAAAAAGCCCAAAATGAACTTGTTCATTTGGCTAAAGAGCTTGGAAATGCAACTAAGAACATAGAAGGTATTGTTAACTTGATTAGGGATATAGCAGACCAGACAAACCTTTTGGCTTTGAATGCTGCGATTGAGGCAGCCCGTGCTGGCGAAGCAGGTCGTGGATTTGCAGTTGTTGCTGACGAAGTAAGAAACTTGGCTGAGAAAAGTCAAAGGGCAACAGGTGATATATCTGATGCAATTAAAGCTATAGAGAAAAGCTCCTATGATATGATTGAAAAGATAAGTTTCAATTCTGAGCAATCAAAGCAACTTGTGGAAGCAATAAAATCTTTAAAAGACAATATTGACTCCTTAGAAGACAACATAAAGCAGTTACTTGACACAGTATCAATCTTTAACGTTTAGAGGGGAGAATCGGCATGGGTATGACTATTTCTCAAAAGATATTGGCCAATAAAGCTAATAAAGATGAGGTAAAACCCGGTGAGATTGTTATGGCTGATGTAGATTTGACTTTTGCCAACGACATAACAGCACCTATAGCCATTGATTTTGTTAAAAGGTTGGGCGTTGATGTTTTTGACAAGGGAAAAGTAGCTTTAATTCCAGATCACTTCACGCCTAATAAAGATATAAATTCAGCCAACCAATGCAAAATTATGCGAGATTTTGTTATGGAAAGGAATTTGCCCAATTATTGGGAGACAGGTGAGGTTGGCATTGAGCATGCATTGCTGCCAGAGCAAGGGTATATAAAACCTGGTATGTTAATTGTAGGTGCTGATTCTCATACATGCACACACGGTGCTTTAGGTGCCTTTGCAACGGGTATGGGCTCAACCGATTTGGGTTTTGCCTTTGCAACGGGTAAAAGCTGGTTTAGGGTTCCAGAAAGTATTAAATTTATTTATAAGGGAAAAAGAAAAAAGTGGGTTGTTGGTAAAGATTTGATTCTTTACACGATTGGTAAAATTGGTGTTGCAGGTGCACTTTATAAGTCGATGGAGTTTACTGGCGATGCCATACGCGAGCTTCCAATGGAAGATAGACTTACAATGTGTAATATGGCTGTTGAAGCTGGTGCTAAAAATGGTATTGTTGAGCCGGATGAAATTACAGTTGAGTATCTAAAAGAGCGTGGCATTGAGAATGATCAATATGGGATTTTAAAGAGTGATGCCGATGCCGAATACTCTAGTTTAATTGAGATAGATGTTTCAAATATAGAGCCTCAGGTGGCTTTTCCACATTTACCATCGAATGCTAAAGGTATTTCTGAAATCAAAGATGACATAAAAATAAATCAGGCGTTTATTGGTTCCTGTACAAATGGTAGGATTTCTGATTTAAGGGAAGCTGCAAAAGTTTTAAAGGGCAAAAAAGTGGCCAAGTATGTTAGGTTGATAATTATACCTGCCACTGTCCAAGTTTATAGGCAAGCACTTAAAGAGGGGCTGTTTGATGTATTTTTGGATGCTGGAGCGGTTATATCAACACCAACTTGTGGACCATGTCTTGGCGGATATATGGGTATTTTAGCTGATGGTGAGGTGTGTGTTTCTACTTCTAACAGGAATTTCGTAGGAAGGATGGGTTCAAAAAAAGCTTTTGTTTATCTTTCATCACCAGCCGTTGTAGCGGCAAGTGCTGTAGCTGGAAAAATTATTCATCCTGACGAGGTGTTAAAATGATAATTAAGGGTAGAGTTTGGGTTTATTCAGACAACGTCGATACAGATGTAATCATACCTGCGAGGTATCTAAATACATCTGACTCAAAAGAACTTGCAAAACACTGCATGGAGGATATAGACGAGAGTTTTGCAAAAGAGGTAAAAAATGGAGATATCATAGTGGCAGGTTATAACTTCGGTAGTGGCTCGAGTAGGGAGCATGCACCAATCGCCATTAAAGCAAGTGGTGTAGCTTGCGTGATTGCAAAGTCATTTTCTCGTATATTTTATAGGAATGCGTTCAATATCGGTTTGCCTATACTCGAAAGCAATGTTGTGGATGAACTTGAGAAGTCCGATGAGATTGAAGTTGATACGAAAAAAGGTCAAATCAAGGTGTTGAAAAATGGGAAGGTGTTTGAATCGAGCGTTATACCAGAGTTTATGCAAAGACTGATTGAGAGTGGTGGTTTGTTTAATTATGCTAAAGAGATTTTGAAAGTTTGAGGTGAGTTGTGGGGAGATATAAAATTGCCGTTATGGAAGGTGACGGTATAGGGCCTGAAATTGTTGCCGAAGGAGTAAAGGTTTTAGATGAAATTGCATCCAGATTTGACCACGAATTTGAGTATATTAAGGTTTATGTTGGAGGTTGTGCCATAGATAAATTTGGAGAACCTTTGCCTTCAAGCGAGGTGGATAAGATTTTAAAATGTGATGCGCTATTCTTTGGCTCTGTTGGTGGTCCAAAGTGGGATAATTTGCCTCAAGATAAGAAGCCTGAGGCAGGGCTTTTGGGTATTAGAAAAGCTTTAGGCGCTTTTGCCAATTTGAGGCCGGCAAAGGTTTTTGACGAATTGATTGACGCAAGTACGCTAAAACCAGACGTAATTAGAGGTATTGATATTTTAGTTGTCAGAGAGCTTACGGGTGGTATTTACTTTGGTGAGCCAAGAGGTGTATTTGAGGAGGACGGTGTTAAAAAGGCTCTTAATACAATGGTTTATACAGAACCTGAGATAGAGCGTATAGTTAGACTCGCATTCGAGCTTGCAAGACAGAGAAGAAAAAAGGTTACAAGTGTTGATAAAGCGAATGTTCTGGATGTTTCACAGTTTTGGAGGGACACTGTAGAACGCGTTGCCAAAGATTATCCGGATGTTGAATATAGCCATCTGCTTGTTGATAATGCAGCTATGCAGCTTGTGAGAAATCCAAAACAATTTGATGTGATTGTTACAGGCAATATATTTGGTGATATTTTGTCAGATGAGGCTAGCATGCTGACAGGCTCCATAGGAATGCTGGCTTCAGCATCGGTTGGAGGCAGAGTTGGCATGTTTGAGCCAATTCACGGTTCTGCCCCGGATATTGCTGGTTTGGGTGTTGCAAACCCTATTGCTCAGATAGAGTCTGCAGCCATGATGTTAAAGTATGGGCTTAAGCTCGATGAAGAAGCCGAAACTATAGAAAAGGCTGTTGATTTAGTTTTAAAGATGGGATATAGGACGCCTGATATTATGAGCGAAGGCAAAAGAAAGGTTAACACGCAACAGATGGGAGATTTGATTGCAAAAGCTATAGGGGATGTGTAGATGAAAATCGGAATAGTGTCCGATTCCCATGACAATATTGAAGCTATTAAGTTAGCGGTTGATTTTTTAAATAAAGAGGGTGTTGATTTGACTATACACTTGGGCGATATTGTATCGCCCTTTTGTTTTGACCATTTTAACAAGCTTAAAAGCCAGTTTTTGGGTGTTTTTGGCAATAATGATGGTGAAGTGTTGTTTTTACAGCAAAAGAGTGAAAGTAAGTTACACAAGCCGCCTTATGAGATTGAACTTGACGGAAAGGAGTTTATACTAATGCACGAGCCGTTCGGCATAGATAAAATTGCAAATGAATACAACTATGTGCTTTACGGTCACCTTCACAATATAGACGTTAGAAAAACTAAAAAAGGTTATATTATAAATCCAGGAGAGTTATGCGGATATTTAACAGGCAAGAAAACTTTAGCAATACTGGATACGCAAGTAAATACAGTGGATCTGAAGGTTGTTTAGCTTTAAAGATGTTTCATTTGAAGGTAGTTTCGATAGTGCAAGACTATTTCATCTACCCCAATTTGCTTTCGCTGGTAGGAGTAACGTTGGTAAATCATCTTTGATAAATGCCATTTTGAACAGGAGAATAGCTTACGTAAGCAAAAATCCAGGTAAAACAATACTTATAAATTTTTACAAGGTCGAAGGCACGTTTTTTATCGTGGACTTGCCAGGCTATGGATATGCAAAGAGGTCTAAGAGTTTAAGACAAAAATGGAAATACATAATCGAAGATTACCTAAAAAATGCAAACCTACTTTATCATGTGTTTGTTTTGATTGATTCAAGACACTTGCCTATGGATAGTGATTTGATGTTTATGGATTGGCTTAAGTTTTATAGCAAGGATTTTAGCATCGTATTCACAAAGGTAGATAAGGCAAGCCAGAAATCAATCTCTGAAGGTTTAAAACATCTTAAGGAAAAATACGATAATATAAACTATTTTCTCACTTCCGCTAATAAAAGAAAAGGCATAGATAAACTGTGCGATTTTATTGTTGGTAAGGTATCTTTATAATATGTACCTGCTTAAGTCTCTATTTTCAACAATGTTAGAGAGCTTCTCCTTTACGTAGCTTGCGTCTATTTTTATATTTTTGTTTTCTATATCTGGTGACTCGAAAGATATATCCTCAAGGAGTTTCTCAAGCAGGGTATGTAGTCGCCTTGCTCCTATATTTTCCGTTTCTTTGTTAATTTTTTCCGCTATTTCTGCAATCTTTTCAATAGCATTATCTGTAAATTCTATTATTACACTTTCTGTTTCAAGTAATGCTTTATATTGTTTTATTAGAGCATTTTTAGGTTCCTTTAGAATCCTAATAAAGTCTTCTTTTGTAAGTGGCTTTAATTCTACTCTTATAGGGAACCTACCCTGCAATTCGGGAATCATGTCGCTTGGTTTGACCTGATGGAAAGCCCCGGCGGCAATAAACAATATGTGGTCGGTCTTTATTGAGCCGTAGCGGGTGTTCACTGTTGAGCCCTCAACGATAGGTAGTAAGTCTCTCTGAACACCTTCCCTTGATACATCTGGACCTTGAGAGGACCCGGATTTTGTGACTATTTTATCTATTTCGTCCAAAAATACGATTCCATCGTTAGAGGCTTTTTCAATGGATTTTTCTTTAACTTTGTCTTTATCGATAAGTTTTTGAGCTTCCTCTTCTTGGAAAATGCGCAAGGCTTCGTTAACGGTTACTTTCCTGGTCTTTTTTTTGCTTGGCATGATGTTATCTAACATGTCCCTTAGATTAGAGTCGAGTTCGTCTATTGGAGCAGCAGCAACCTCTATAAAAGGTACAAGCTGCTCATTTCTTTGTGGATTGATTGTTATTTCAATAGTTTTTTCATCCAGTTCTCCATTTTTCATTTTTTCCCTAAATTTCTCGCGTGTTTTTTTGATTCTTTCCTCATCTTCTGTATCATATATCGAGCGTTTCTTTATAGGAGGAACCAATACGTCTAATACCCTTTCTTCAGCTTCTTTTTTTGCCTTATCTTCAACTTTTCTCAACTCTTCTTGCTTGACCATTTCATAACTTATGCGTGCTAAATCCCTTATTATCGATTCTACATCCCTTCCTACGTATCCTACCTCGGTGAATTTACTTGCCTCTACTTTAACAAATGGAGCATTTGTAATTTTTGCAATCCTTCTGGCAATTTCCGTCTTTCCTACTCCAGTTGGCCCAATCATGAGTATATTTTTTGGCATTATCTCTTCTTTTATGTCACCTTGAACCTTGTGTCTTCTGTATCGCGTTCTCAGTGCTATTGCTATTGCTTTCTTTGCTTCGGATTGGCCGACTATATATTTATCTAAAAGTTCAACTATCTTTTTAGGTGTTAATTTGTTTTCCATTAATTTACTCCTTTAGCGTTTCTACAGTGATGTTACTGTTTGTGTATATACAAATGGATGATGCGATCTTTAGTGATTCTTCAACTATACCTTTAGCATCTAAATCGCTATATTTAACTAAAGCCTTCGCTGCTGCATAGGCATAATTTCCACCAGACCCTATTGCACAAATATCTTCATCTGGTGATAACACATCCCCGTTTCCACTAATTAAATACATTGTGTTTTTGTCTGCAGCAATCAGAAGGGCCTCAAGCCTTCTTAAAATCTTATCTGTACGCCACTCTTTAGCCAATTCAACTGCGGCACGTGTTAAGTTTCCTGCATATTCATTGAGCTTATCCTCTAACTTTTCAAACAATGTAAAGGCATCTGCCGTTGCTCCAGCAAAGCCTACAATTACATTATCGTTATAGAGTTTTCTTATTTTCTTTGCCTTGGATTTTACAACAGTATTGCCAAGTGTTACTTGACCGTCACCGCCAAGTGCAACGCTGTTGTTCTTCTTGACGCAAATTATTGTTGTACCTTTAAACTCCATTTATGCACTCTTCTTATTTTTTACTATTACTGGGGATTTTCCTTCATTTACAACATCCTCATTTATTATACACTCTATTACACCTTTCATGGATGGTATTTTATACATCAAATCTACCATAATTTGTTCCATGATACTACGCAAGCCCCTGGCGCCAACTTTTCTTTCCACGGCCTTTTTAGCTATAGCTTGCAGAGCGTCATCGGTTATTGTCAATTTAACATTATCAAGTTTTAACATTTTTTTGTATTGCTTTACCAAAGCATTTTTGGGCTCCGTTAATATTCTAACAAGTTCACTATCTGATAGTTCATTAAGGGTTGCGACTACGTGCAATCTGCCTATAAGCTCTGGAATTAAACCGTATTTCATTAAGTCTTCTGGAGTAACCTGTTTTAATAAATTGTACTTTTCCTTTTTGTCTACCTCTACAGGGTTTGTAAATCCTATACTCTTTTTACTTATCCTTCTTGCCACTATGTTTTCCAAGCTTTCAAAAGCACCTCCGCAGATGAAAAGAATATTTGCTGTGTCAACCTGTATAAATTCCTGTTGAGGGTGTTTCCTTCCACCATAAGGTGGAACATTAACAATACTGCCCTCAATCAATTTGAGTAAAGCTTGTTGAACACCTTCCCCAGAAACATCACGTGTAATAGATGGATTTTCACTTTTTCTTGAGATTTTATCTATTTCATCTATATAGACAATTCCTTTTTGGGCTAATGCAACATTGTAATCTGCTGCTTGCAATAGTCTTACGAGGATATTCTCTACATCTTCACCTACATATCCAGCTTCTGTTAAGCTCGTTGCATCTGCTATTGCAAAAGGAACATCCAAAATTTTTGCAAGGGTCTTTGCTATTAAAGTTTTTCCTGTGCCAGTAGGACCGATAAGTAATATGTTGCTTTTCTCTAATTCCACATCATCTTTTTTCCTGCGAGGCATATTAATTTCGCTTACTCTTTTATAGTGATTGTATGCGGCAACGGCCAAAATTTTTTTAGCATCGTCCTGTGAAACTATGTATTCATCCAATTTTTTCTTTATCTCTTCTGGTGTTAATGGAATAAAGTTATCGTTTTTCTTTTTATTCAGTTCTTCATCTTCTGCTAAAATATCTTCACACAAAGCCACACATTCGTCACAAATATAAACGCCTGGCCCTGCAATCAGCTTTCTAACTTCGTCTTGCGTTCTTCCACAAAACGAGCACCTTAAAGTGCCTTGAGGTTTGTCACCCCCGTCCATTTGCTTCATGCAACTTCTCCTCTTCTTCTCTTGAATAAATGATTTTGTCTATTATACCGTAATTTAACGCTTCTTTTGAATCCATAAAATAATCTCTGTCCGTATCCTTCTCAATAGTTTTTAATCTTTTTCCTGTATGGTTTGCCAAGATTTCGTTTAAGAGCTTTTTTAGTCTTAAAATTTCTTTGGCATGTATCTCTATTTCTGTGGCTTGACCAGTTATACCACCCAAAGGTTGGTGTATCATTATTCTTGAATGTGGCAGTGAATACCTTTTCCCTTTTGTTCCACTTGCTAAAAGTAATGCACCCATGGATGCTGCTGAACCGATGCAAATTGTTGTTATATCGCATTTTATGTACTGCATTGTGTCATATATAGCAAGCCCGGCAGTAACACCGCCCCCAGGCGAATTTATATACAAAAATATGTCTTTTTCAGGATCTTCACTCTCTAAAAATAGTAATTGGCTAACTATTACGCTTGATACTTCATCCGTTATCTCTCCATTCAGCATAATAATTCTGTCTTTCAACAAACGTGAGTATATATCGTAAGCTCTTTCACCTTGTGGAGTTTTTTCTATAACAATTGGTATTAAACTCATTTTTGCGCTTCCTCTGTTTTAGTTCCTTCTTCTTGTTTTTGTTCTTGTTTATTTTCCTTATCTATTTTTGCATTCTCGTAGAGAAAGTCAAGGGCTTTATTCCCTAAAATTTCCATTTGGATTAGAGGTAGAACATTGTTTTGTTGGTATTCTTTATATAGATCCTCAAATGATTTCCTTTGAGCATTTGCATGCTGGGATACAACTTCATTTATTTCTTCAGATGATACATCTATATTCTCTTTTTTTGCAATTTCTAACAAAATGAATGTTGCTTTTACCCTTTTTTTTGCTTCCGGTTCGAATTTTTCTCTTAAAGCTTGTGGCTTAAATTCGTCAGAGCTGACATCTATGCCCATGTAATACATATTTTTAATATAATCCATTATCATTTGATTGGTCTCTTGATTAACGAGACTTTCGGGAAGTTCAAAGTCGTATTGTTCTAAAAGTTTATCTAATAGCTCATCCTTTTGTCTTTCTTTTTCTTCAATCTCTTTATTTTTCTCAAGCCTTTTCTTTACGTCACTTAAAAGGTCTTCAAATGTTTTAAATTCTTTGTTTACTTTTTGAGCAAAATCATCATTTAATTCAGGAATTTTTTTCTGTTCGATTGATTTTAATGTTATCTCAAAAACGACGTCTTTGCCCTTCAGTGCCCTTAAAGGGTAATCTTTATCAAACGATGCTTCAATATTTTTCGTTTCGCCTACTTTCATTCCCTCTAAATTGCTCTCTATCTCTTCTACTAATTGTTTTTTACCTAATTCGACATGTAAATTTTCGCCGCCAAACTCTTTTATCGGATAATGAGTTTCCTTTGTAAACGTTTTTATGTCAATTACCGCTATATTACCGTTTTCTAATGTGCCACCTTCTTTTTCTTCCAATGTGGCAAAAGCATCTCTTAATTGATCCAATACTTTGTTTATGTCTTCTTCTGTTATTTCAATGGGTTTTTCTGTGATTTCAATGTCTTTATATTCCTTTAAGTCAATTTCTGGCTTTACATCTACTGTAGCTATAAACGATAAACCTTTCTCTTCATTAAGCTCAACATTTGTAAATGCTGGGTCTGATACAGTTTCTATCTTATTATCCTGAATCACAAATTCATAAGCCTCTATCATAAGTTCCCTTTTTAGGTCATTTTCTATATCGTCTTTGTATGCTTTTAATATAATTTCTTTTGGAACTTTCCCTTTTCTGAAACCTTTAATACTCGCTGTTTTCCTAATTTTCCTTACAATTTCATCCTTTTTTTTCTTTATTTTTTCCGGTTCGACCTCTATTTGAATTCTTCTTTTCGAAGGTTTGGCATTTTCCACCGTTACCTGCACTGTTCATCCTCCTTTTTTTAGTTAGCAAACTATACCAAAAGAAAATGCTATTTTCAATGTTTTAAGTTATAACTTGATATATTGCTATTATTTTATTAAACTTCAAAAATAATGAGAGTTTTACTTATAGAAGATGATACACATTTAGGAGATGCTTTAAAAAGATATTTAGAAAAAGAAGGACATAATTGTAACTGGATTGATGATGATAGGGAGGTCTTTCTCGTTTTGAACAGCGAAGCTTTTGATATTGTGGTTTTAGACCTTATATTGAAATTTACGAACGGTGAGGGAATTTTAAAGAAGATAAAGGAAAAATATGATTTGCCTGTAATTGTGTTAACTGCCAAGATTGAGATTAGGGATAAGGAAATTTGTTTTAATTTAGGTGCGGATGATTACATAACAAAGCCGTTCCACCCTAAAGAACTTATTTTGAGAATAAATTCGGTTTGTAGAAGGTATTATGGTAAGGAGGTTGTAAGGGTTAAAGATATTGAGATAGACCTTGAAAAAAAGACAGTTAAAAAAAATGAACTGTTAATTGACTTAACAAACAAAGATTGGCAATTGCTAGAATTGTTGGTTCGCAATCGCGGAAAATTGGTATCTAATAATATGATACTCAACTATGTTTGGCCATATACAGATACGGATGAAAACTCGATAAGGGCATATGTTAAAAGACTGAGAAAGATTCTTGGTGGTGAGTTGATAAAGAATGTTAAGGGTAGGGGATACACGTTTTTAGAGTAAAATTTTCAGAAGAAAATAGGGTTCTATTAATCATATCGATTGCGCTTGCCTTTTGGTTTTTTGCTGTAAATGCTTTTTTAATGTTGTTTATAAGAAAAGAGGTTGTTGGTAATTTTAAACAAAACGTTGACCTGTATTTAAAATTGTATAATAGAGGATATGTAAACAAACTCCCTTCTTATATTAAAATTTCGACTAAAACCTATATAAAAAATAAGGGTTACATTTTTTATGGCCTGTGGGGTAAGAAATTTGTACTTATAAAGGTGTCCAGGGTAAAAAGAAAGCTTATTGGGTTTGCTCTTCTGCTATTTTTATGGGAGTTGTTACTTGCCATTTTGATAATTTTTATTGTTTATGTTAGCCTTAAGCGTATTTTTAAAAGACAGAAATATACTGATCAGTTTTTGAAATTTATACTTGTGTCAATATCTCATAAGCTGGGCAATTTTTTGTCTGCTCAAAAGGTTAATTTGGAACTTGCTAATATGGATGATGGGAGTAAAAGACGGTTATCTTATGCTTTGGATGAGATGGAAGAGGACTTTAAGGTTGTGTCTTCTACCATTAGAAGTATGACTTCAGATAATGAGAAACTTTCCTTTGTAAATGTAGTAGAGGAGCTTAAAAAGGTTCTTGATGGTTTTTCGTTTAAAGATAAGAAATTGGATTTGCAGATATACTTAGACGGCTATTTGGTTTATATTAACCCTACAGATTTAAGGATTGTGTTGTCAGAACTTGCTACCAATGCATTTAAATACTCCTTTAGCAATATTTCTGTCATTGCCGAAAAATATAAGAAAGGTGTAAAAATCGTTTTTATTAATGATGTTAAAAATGTTTCTAAAGGTTCTGGGATTGGTCTTTCTATAGTTGAATTTTTGTGTAAGAAAAACAATTGGATTATTACAAAGAAGATATATGGTAATGTTTTTGAAATTACGTTTGTGTTAGTGTCGTAAAATAAAGAAAAAGGGGACATTACTCCCCCTTTTTAGCTTTTTTTAAACACGATTTCACCGTTTTCTATATCTGCTATAATCTTGTCACCTTTGATAAATCTTCCCTCTAATATTGCTTTTGCAAGCTTGTTTTCAATCATATTCTGTATATACCTTCTAAGAGGTCTTGCGCCGAATACAGGGTCAAAGCCTTCAGATGCGATTCTTTCTACTAACTTATCTGTAACCCCGAGTTCGTAGCCTGCCTCTTTGATTTTCTCATAGGTTTTATTAAGCAGTAACCTTACAATTTGCTTGATTTCGTTTCTGCCCAATGGATTGAATACAATTATTTCATCAACCCTGTTTAAAAATTCAGGCTTAAATCTTCTTTTGAGTTCAGCATTGACCTCTGCAACGGCCTTTTCAAATTCAATTCTATATTCTTCTGTTCCTGGCTCGCCTTTAATCCTTATCAAATACTCACTTCCGATGTTGGATGTCATGATTATGACCGTATTCCTAAAATCGACCGTTACGCCTTTTGAGTCGGTTAATCTTCCATCATCGAGCACCTGCAACAGGATATTAAATACCTCAGGGTGTGCCTTTTCTATCTCATCGAGCAAGATTACAGAATAAGGCTTTCTCCTCACGGCTTCTGTTAACTGACCTCCTTCTTCGTAACCCACATATCCAGGAGGAGCACCTATGAGTCTTGCTACTGAGTGTTTTTCCATGTATTCGCTCATGTCAATTCTAATGATAGCTCTTTCATCGTCGAATAGATACTCAGCCAGCGCCTTTGAAAGCTCTGTCTTTCCTACACCTGTTGGGCCTAAGAATATGAATGATGCAATAGGTTTGTTTTTATCCGCGAGCCCAGCCCTTGACCTCAAAATTGCATCTGTTACAGATTTAACGGCGTAATCCTGTCCGACAACCCTCTCCTTGAGTTTTTCTTCCATCTTCAATAGTTTTTCTTTTTCGCTTTCTAACATTTTTGATACAGGTATGCCCGTCCATTTAGACACTATTGCTGCAATCTCTTCTTCTGTTACTTCCTCTTTCAATAATCTGTTTTCAATAGAATTGAGCTCTTTATTTTTCTCT
Source organism: Desulfurellales bacterium (assembly GCA_027035885.1). GTDB lineage: Bacteria > Campylobacterota_A > Desulfurellia > Desulfurellales > Hippeaceae > Hippea. The sequence continues at coordinate 70,518 of JALVTR010000135.1, forward strand.
TCAAGCTCCTTCTGGAGTTTTGGGAGTTCCCCGTATTTTAAAACGCTCGCCTTTTCAAAATCGCCATTCCTTTCAGCAATCTCAATTTCTGTTTTGATTTTGTCGATTTTCTCTTTTATAGAATGGATATCTGATATCAGGTTTTTCTCATACTGCCATCTTGCCCTGAGTTCATTTATCTCTTCCTTTAGTTGGGATAATTCTTTCTCTAAATCCTCAAGTCTTTTTTTTGAGTCTTTATCATTTTCCTTCTTCAACGCTTGCCTTTCTATCTCAAGTTGTGCAATCTTTCTGCTCAGGTTATCTATAGGCTCAATTTCACTTTCAAGCTGTGTTTTTAAGCTTGCCGCTGCCTCGTCCACTAAGTCTATGGCTTTGTCTGGCAAAAACCTGTCTGTAATGTATCTGTGGCTCAAAACGGCTGCTGCAACTAAAGCAGAATCTTTTATCTTCACACCGTGATGTACTTCGTATTTTTCCTTTAGGCCTCTCAAAATCGATATTGTGTCCTCAACAGTTGGCTCTTTTACGTATACTGGTTGAAATCTCCTTTGGAGGGCTGCGTCCTTTTCGATGTATTTTCTATATTCTTTTAACGTTGTTGCACCAATGCACCTAAGTTCACCGCGTGCAAGCATGGGTTTGAGCATATTTGATGCATCCATTGAACCCTCAGCTGCTCCAGCACCTACAACTGCGTGTAGCTCATCGATGAATAATATGATTCTGCCATCTGACCTTTTGACTTCATTTAAAACGGCTTTTAATCTTTCTTCAAATTCGCCTCTAAACTTTGCACCAGCAATCAAAGAGCCCAAATCTAACTCTATGAGGTTTTTGTCTTTTAAGCTCTCTGGCACGTCGCCTTTGGCTATCCTTTGAGCTAAGCCCTCTATAATAGCTGTCTTACCTACACCTGGCTCTCCTATTAGAACAGGGTTATTCTTTGTTTTTCTTGAAAGTATTTGAATAGTTCTTCTTATTTCATCATCTCTTCCTATAACGGGGTCCAATTTTCCGCTTCTTGAAAGCTCAGTCAAGTCTCTGCCGTATTTTTTTAATGCTTCATACTTTTCCTCTGGGTTTTGATCTGTTACCCTTACACTGCCTCGTATGTTAACTAAAGCTTTTAGTAGGTCACTCTTTTTTATGCTAAAGTTCCTAAATACTTCGGCGGCGTCGCAATTTTCGCTCATAGAGACTAAAAAGTGCTCTATACTTATGTATTCATCTTCCATCTGGCGCATTTGCTCTTCAGCTTTTTTGAAGACTTCATCCAGCTCTTTTGTTATATATATTTGTGTTGATGTAGAGGATGTGAACTCCACTTTCGGTATTTTTTCAATTAATCCGTCTGTGTAACTTTGAAAATCGTGGAGGTTCACGCCCAGCTTTTTCAAAATAGAAACAGCTACACTTTCTTGCTCTGAAGTTATTGCCCTCAAAAGGTGAAGTGACCCTATTTGCTGATTTTTGTGTGCTTCTGCTATGCTTTTTGCGCTTTGCAGCGCCTCTTGGGATTTTACAGTAAGTTTGTTTGTATCCATTTTCCTTCCTCCTATTGTTTTTTTAGATAGCAAAACCAGGGGAGGGACATCCCTCCTCAGGCATTACCATCCTATTTTTGTATAGGAATTTCTTTTGGCTTTGACTCAGGTTTTTTAGGCAAAACTATTGTTAAGAGTCCATCTTTATATTTTGCCTGAATTTTTTCTGCATCAACATTGTCTGGTAACAAGAAGCTTCTTGAGAAGGAGCCGTAACTTCTTTCCATTCTGTAATAGTTTTTGCCTTCTTCTTTTCTCTCGAATTTCCTCTCGCCAAAAATTGTCAATGTACTGTTCTCGAGGTTGATTTTGATATCATCCTCTTTCATTCCGGGGGCTTCAATTTCTATGTTGATAGCATCCTTTGTTTCATAGATGTCCACCGCAGGTATCCATTCGTTTGTTTCCCTGTTTTTTGGTGATGTTGGCAACAAATCGTCGAACACCCTATTCAACCTCTCCTGTAAAGTTGTTAACTCTCTGAAAGGTTCCAGTGCATTTAACATTGCTACCACCTCCTTTTTTTCTTTTTCTAATTTCCGATATCTAATATAACCCTTACAATAATATTGTCAAGGTTTGTGAGAAAAATTTTTTATTTTTTTATTATTCCTATTTCTATAAGGAAAAATATGATAAAAAGTGTCTAACATAACTTGACAATATCACTATAAAGTTTATATTTATAGTAGCAACATTTAAAAGTGAGGTGGAAAGCTATGAGGGATCCATATGAGGTGTTGGGTGTTTCTAAAAGTGCAACTGAAGATGAAATAAAAAAAGCTTATAGAAGATTGGCAAGGAAATACCATCCAGATTTAAATCCAAACAATAAAGAAGCTGAAAAAAAATTTAAAGAGGTAAACGAAGCATATTCAATTTTATCAGACCCTGAAAAACGCAAGCAGTATGACCAATTTGGATTTTCTAACTTTGAATCTGGAGGTGCTGGAGGATATGATTTCAGTCAATTCAAAGATTTTGGATATGATTTCGGCAACTTCGGGGGTCGGTCTACCTCCGGGGATTTTGATATAGGAGATTTATTTGAGAATCTGTTTGGTATGAATAGAAGATCAGGGTTTAGAAGTACCTACGAACCTAAAGGTGCGGATATTTACTACACGATGGATTTGGACTTTATGGATGCTGTTAAAGGGGCGACTATAACATTAAATATTAATGGTGAAAAGGTTAAGGTAAAGATACCAGCTGGTATAAAAAACGGTACTAAACTCAAAGTTCCTGGTAAGGGCCAACCAGGTCCAGGCGGAAGGGGTGATTTGCACATAATTGTTAATGTTAAACTCAATCCAGATTTTGAGATTAAAGACGGGAAGCTCTATACAACCTTTGAGATTCCGTTAGTTACTGCGTTGTTTGGGGGAGTGGCGAATGTTAGAACACCAGATGGCACTGTTAAGATTAAAATACCTAAAGGCACTCAGTGTGAGCAGGTTTTTAAGATAAAAGGCAAGGGAATAAACGGTAATCCACTTTATGCCAAGGTAAAAGTCAGGATACCTAAAAATGTAAGGGAAGATGAACATATAAAACAGGTATTGGGGGCATAAACTATGAAGAGGAAAAATGGATATTACACTATAGGAATGGTAGCTGAAATTTTGAATGTACATCCACATACGTTGAGGGAATATGAAAGAGAAGGGCTTATTAATCCTATCAGAACAACCGGCAACATTAGGCTTTACACTGATGATGATATTGAAGATGTAAAGTTTATACGAGAAATGACGCAGGAATTGGGTGTTAACCTTGCCGGCGTTGATATTATAATGAGAATGAAAAGGCAGATAGAACAATTACATGAGATTATAGAGGACCTTGAAAAGGCTCTAAGGAAAAAAATTGAAGAGGAGCAGACAAGGAAAAGTAGTCTTGTTAAGAAAAAGCCATCTCATATAGTTGAGATAAAAATAGAGAAGGAGTAGGCTACTTGCCTAACTCCTCAGACCTTTTTGTTGCAGCATAAACCGCTTCTATTAAGGCGCCGCGTACGCTACTTTTTTCTAATTCGGCCAAGCCAAAAATTGTTGTTCCACCAGGTGATGCTACCATATCTTTAAACTCTGCGGGGTGTTTGCCTATTTTTAAAACCAGCTCAGCAGCCCCTTTTACGGTCTGCGCTGCCAGTTTTAAAGCGTCCTCCCTTCTTAAACCCACCTTTACACCGCCATCTGCCAGTGCCTCGATAACTTCAAAAATGTAAGCAGGGCCACTGCCGGATAAGCCCGTTACAGCGTCCATGTATCGTTCGTTGTGTATTACGACGACTTCGCCCACAAGCCCAAGTATTGCCATTGCCATCTCTTCATCTTCTTTGGTTGTTCTTGGACCACAGTATATGGCACTTGCAGCTTGCTTAACAATTGCTGCTATGTTCGGCATTACGCGGATAAATCTTCCTTTTTTAAGGATTGAACGCATAACCTCGACTTTTATACCAGCTGCTATTGATATTATAAGCTTGCTGTTGTCGATAAATGGATATATGTTTTGTAAGCAGTCCACTATATCGATTGGTTGTATGGCCAGTATTATTATATCAGATTCTTTGGCTAATTGTGGGTTATCCATTGCCTTGACGCCATATTTTTCTTCAACTTTTTTAACAACTTCAGGTTTGTCTGAAATTATAATGTTCTTTTTGCTAATGCCTACGCTCAACAGCCCGCTTAAAAGCGCCGAGCCCATTTTACCAACGCCGATAATACCTATAATTTTGTCCTTTAGCATAAGAACCCCCTTTGCTTTTTGGTGTTAGATTATAAAAAAATGTCAAAAAAGCAAGAGTTTAGATGTTTTTGTTGAGAAATTTGTGTTTTTACGATTTTTTCATGGGATATGAGATATTTTAAAATAGATTTTAAATTTTGAATTATGGATTGTGTGTGGTAGTTCTATATTAATGGTGAAAACTAAGGAGGCAGATAATGAAAAGTGCAATTATTGCTGTAATGTTAATGTTTATGGTTGCCCCTGTTTCTTTTGCTCATCGGAGCACAAAAAATAAGGGGTATATCTTTTCAAAAACCGTTGATAAGGTAAGTTGTATTGAGCCGTTGATGATTAGAGCCAAAGTAATTGCCGTTAATGTTGCTAAAAGAGAATGTTTGATTAGAGTTCTCAGTGAAACTTTTAGAAACAGATATATTGTTCTTGAGCATTGTCCTATTTGTAGAAAAGGTGGCTATGTGTATGGTATGTATTGTTCTGGTCAATTCTCGTTTTTAAAAGGCAGGCTTGAAAAGAGGTGAGAAAATGAAAAGGTTAATTGTTTTTCTTCTGCTTGCTTTTGTGATTTCCTTTGGCGTTAAGGCCTATGGAGTTGACAATACGTATTGTGCGGAACCACCTTTTATTCAAACCGTTGTTCCTGTCAATATTATGCTTGTTTTAGATTACTCGGGAAGTATGGGTTGGTATGCGTATAGCAATGATTACAGTAGCAATAAAACGTATTATGGTTATTTTAGATATGATAAAATGTATAAATGCAGTAATTGGTCTTGGAACTGGTCGGTTGGGGGATGGGTATGCGATGGTTATTGGTATATAAATAGTTCCGGTGGGTATTCTGGAAATTACTTAAATTGGGCCTATATGACTCGCATAGATATTTTAAGATGGATTCTGACAGGAGGTAAAACATCTCAAGATGTAGTTATAACTGAATCTGGTGTTAAAATTAAGAAGGAAGATGTTTCTTCTTACAATCCGAGTACTGATGATGTTGAGGGTGTTCTTCAGAAAATAGGAAGGATGGAACAAAAACCAAGAATAGGAGCTTTGATTTTCCAGACACAAAATTCTTGGAGTTCAACAGAAAAATTTACACGCATTGGATTATCATACGATTATAAAAATTTAATCAACATAATAAATACTCACTCTCCTTATGGTGGAACACCGACGGGTCCTGCAATGCAAGATATACAAAAGTACTTTGAGGAAGATGAAACAACAATTTCAGAGTATGGTAACATAAACCCCTATGATTTTAATGGACACATCGCCTATTGTGCAAAAAATTTTGCTATTTTGATGTCTGATGGAGAATGGAATACGCCGACCACGACAACAAACAGCGATCCTATAAGACCGATTGATGCAATTTGGAAGGGCGGTAATGCTGATTTAGTGCAAAATCTGAATGGAAATCAAAATGTTAGAACCTACTCTGTTGCCATGTTCCAAAATCCGCATAGCGAAGGCACGAATGCATTAAAATGGATGGCTGTTTACGGCAATTACGATGATTTGAATGGTAATGGTTATCCTTGTAATATGAAACACTATCCTGATACTTCCTTGACTGTTACTGAAAACTTGGAAGGAAGTTGCAATGAAGTTAAAGAGAACAGTAACAAAACCGGCCCTTATGGTTATTTTGAGGGGAAAGATCCTGGAGAGTTAAAAACTGCTATAATAAATGTTTTTAATGAAATAATTAAACAGGTTTCTTCAGGTACTGCTGCATCTGTAGTTTCTACAAGTGAAGAAAGCGGTGCCAACATTCTCCAAGCTCTTTTCTGGCCAAAGAGATATTTTGATAATGGTACATCTGTGAACTGGAGTGGAACTCTGTATGCTCTATGGATGTATTTGGGACCATTTGCTTCATCTCAGGAAATTCGCGAAAATTCTGATACTGAAGGAGAAAGTACATCGGTTAAAAATCTAACGCTTAAAGATAAGGTTATACAGTTTTATACCGATAACTCCACAGGGGAAACCAGAATAACTGTATGCGATGACTTACAGGGAAATGGTAGGCTCACAGATTGTGATAATGAAAGTTTGAGCTATTTGAAAACTGTATGGAATGCAGGGTTACAACTGTGGAGAACTTCTCCTGATGAAAGGAAAATTTTTACAGATGTTGATAACCTAACTGATAACTCAACAGAAGGTAATTTTATTTCCAGTAATGCATCAGCTTTGATGAAATACTTGGATGTTGATAATCTTACATTAGCTCAGGAAATTATCAGATGGACTAGAGGTTATCATGTAGAGGGATTGAGGAATAGGATAGTGACTATAGGCACACAATCGCATGTTTGGAAGTTGGGTGACATAATAGACTCAACTCCTCAGATTCTGTCTGTGAACCCAGTCAATAAATATTATGAAGATTACGACGATAAGAGCTATTACAACTTCAATTATAATAAGGATGGTACTTTCAAACATGTGGACAGAGGTATGGTCTTTGTCGGTGCCAACGATGGTATGCTTCATGCTTTTAGGTTAGGGGCATTGAGTTTTCCTGGGGGTAGTATAATAGCTCAGCTTAAGGAAAACGGTGGGCCTTTCGGTTCTGAAGCCTGGGCTTTTATACCGAAAAATATTCTACCATATTTAAAATACATGTCTGAGAAGGACTATTGCCATATATATAGCGTTGATTTAACCCCTTATCTTTTTGATGCTAGCATAGGTGATCCAGATAATCCTGATAGCTATGGTTCCCCAGGCGATAAAAAAACTGCCTTGAGCTGGAGGACCATTTTAATTGGAGGGTTAAACTTTGGTGGCGGTTGCGGTGATAACGTTACAGAGGCAATAAAACCTCCGAATGAGACAGGAAATGTTCCCTCAGGAATAGGTCGTTCTTCATATTTTGCCCTTGATGTTACGAATCCAGAGAATCCAAAAGTTCTTTGGGAATTTAGTGACAAAGACCTCGCATTTACCACTACTGGACCTGCAATAATACATATTCCCTATAAAGAAACGTTGGATAATGGCACTGAGATTGATAACAATAGTAAAAACGGGTATTGGTATGTTGCTTTTGCCTCTGGTCCTGACAATTATAATGGGACAGTGAGCCAACCTCTGTATCTTTATATAGTTGATTTAGAAACTGGCAAGTTAAAGAGAAAAATACAACTGAGCGGGAGTTCAGATTCATTACTGGGGGATGTAGATGCATTTGCTGGCAGAATGTTTGATTCCGCAATTGATTTGGGTAAGAATTATTCAGATGATGCGTTCTATTTTGGATATAACTATGATACGCAAAGCGGCTGGAAAGGTGGGGTTATAAGAGTTAATACACTTGATGATCCGAATGTTACCCATTGGCAGGTTTCTCTACTTATTAAGAATATAGGACCTATTACTGCCGCCGTTAGAGATTTAGAAGACACAAAAAACGGTAATCTCTGGCTTTACTTTGGAGAAGGTAGATATTTTACAAAAAATGATGACCCTTCATCTGTTAGAAATATATACGGAGTTAAGGACCCATGTTATAGTGATGGAAGATTGAAAAATGGATGTAGAACCACATTATCGTTGACAGATTTGGACAATGTGACAGATGATGGTGATGCGGATATTAGTGGCTATAAGGGTTGGTTCATAAGTTTAGCTCCCTCCAATTCGGATTATAATTCAGAAAGGCTCATTACTGATCCTGTTGCTGCCATTACTGGATGGGTGTTCTTTACCACATTTGCTCCGACAGGAGACATATGTGGGTCCGGAGGGGACACTTACCTGTGGGTTGTTAATTACGACAATGGAGGGACTGTTAGTAATATTGCAGGAAAGGTATTTTTGCAAAGTTCAACAGGCAAAATAAGCGAAATCAATCTTTCGAAAAGCTTTGGTGAGAATTCTTCCAGTAATTCCCATGGTAGAAAACTAAAAAATCCTATAAAGGGTCTTCCTCCCGGGTCGTCTGGTGGTGGTATAACAATAATACTCCCGCCTACGCCCTTAGATAAAACTATACAATGGTTGGAAGAATAGATAATGAGCAAGAGAGCCTTTTCTTTTATTGAATTGATTGTTTTACTTGCTATTTTATCTGTCATGTTGGCTATTGGAGTACCTTATTTAACTAAATATATAAAAAAATACGGAATAGAAAAAGAGACGGCTCAAATTTATTCTGACTTAGTTGCCCAGAGATTTAAATCCATTACAACAGGTGAAAACTACGGTGTAGCATTTAACGCAAATAGTTATACACTATTTAGATTTGATGACTCAAACTATAATATGAAGTACGACGGACCTTCTGAGATGGCAGATGCTGTTACAAAAAGTGTTAAGTATAAAATTTTAAAAAAAACAAATGGCGGTTATTTATCTGCATCAAATAATATTGTCATATTTGATAAAAATGGTGTAGCTAGAAATGTAAATTGGGGGTTTGGTGGTTTTACAATTAAAGTTGATTCATCTGGCATAGGCCCTATAAGGTATAATTGTGTGATTATAAGTGCCCAAAGAATAAAAGAGGGAGTATGTCAATAGATATAAAAAAAAATAGAAAAGGTTTTAGCGTTGTAGAGGTTTTGGTTGCTATAGCCATTCTTACAATATCTTTGATGGCTCTTATGAAGACTAGCGTTGTTGTTTTGCACAATACTATACGCAATGAAGTTAGGTATAAGGCTATAGAAACCCTTAGAAACAACATAAACTCTCTGGTATCTTCTGTTTCGTTTAACAATATAACGTCGGAGAATTCAAGCTGTTCTTTGAATGTAAGGAATTTTACAATAGATAATTGTACTATAGTTGACAATGTTACATCAGCAAGTGGTTTAACTGATACTAAGGAAATAGTAGGGACTATAAAATGGAGATTTATGGGGAACAACTTTTCGTACACCATACAAACATTTGTGAGCAAATGATGAAAGCTAAAAATGGTTTTACTTTAATCGAATTGCTTGTCGCCATAGCTATTTTTGTTGTTGTTATAGCTATTCCTTTTAATATGTTTATTAAAACCCTTAATATTGCCAATCAGCAATATGAAATTTCAAAAAGTTCTGTTGAAAAACTTCCTGTATCAGAAATCTTAATAAAAGACATTGAAACTGCTGGATTTGGATTACCATATAAGATTGGCGACAAGAAATATTCCGAAGTAAGTGACAGTATATCTTTTCCGTTATACGTATCTTTCAGGCCATCTACATTTAACAATTCCCCGTCCGGGATACCTAAAGCTATTGACGGTGACAGTGATAGTTCAAGTGGATATTCTTATCTGGTTTTGAGAGGTTCGGTATTTGGTTTGAGTAAAGCCGCTAATCATTGGACATATATTTATTACGATAATAAAACAGGAACTGAGAAAATTAATATCTGGAATGAGAATAGCACTTCAAACTACAACAATCTGGCTAAAGATGACGAAGTAATAATTTTAAACGCGGCTACGAGAAAAATAGTAGGAAATTCTTTGTTTTATAAGGTTGCTCAAAATGCTTCTTCTTTAGATGAAAATCCTATAGATTATGGTTTACCTGGTGATTTACCACCAGGTAACTATCTTGTTTATGGAATTAATAGTAACAATAATGTTTCGGCTCCTTTTAATAGAATTGATTACGCTCTTTACGATGGACAAAATAGCGGTTCATTGTGTGCTCAAGGCACACATACTCTGTACAGGATTGTATTTAATAATAATGGTACAGGTAGTGTTACAATGTATCCCATTCTCAGATGTGTTGCGGATTTTGAAGTTTGGTTTGGATTGGATAACAACTCAGATAGCATATATTGGACTAAAGATTTAACTTCTCTGCCAGCGTTGAAAGTTAGGCAAGAATTAAAGAGAGTGGTTGTTTTTATTTTAATCCAAAACGGACAAGTTGACGAGAGTTATACATATCCATCTTCATGGGTGTCTATTGGAGACAATAACACGGGGATAAAAAGAAATACGTTTTACTTCAGTAAACACGGATTTTTACTAACCGGTCCAAAATCTTATAAACATTACAGGTGGAAATTATTGGAATTTGTCATTAAACCTATGAATCTTGAAGGAGATTAATGTGATTAAAAGTAAAAAAGGAATAGCCTTAATAATAGCATTAATTCTTTCGGTTGTTTCTTTAATGCTTATAGGGATGGTTTTGTATATTAGCACTCAATATACTCAACTGTCTGGAAGGTTAAAGCTATATGTGAGCGCACTTTCAGCTGCAAACGGTGCTTATAATATTACAAAAACTGTTTTGCCATCAATAAAACAAAAATCATCTTTTGATTTAAGCAATATATCTCCACTTGTTGGAAGCAGAGAAAAATGTTTGCATATAAAACTAACTCGTTTAACTCAAGACTGGCCTGCGTACTCCGATTGGAATTACAATAATTGCCCAAATATAACTAAAGCTACAAGTACAAATGATGATGACATAATAAATTATTACGATTTAAAATATAAATTAGGTAACTATTACGTGTTCGTAAAAATAGTGTCATCAAGCTTAGGAAATACGTTTCCGCGCACCTTACAACTAAGTTCTGGAGGTGTAACTTCACATAATGAGAAGCTTTCTCCAACATTGCCTTATTTATATAGATTGGAAATACTTTCTGAGAGAATTGGCAATAGTAAAGACAAAGTTCATATAAGCGCTTTGTTTGCTTATTGAACTAAAACTTTAAATTGTTTGGCTTTAATGTACGTTAGTTATTTTGTTTTATGTATTTTACGCTTGACAAATTTCAAGCTTTAGGTATATTCCATACTGCTAGGTGGGCCGCTAGCTCAGTTGGTAGAGCAACGGACTCTTAATCCGTCGGTCGTAGGTTCGACCCCTACGCGGCTCACCATTTCTTTTTTATTTTATCCTTATGGTGAGTATAGCTCAGTTGGCAGAGCACCAGGTTGTGGCCCTGGGGGTCGTGGGTTCAAGTCCCACTACTCACCCCATTTTTTATTTCATGGAGTATATATCCCTTGCAAGTTTGTTCATAAGTGCAACGATGGCTTTTTTATGTTGCATACTCTTTTTTTCTTGATATAGTAACTTTTAAAGTAGCTATTTGTCCTCAGTGTTATATAGCCGTAATAAGGTAGTTTAAAATTACTTATGTCACCCTTTGAAGGGAGAGGAGTTATATGTTATAACCCCTCTTTGAGAAAAACTAACCCTTCAAAGCCAAAGCCGATGCCGAGCATCAGCTCGGCTTGGGAGGAAAAACACATGTATAATCTGATTTTTACACAATTGAAGGAAGAATTCAAGTCAATGATTGAAAGGGCTATGAGAGAGGAAAGGGACAGGTATTTGGAAAAAACAAATCAACAAGGGCATGGATAGACCCTGTCTCTTAGGATTCAAGGTTTATTATGGGAGGGGATGGTGCACTTTTTAAGG
>JALVTR010000136.1 GCA_027035885.1 Desulfurellales bacterium
CATTGTACGGGTATTAAAATGACTGCGAGACTGTATTGTGAATTTGGAGAGAAGGTATTTTTCAATAATGTTGGCAATGTAATTGAGCTTAAGTGAGGTGAGTTATGAATCATGTTATCTTTGATGGAGTTGAAGTTTATCCGCTAAAGGTTGTGTGTATAGCGAGAAACTACGTAGAGCATATAGAAGAGTTGAACAATGAGCCTCCAGGTGAGATAGCTCTGTTTATAAAACCAAATAGTGCTATAAGTGAGGACTTGAAACTACCTGTTTTTGGTCTGTGCCATTATGAGGGTGAGATTACTTTTATCATTAAAAACAACAGGTTGTCTGGCGTTGGTTTTGGCCTTGATTTGACTTTAAGGGAGATACAGGGCAACCTAAAAAGTAAAGGTTTACCCTGGGAAAAGGCAAAGGCGTTTGATGGAGCTGCTGTTTTTAGTGAATTTATTGGTTTTGATGGAAATATAGGTGATTTGGGCATAGAGCTTTATATAAATGGTGAGCTTAAACAGAAAGGCGACGTGTCACTTATGATTCATAAACCCTTGGAGATTTTCGAGGAGGCAAGAAAATACTTTAGCTTTTATGATTATGACCTGTTGATGACTGGTACCCCAAAGGGTGTTGGTGAATTTAGTGTTGGTGATGAGTTTATAGGTAGGATACTGTATAAGGGTGTTGTTTTGGTTGACAAGAAGTGGGTGGTAAAATGAAAAAAGCAGTTTATATGGGTTTGCCCACTGTAGTGATTTTGGCTGTTTTGCTTTATTTGGCGTCGTTTTACTATAGATATCATCAGTTTCAGGTTTGGAAAGCTCATCCAACAGTTTATTTTGTTGACAATTACCCTGCCATGACAACGCTTGATGCTTACTTATGGTTGAGGTATGCAAAGGAAGACAAAAATGGCACCTATTATAAAACGGATAACGATACCTTGAGGGCGTATCCAACAAGTACATTAAAACCGCACCCCGTACCATTATTGAGTGCCATGATTAGCTGGTTTTCCTCGATATCTGGCAAGTCGATTTATATGAGTGGCCTAATTTTGGTTTCTGTCCTCGCAGGTCTTTTTATTTTGCCTATGGCTTACTATTTTTGGCTGGCCGACATGCCAATTGCCGGTTTAACGGGTGCTTTTGTGGGTGCTTTTTCTTGGATGTATGCCATAAGGACGGCAATGGGGCGTGTTGATACCGACCTTTTGCAATTGTTTTTCTTGTTTTCTGGGTCTATCTTTATACTACTTGCTTCTGAAACAAATAGTAATAGAAACAGGCTTGTTTACTCAGCCGTTTTGGGATTGAATTTCCTGCTTTTTGGCTGGTGGTATGCGCATTACGGCATAGATGTTGTTTATCTTGCACTTCTTATTGTTATGTTTTTGATACGCAAGGTTGAGCTTAAACAGATAGGCTTATCAGCATTGGTGTTTGTAATATTTGCAAATCCACTGTGGGTAATAGGCGGTTTTAGCGGTTTTGTGGATTTCTTTATAAACTACGGTAAGATTAAAAATGCTTCCACGGGTGATTTTCCTAATATTTTGAAAACAATAACAGAGGCTGAGCATATAAGTCCTTCAAAGGTTATTGTCTATATTCTATCAAATAAGGTATTGGACGGCGTTGGCTTGATTCTGTCTCTTGGCATGATTTTTGCTCTTGGCTTAAGGGTTGTTCCAATTTTGCCTATAATTTTGCTTGGGCTTTTAGCTTTTAAAAGCGCAAATAGGACGATTATGTTTTTAGCTCCGTTTGTCGGTGCTGGTTTGGGATTTGTATTTGATATGGTTTTTCGTAAGGTAAATTTCAAAAATGTGAGGACGGTTTATTTGAATGTTATATCGTTTTCTATAACTGTATTATTGATATTGTCTTTACTTCATACAACTGCCTATAAGTTCGTTCCGCTTCCATCCATTCAAGCCCCAATAGTGAAATCGTTTTTGCGAATTAAGAAAAAAGTCAACAAGGCTGTTATTTTTTCTTGGTGGGATTATGGTTATGCTATTGAAGATATGGATGGCTATGCCACATACCACGATGGTGGCGCTCACGGTGGTGCAAGAACCTACCTTGTGGCAAAAGCTTTTATCAGTGATAATGAAACACTTTTGTATCACATTGTTTCATTTATGGATAGATACGGTACCAAGCCGATAATGGATGCTATAGATAAAGACAATATCTCTACAGCAAGGGCTGTTCAAAAGGCGTTTGACTACTCTGAGCCGATAAAGGACAAAGACAATTACGTTTTGTTTACAGGAGACATGATAGGTAAGTACTATGCTATTAGTTATCTAGGCAGCTGGAATTTTAAAAGCGAAAAGTCCCATCCCGATGGATATGCTATGTATTACTGTAGTGGATTTAAAAATGGCACATTCTATTGCGATAAGGGTGTAGTAGATGTTAAACATGGATATATAGATAAAAAGCTACCTATTAAGAGATTTTTATGGGTAGTAAACGGTCATGTTAAGAAAGATATAAACTTCCACCCAAACGGACTTAATGTTGAGCTATGTCTAACTAGAAGGGGAAGCTCTAAACGATTGAATGTGGATTTTATGCTTATTTGTGATGATAAGGTCTTCAACAGTAACTTTAACAAGATGTTTATTTTGGGCGATGCAGACAAAGACAAATTTAAGGAGGTTTATAACAATTTTCCGTATGCTCGTATGTTTAGGGTCAAATAACTTGTAAAAGCTTTTTGTTTTGTATATAAACTTGTAAGACCACGCACATTCCCTTTTAAAAAGGATCTTCTCTTTTGGGAGGTTGGGGAATGGTGGTAAAAATCCTTTTTTGGAGGTTGAATTTATGTCGTATGTTACAATGAAAGAATTACTTGAGGCAGGGGTTCATTTTGGTCACCAGACAAAGCGTTGGAACCCAAAGATGAAGCCGTATATATTTGCGGCTCGTAAAGACATTCATATTATTGATTTGCAAAAAACGATTGTTTACTTCGACAAGGCGTATGAGTTTTTGGAGGATCTTGCAGCTCAAGGAAAGACCGTTCTATTTGTGTGTACAAAGAAGCAGGGTAAGGAGGAGATTAAAGAAGCAGCGCAGTCGTGCAATATGCCCTATGTTAATGAGAAGTGGTTAGGTGGATTACTGACGAATTTTTCTACTATTCAAAAGAGTATTGCAAAGTTAGAACACCTTGAGGGAATGGAAGAAACTGGAGAGATTGTAGCCTACACCAAGAAAGAGCAAAAAATTCTCAGAAAAAGAAAGGAAAAACTGCAAAGGTACTTAGAGGGTATAAGAGACATGAAAATGCTTCCGGATGCCTTAATTGTGATTGATGTAAAAAGGGAAGAGTTATCAGTAAAGGAGGCTAATAAATTAGGTATTCCCATTGTAGCCCTTGTTGATACGAATTGCGATCCAGATTCTGTTGATTACATAGTACCTGGCAACGACGATGCAATTAGATCAATTAAACTTGTTGCGTCTAAATTTTCAGAGGCTATAAATAATGGTCGGGCAAGGTATGAGAAGGAGATTGAACTTAAGCAAGAAGAAGAAGCTTTTGAAGAGGGAAGAGCTGAGAAATTAGAAGCTGAAGAGGAGGAAGAGTAATTATGGCTAATATAACAGCGCAGATGGTCAAAGAATTAAGGGAAAGAACAGGCGCAGGCATGATGGCATGCAAAAAGGCTCTCCAGGAAACAAGTGGTGATATAGAAAAAGCTATAGATAAACTAAGGGAGATGGGTTTAGCATCAGCAGCTAAAAAAGCTGGAAGAGAAGCCAAAGAGGGTAAGGTTGCAAGCTACATACATGCAGGCGGAAAAATAGGGGTTTTAGTTGAAATAAATTGTGAAACTGATTTTGTTGCCAATACAGGTGATTTTAGTAATTTATGTAAAGATATATCTATGCATATAGCTGCGGCTAATCCTCAGTACGTTTCAAGAGAAGAAATCCCTGAAGAAGTTCTGGAAAAAGAAAAGAATATTATGAAGGAACAGTTAAAACAGCAGGGAAAGCCTGAGAATATACTTGATAAGATTGTAGAAGGGAAAATAGAGAAGTTCTATGAGGAAACATGCTTACTCGATCAGCAATTTATTAAGGATGACAGTTTAAAAATTAAGGATCTGATTCAGAACACTATTGCTAAATTGGGAGAAAATATTGTTGTAAGGAGATTTGCGAGATTTCAGATAGGTGAGTAGACTATGAGCAGGCCGGTGTTTAAAAGAATTCTGTTGAAATTAAGTGGGGAGGCTCTTATGGGCTCCCTTTCATATGGAATTTGTGAAAATACTATAAACGAAATAGCTGAGCAGATAAAAGAGGTAGAAGAACTTGACGTTGATGTGTGCACAGTTATTGGTGGCGGCAATATTTTTAGAGGTGTTAAAGGTGCAGCAATGGGTATGGATAGGGCAAGTGCCGATTATATGGGCATGCTTGCCACGGTCATAAATGGGCTAGCTCTGCAGGATGCGCTTGAAAAGAAGGGAGTGCAGACCCGTGTGGTTAGTGCCATAGATATGAGAGAGATTGCAGAACCTTACATAAGGCGTAGGGCATTGAGGCATTTGGAAAAGGGTAGAGTTGTTATCTTTGTTGCTGGAACGGGTAATCCTTATTTTACAACAGATACAGCCGCATCTTTAAGGGCTATGGAAATGGGCGCGGATGTTATACTTAAAGCCACCAAAGTTGATGGAGTTTACGATAAGGATCCAATGGTTTACGAAAATGCTAAGCGTATAAAAACGATAACATACATTGAAGTTTTGGATAAAAGCTTAAAGGTTATGGATTCAACAGCCATATCTATGTGTATGGAGAATCACATGCCAATAATAGTGTTTTCAATCAAGGAATATGGAGCCTTAAAGCGTATAGTGTTGGGGGAAAATATAGGAACTTTGGTTGAGTAACTAAGGAGGCTGTCATGGGTGTAGAGTGGTCAGGAGATGTTTTAAAAACAGCTGAAGACGAGATGAAGAAAACCGTTAACTCATATAAAAAATATCTATCTACTGTTAAAACTGGTAGGGCGCATGCCTCAATATTCGAAAATTTGAAAGTTGAGGTGTATGGTCAACAAATGCAACTTAAGCAACTCGCAACAATATCGACACCCGATGCTACGACAATTGTTATTCAGCCCTGGGATAGTTCTGTTATAAAAGAGATTGAGAAAACGATTTTGAAGGAAAATATGGGTTTTACCCCGCAAAATGACGGAAAGGTTATAAAGATAATAATACCGCCTATGACTGAAGAAGATAGAAAGAAAGTTGTCAAGTTGATGAAACAGGAAACAGAGTCGTATAGAGTTGCAATAAGAAACGCCCGCAAGAAGGCTTTAAAAATTATTAAGGATATGGAAAAAGAAAAGGTA
>JALVTR010000137.1 GCA_027035885.1 Desulfurellales bacterium
ATCAAGGCTAAAGCAGTCTTCACAGGAATTGGATTTGTCTCATAAAACATTGCTTGGTGAAGTTTAAAGAGCTTGTGATGCAATTTTCTTGCCTCATCCAATTTTCCCTCAACAAACACATCGTATTGGCGTGCAACGAGTTCAGGCACAACATTTGAAGTAACAGAAATCACGCCATTTCCTCCGATTGCCATCATAGGCAAAGTCAAGAAGTCGTCCCCGCTGATAACGCTGAAGCCCTCTCTTGCTCCCTCAATAATCTCAGAAACTTGATTAAGAGAACCACTCGCCTCTTTTATGCCCACAATATTATCGATTTCAGACAATCTTATAACCGTCTGCGGCAAAATATTAACACTTGTTCTGCCCGGAACGTTGTATAACACCAAAGGCAAATCCACACTTTCAGCTATTGCTTTATAATGTTGATACAAACCTTCCTGTGTAGGTTTGTTGTAATACGGTGCAACGGATAGAATAGCATCAGCTCCAGCGCTTTTTGCAATTTTCGCCAATTCTATAACCTTTTTTGTATTGTTTGTCCCAGCACCTGCCAAAACCGGCACTTTCCCTTTACACTCTTCTGAGGCAATGCCTATAACCCTCTCGTATTCATCCAAATCCATCGTCGCAGCCTCACCAGTCGTGCCACAAGGAACAAGGCCATCTATTCCAGCCTTAATCTGCCTTTTTATCAATGCCATAAATGCATTCTCATCCAACTTACCATCTTTGAAAGGCGTTACTATTGCCGTCATTGCACCCTTCAGTTCAAACATGGCTACTCCCCTCTGTTTTAATAATTCCATGCTTCATCAATCATAGTGCCAATATAGCTTAAAAGTGCATCCCCCTCTAAATAAACCCTACCAACATTGTTATCCTCATCTTTATAAACATAAACCTTTAAAATCTTACCGCTTCTCGTTACAACATCCATAGGAGACTCACATTTTCCTTCAAGTGCAGCTATTACAGCGGCAGCTGTAGAACCGGTGCCACAGGCAAGCGTCTCATCTTCCACTCCACGCTCATACGTCCTTATTTTTACTGTTTTTTTATCAACAACCTCTGCGAAATTGACGTTTGTGCCTTCATCCCCAAAATAGTCATGATATCTTGTTTTTGCTCCAAGTTCTTTAACGTTCACAATATCGATATTATCAACAAAATAAACAACATGAGGAACACCAGTGTTTATAAAACTTGCCGGCATATCTATACCTTCAAGCTTTATTTTGCTTTCATAATCCTTAGGATTTGTAAGTTTAACTTTAACGGTATTTATCCCTGTTATTTCAGCTTCTATCACACCCGCAAGCGTCGAAAATTTCATACTTAAAGAGGCTATGCCGTTTAAAAATGCAAAACGTGCTGCACACCTAGAACCATTGCCACACATCTCAACTTCACTTCCATCATTGTTGAAAAAACGCCACCTGAAATCATAATCACTATCTTTCTCTATCAAAATCAACCCATCTGCACCTATAGATTCTCTGCGTTTGCAAACCCGTCTAACAAACTCATCAATAGATATATCAACTGTGTTCTCAACAATATTTTCCCTGTTGTTGATTATAATAAAATCATTTCCACTACCGTTCATCTTAAAAAATGGAATCTTCTTCATAATTCTTCTCCTCTAATCAAATCTTCAAACGTTTCTCTTGCTCTCACAATTCTAAATCTATCATTCTCAACAAGCACCTCTGCTGGCCTTGGCCTTGAGTTGTAATTGCTTGACATGGTAAAGCCATATGCACCAGCACTAAAAATAACAACACAATCTCCGTTTTCAACATTCTCAATCTCATAATCGCGCGCAAAAAAATCACCTGTCTCGCATATTGGTCCAACAATATCACATTTAAGCTTCTCATTACCCTTTTTAACAAGCGGCTTAATTTCGTGATACGCATTGTAAAGCGAAGGTCTTAAAAGGTCGTTCATGCCTGCATCAACAATCATAAAATTTTTATCTCCATTGGATTTATGATAAACAACCCTACTTACCAATACGCCACCGTTTCCCACCAAGAACCTACCTGGCTCAAACACAAGCTTCAAATCAAACCCATTAAAAGCCTTTTCCACTTGTTCTGCGTATGTTTCAATGGACGGTTCTTTATCCTCGTCTTCATTATAAACTATACCCACACCACCACCGACATCAACAACAGAAATCTCTATACCCTCACCTTGAAGTTCCTTTACCAATTTGGCGATTCTAACAGAAGCATCGTAAATTGGCGTTGTGTCAAGTAGTTGACTCCCAATGTGAAATTGAACGCCTACAATTTCAATATTTTCAAGTTCTTTAGCCTTTAAATACAGCTCCAAAGCCTCATCATAAGGAACGCCAAACTTGTTTTTCTTCAATCCAGTTGAGATATACGGATGTGTTTTTGGGTCTACATCAGGGTTTACCCTAAAAGAAATGGGCGCTTTTTTACCCTTCTCCTTTGCCACGGCGTTGATGTTTAAAAGTTCGTCTTCAGATTCCACATTAAACATCAATATGCCGCCCTCCAAAGCGTACTTTACTTCGTCTTTTGTTTTCGCAACGCCACTAAAGACAATTTTAGACGGCTCAATGCCCGCCTTCAATGCCCTAAATAGTTCACCCTTAGAAACGATATCAGCACCTGCACCCAACTCAGCAAACGTTTTTATAACGGCCAAATTGCTATTTGCCTTAACTGCAAAACAGATTATATGATTTCCCTTAAATGCCCTATCGAACTTCGTAAACTGGCTAATAAAGTGGTTTTTGGAATAAACATAAACAGGCGTTCCAATTTCATCAATAATGTCACTCACCTTCACATTTTCTACATATAATTCGTTATTTACATATCTGAATGCCATTCAACCCTCCAAGTGCTTTTAAAGTATTCTATTTAAATAACTAACGAAATGCAATACCTCAACAAATAACTTTTTCGCCTTCATACCACCACCTATTTGCATCATACATCCTGGACAGGCGGTAACCAAAACCTGAGCACCTGTAGTTTTTATATTGTCAAGTTTCTCATCGAGCAAAGAACTTGAGATATACGGGTGCATAAGCGAGTAACTCCCAGCAAAACCACAACATCTATCTTTATCCTTTAATTCAACAAAATTGGGCTCATTTAACTTTAAAAATTCCTCTAACTCGTTCGATTGATTTAGGCCTCTCTTCAAATGGCATGGATGATGGTAGGATATGAAAGCCCCAATTTTCGAAGCTCCAACATTTTTATTTCTTAACAGATTCAGAAAAAAACTACCAGCGCATGTAACTCTATCGGAGATTGATTTGGCGTCATCTGATCTTAAAAACATAACATAATCCCTTTTAACCATGTGGGCACAATGAGGATCTAAAAATAAGATTCTATCGCAGTCCAAAGACAAGAGATACTCAACGTTTATCCTTGCTGCTTCTTTAGCAGACCCCCTCTCGCCGTTGTACCACGCAGGAGCACCGCAACACGATTTCTGTTTAACAACACTCAAATTCAATCCCAACTTTGAGGCAACTTGAAGGGCATCATTGCCTATGTTGGGATAAAAGAAATTCACTGAGCAGCCTGCAAACAAGCAAATCTTGGTTTTTTTTGTATATACCGAGATATCAAAAGAGCTGTTTACACCCGGCAGGGGTCTAAAATCTTCTCCCAAAGCCCTATCCAAAGAACCAATGCCCGTTTTTAAGTCTTTTTTGAAAAGGAAATGCGATACATAAGCCCCAAACCTCAAGATGTAATAGTTGTTTTCAAGGTATTTTATGATAAAGCGCTTGGGTGTAATTTTTTGCGGCGTATATTGAGATTTTATGCGTAAAATCAACTCCTGCAGATTAATCCGAGCAGAACATATTTCATCACAAGCCATGCAACCGATACACATATTGGCAAAATCCCAAAGATTGCCCGTATCTTTAACAAGGTAAGACAAAATCAAACCAACAGGCCCAGCATATGTTTTCCCCTTAAACAACTTTCCGCTGACCGTTGTATAAACAGGGCAGGCATTTTGACACGCACCACAGTGAATACAGTAAAGTATCTCCTTATAAACAGGGTCCTTTGCAAACTCCAACCTATTGTTGTCGAGCAGAATCACGTAAAACTTGCCAAACGGCTTCTTTATAACATCAACGTAGCTTGTGGTTATTTGCCCTGTCGCCGTTTTGGGAAGAGCGTCAACAATTTTAAAAGCCTCATCATCTGTTTCAACAATCTTGTCTATACCCAAAACACAGATTACAACTTTCTTTCTCAGAACGTTCTGTATATTGCCCTCGTTGCTCAAAATGAAAAACCTACCACTTTCCAAAGATGCAACATTTGCACCCATGATGCCACATTCCGCCTCTTCGAAACTCGCCCTTATCTTGGATTTGCAAAAATCAACCATTGACTTTGGGTTTAAAGGCAAGTCAACGTCAAAAACCCCCTTCAAAAGCTCATTTACCCTCTCTTTGGACATATGAATGGCAGGTGCGGTCATGTGAGTAGGCTTTTCTTTATTAATTTGAACAAGCCACTCACCAAGATCGGTTTCAACTATAGAAAAGCCTTCGCTTTCAAGAAAACTATTTAACTCAATCTCTTCTGTAGTCAAGGATTTGGATTTAATGATTTTCTTAACGTCATTCTCGTCTAAAATCTTAAGTATAGCATCCAGCGCATCATCCTTATTTTCTGCAAAGACAACCTTTTCTGCATTTTCTTTAATCTTTTCAATAAAAGGTGATAAGTTTTTACCCAAACTCTCTATGTTTTTAGACTTTATCCTATGAACTTCATCCCTCAAGGTCTTTATATCGAAAAGCCTTTCTACTTTCTCGCGCTTAGTGAAATAATTTTCTCTTAGCCTTAAAAGGGCTGTTTTTAAAAAACTATCTTCTGTGAGACTTTTTTCTCTTTCTAAGATATCGCTCATTTAATCCTCTTTTTTTCAGTTCTTTTGAAAATCTATACCTAACAAACAAAACCAAAAACACAAACAGGAATGTCAAAATACCACCTAAAATCGTATACCATTCAGACATATGTGGCTTATAACCCTCCCTTGCAACATTTGTGGCCAATACAAAAAGAAATAGGAAATTCATGGGAATTCAACGTAATTTGGTATAGTTAAAGGTTCAATGGAAAAATTTATATTATACCTTTCTATAGGGAATTGAAATGCTTTGGCTATTATATTCAATTTAAGGTCAACAATCCTGACATAGACAAAATAGCAGTGGTTATAGTAAATGTAATCGCCCACTATAGCAAAATTATAACTATTAGAACGTGTGCTTTTTATGATTAGGTGTTTGCAATCAAACCAGCTTGGGCTCCCTTCATACCTCGCGGTTGTCTGGCAGTTTTTATTCAAATCTTCAGAAAGCAAAAAGGCTAAATATTTACCGTTCGAATCGATATAGTTGGAATTATCATTAACAAAGTCCAAGACGGCTAATCTGCTATTGTTGACATATCGACACATGCTTTTCGATAGCTCAGAGAACTTCACAGCTGTATCATGAAGGTTTTTTATCTGCCAAGATGCATCCACATCTTCACCTACGCTAAACGGCTTCAAATTAACACAGGAGGTTAAAAAAATCAGCAGAGCAATCAAAATAAACTTTCTCATAGTTAAAAGTTACAAACAATATCCACCTTTAGTCAAGAAAATTCACATATAATTGACAAAAACCAAACAGTTTTATATAAAAACCGGAGTTCGCGAGCGTGGCGGAACTGGTAGACGCGCCAGACTTAGGATCTGGTGCCGCAAGGCGTGGGAGTTCGAGTCTCCCCGCTCGCACCAACAAATAACAAATGCCCCAATTTCACACCTCGTAGGTGTGAAATTGGGGTTTCTTTTAGACTTTGAAGACCTTCACAAGTTCGTTGATGTTATCAGACATGCTTTTCACTTCTTCTGAAATCCTTGCAATATCCTCAATGGCCTTTGCGTTATCCTTTGTCGCCTGAACAACTTCTTTAACCTGAGCATCAATTTCTGCCGATGTTGAAGATAACTCCTCTGTTGCCGCACTTGTTGAGTTTATTTCGTCTATAACATTATTTGTTTTATCAACAATCTCCTCAACCATCAATTTATCTTTTTCTGCCTCCTCTTTCTCAGAAAGTATCATATTGCCTGCCTGTTGTGTTTTATCAACAGCCGTTTTTGTATCACTCTGCATCTTGTTTATCATATTCCTGATTTCCTCAGTTGCATGTTGTGTCTTTTCAGCCAACTTCCTAACTTCATCTGCTACAACAGCAAATCCACGTCCGGCTTCGCCAGCACGTGCCGCTTCAATTGCAGCATTTAAAGCAAGCAGGTTTGTCTGGTCTGCTATCTCGCTAATAACACCAACAATTTGCCCAATCTCCTTTGAAGCCTGACCTACTGTATCTATCTGCTCCATAGCCTCTTTTGCAAGGTGGGCGTTCTCTTCCATTCTCCTCAGTCTCTCTTCTATTCTTGAGAGCATATCCCTATTAACTTCTCCAACACCTTCAATAAGGTTGTTCACGTTCTCAGAAGACTGTGCCACACCTTCTATAGCTTTAACGGTATCCTCTATGGCGTTTGCTATCTCTTCCATATTCCTTGCCGTTTCTTCAGTAGTTGACGATATCTCTGTTGCAGAGGACGCAAGTGTGGTAGATTGAGATGCGAGTTCGTCTGAATCCTTGTGAAGTTGAACTGCGATATTTCTTATGGAATCAATGACCCTGTTTATGCCGCTTTTTAAAATTCCAATCTCATTGCCTGTAATTACATCAAACTTTTTCGTTAAATCGCCTTGAGCCAAGTATTCGGTCTTTTCAACGGCATTTATCAAAGGCGTGATTATGTATGACTTGACAACAAAATACAAAGCTACGATTAAAGAAATAATAAACAACAGGCCAATGGTTACAATCATGGCACTCTCTTTACTCTTTGAATGCACCGTATCTATCTTAGCTTTCATATCTTCCTGAGCCTTATTTACAAAATAAGAAAGGGAGCCATTAATAACATCGAGCTTCTCATAGCATAAATTCTGCAGTGAACCAGAAACAGAGCCAGTTTGCTTATATTCTTTCAACGCCTGTTTTCCACACTGCACAAATGAGTCAAACTGAGACTTAATTGAGTTGATTTTAGATACAACTTGAGGATTTGACCTGTTTAAATTCAAAGCCTCATTGAATAGGGCTTCTGTTTGGGATATCAAACCCGGGATTTCTGATAGCTTATCTTCTTTGTTAGACAAGACAGCCCTTGCGTAATACCAGCCTATAAGATTGGTATTTACAGAGATTCTATTATAGTCTTCCAAAGACTTCCTGTCAACCGTATTTACCCTATGCAAATCTTTTGTGTCCGATGCAGAAAGAAATATGTTGAACCCAGCGACTAAAGCAGAAACAATAAGCACAATAATAACGGATGTTAAAAACAGTTTTCCTATTTTAATGTTTTTCATGCCTACCCTCCAATACAATTAATTTTTTAGCCTCACAAAAGGACAGTGGTTTAGAAAAGTAATAACCCTGCACGTAATCACAACCAAATTGCTTCAATAACTCAACCTGTTTTTTTGTCTCCACCCCCTCAGCTACAGTTTCTATGCCCAAAACCTTGCTCATGCGTATTATCTCTTTAACCAACTCCTTGACCTTTACATTCTCTATCATTTCCCTAACAAAACTAATATCTATCTTTATAGCATCCACAGGCAGTTTATGTATATAGCTTAGGGAAGAATAGCCCGTCCCAAAGTCATCAATCATTATTCTAAAACCCATACTTTTAAGTGAAAACAGTATATCCCTGGCTTTTTCTATGTCCTTTGAAAATATTCTTTCTGTAACCTCAAGCGTTAGATAAGGAATAAATTCATCTCTTATCCCTTTAAGTAAATCCACAGTCTTACCAGAGTTTAAATTTTCCATTGATAGATTCACACCCAAAGGTATTAAAAACCCAAATTCTTCTCTCATACGGGCTAAATATCCAACTATACGGTCAAGTAAGTACCTTTCAAAATCCATTAGGTAGTATGAGCTTTCAAGAAATTCTATAAATTCACCGGGGTAAATCATGCCTCTGTGTGGATGTTTAATCCTAACCAGCGTTTCAAACTCAGCTATACTCTCATTCATACTTTTATAAATTGGTTGCAAATGAAAAGTGAAATAACCCATCTGCAGGGACTCTGCAATCAACCTCTGAGCCTCAAAATCCTTTTTTATCAATTGATTAATTGCATCGTTAAAAAATCTAAAATTACCTCTGCCCTGGCTCTTTGCCAAGTTTACAGCGGTATTGGCGTTAGAAATCAGGCCTCTTAAATCTGACTTTTCTGGAGCTTCATGTACTGCAACGCCTATGTTTATCCCTATATCAATACTTTGATTGTCAGTTTGTATAGGATTTTTAAAGCTATCCATAATGTCTTTAACTATTATTTCAATCTTTTTTAAACCATCAAAAACAACAAATAAAACAAACTCATCATCACCAAGCCTGCCAACAATTTTATTTTCCTCAAGCAACCTTTGCCCAATTTCCTTTAAAACCCTATCCGCTGTGTAAACACCGTATATTTTGTTAATCCTGTTAAAATCGTAAATATCGACAACCAAAACGGCGTAGTTTAAGCTCTCTGCCTCCATGCTTTCCAACATTTCTTCACATTCATGTATAAAGCCCTCGGCATTCAAAAGTTCAGTCAATTGGTCATAGTATTTAAACTTTCTAACCTGCTCTTCCAAATACACCTCGCGGCTCAAGTCTTTAGAGATGGCAATAAAATGTGATATGGCACCGTTTTTCTTAACAGGGACAATTGTGTGATAAAGTTGATAGTAATCACCTTTTTTAGTTTTGTTTATTATCACGCCCTTGTAGATTTTCCCAAGCAAAATGGTTTCCCAAAGGGATTTGTAAAATTCGTCATCGTATTTTTCGGATTTAAAAATCGACGGCTTATTGCCTAATATTTCGTTTATCTTATAACCAGAGATTTTAGAGACAGCATCATTTGCATACAGTATTAAGCCATTCACGTCTGTCACTAAAATCCAATCAGTTGACGATTTTATGCCATCATAGAATATGTTTTTAAACGTTATCTCCTTTAGGTTAAACAAAAAGAAGTTCATATCAAGCTGCATCTCTTCTAAAACAGGAATGATGTAGTCATCAAAGAAATAAGGTATTGAAGAGTAAAGGCACACCGCACATTTGTATTCATCGTCTTTTTTAACTGGAATATAGCATATAGACTTGAATCCCTGGCTCAACAGCGCTTCCCTGTATGGCTTTATTTCCTCATCAATCAAAACATTTTTAACAATTTTTATTTTTCCATCACTCAAAGAAGAATAAACCGGTGCAGGATTACCACTTTCTATAGATTTCTCAATTGCCTTAACAGCGTATTCCACATGCTTACTGATTCCCGAATAGGCCAAAACCTTTATTTCGTTTTCTTGAAACTCTAAAGCCCAAGCAAGCTCCAAATACTTTATTTTTACAAGTGTTTCACATATTTCTTCAAAAAATTTTTCCATATCAACATTGTGGATTATGGACCTATTCACCGCACTCAACATTCTATAAAAGCTGCTAAAAACAGCTCTTTTTGTCATATCAACCAAATGTAAAATACTCATCTCTTTCCCGTTGTACGTTAAATTCTCTAAAAACAAATCTGCAACTTTTACGCCACCGTGAGATGTCGACACCTCTATATCTTTATGCAGCGCACCTTCCCTTTTTTTAATCGAGGCAACTATACGTTCTGAATCTGGAGTGCAGAAAATTTTCTCTAAAGGAAAATTGTAAAGGTTTTTCTTATCAAAACCCAAAACAGAGGCAAACTCATCCGTGGCTTCCAAAATGCTACTTGCATCTACGATGGCTAAAGCAACGTGATTGTTACGAAGTAAAAAAGAACTTACAAGGTCAACATCATTTTCCATTTAATGCTTACCCCCCCCCCCAGAGTTATTCCACATGATTTAATTTTAATACTATATTAAGAGTTTGTAAAGTTTTTAATACCAAAATATTTCTTCCTTATCCACAAAAATAAAATATAAACTGAAAATTTTTCTAATTTATAAAAACATCTCTATAAAATAAGCAAGTGAACTAATTTTTCCATAGATTAGTTTCTCTTCGTTTCGATTAAGTATGTCTTAAAAAACTAAGATAATGAGTAGTTAAAGTTAGCAAATAAAATAAAAACACACAGTTTTTTCCTTTTTTTTTGCTTTGAAAGTTAAATATTTTTTTGTTAAAATTTATTAAACAGTGGGAGGTGTTCAATGAAACTTAAAACGAAACTATCGCTTGCAATAGCCATTGTGTCAGTTGTACTGTTGTTCTTTGCAGGTGACCTTGTAGTAATCAAACTCAAAACCTATTTTAATCTTTATCGTTCAAATAAGTTGGTTGAGCTTGCAGTAAAAATAGGTGATTTGGTCCACGAGATACAAAAGGAACGTGGAACATCAGCCGGATTTTTGGGGGCAAAGGGCACAAAATTTAGGGAAATTTTATCAAATCAAAGAATTCTAACAGACCAAAGATTGAGAGATTTAAAACAAGCTCTCTCTCACACAGACATAAATAGCAATCCGCGCTTTAAAAAGTATATAATTCCCGCAATGAATCAGTTGCAATACATAAACCAAATTAGGCAAAAGGTGGATAACCTTGCCATACCCGTAAAGCAAGAAGTGGCATACTACACAAAGATAAACTCAGATCTCTTGAATGCAGTGGGTGCAATTGGATTTGACACAAGCAACTCCTACATTTCAAAAGAGCTCAACGCATACACGAACTTCTTGCTATCAAAGGAAATGGCAGGAATAGAGAGAGCCGTTCTATCCAATACATTTGCACTAAACCACTTTGGGCCTGGGATGTATGAAAAGTTCATAACACTTGTAGCTGAACAGAAAAGCTACCTACACTCCTTTAGGATATCGGCAAATAAGAAATTTTTAAATTACTTTAAAGAGCATTTTAGAGGCCAATGCATACAGAAGGTCAACAGAATGCGCTAAATTGCAATAAGTCACTTTGCTAAAGGCAACTTTGGCGTTGACCCTGAATACTGGTTTAAAACGATAACAAAGAAAATCAACATATTGAAAAACATAGAAGATTTCATGGAAAAGACAATTATTGAAGACTTGCAAAGCAAAATAAATGCTGCATTGAGAGACCTAATCATTTACTCAATTCTGTTCTTGGCAGGTGTAATTTCGATAATCCTATTAATAGCGGCAGTGTTTAAGTACGTTCTTGCAAATATCAAAATGCTAACAGAAGAAGCCAAGAGCTTGGCAAGTGGGGAAGGTGACCTCACAAGGAGAATTAAGGTTGAAAGCCAAGATGAGTTGGGAGAACTTGCAGAGTGGTTCAATAAATTCATAGAAAAGACTCAGTTCATGGTTAGGGATATTAAAAACAGCCTTTCTGAGCTAAATGCTCAATCATCTAACCTGCAGAACGCCGCAAACCAGATGTCTGCATCAATTGAACAGACATCTCAAAACACAAGGGAAATTGCAACAGCGATGAACGATACCACAGAAGCTGTTGACAGCATTGCAAGAACAACAGAGAGCATCACAATGCTTGCAAATGAAGTTGGCGAAGTAAACAACCAAATGATAGTAGACATAGAACAAAGACTTGAAAGAATGAGACAAAACGCGCAGTTGGCTAAAGAGGCAATGGAGCAGATTAACACAGTTGGAGAATCCTCAAAAGAAATTGGGCAAATAGTCGGTGTGATTAACGAGATAGCAGATCAAACAAACCTTCTTGCCTTAAACGCTGCAATTGAAGCGGCGCGTGCTGGAGAAGCGGGGCGCGGCTTTGCCGTTGTTGCAGACGAAGTTAGAAAATTGGCTGAAAAGACACAACATGCAACTGAGGAAATCAGGAATATGATAACAAAGATTCAAAACGACACCAAAACGGCAGTAGAAAAGACATCCGAAGCAAGCGAAATGATTTTAGAGGAAAAGAAAAAAGCTGAAGAAGACAAGCACAACGTAGAAAACGTCGTAGAAAAAACCAGCAAAGTGATAGAGGAAATCAACTCAACAAGCGCAGCAACGGAGGAGCTATCTTCAACATTTTCAGAAATGGATATGCAAATCAAAGATATAGCAAATGCGGCTGAAGATAACTTAAAAGCTGTAGAAGCTGTGTCAAGGGCAGCTGAAGAGTTGGGTGGACTATCATCACAGGTAGATTCCCTAATTAGCAAATTTAAGGTTTAAAGAAAAGAGGGGGGAAACATACCCCCTTCTTTCCTATATTCATAGACTCTTTTCATAAATAGTTTAAAATAATGAGCAAAAATCTGAACAAAGCTCGTTTATCCACCATATTCAAAAATGATTCTCCATATAGCCTACCTCTTAAAAGCTTAACTGCCTATTACATGGATAGGCAATAATGGCTTTTTAAGTGTTAAGTAATGCGCTTCTCAAAGTCCTCTAACCCATACTGTAGAGTGTAAATCTTAGTTTGGCTTTTCTTATTTTGTTGAACACGTTGTATTTTATCCACTCTTTACTCCACCAATCCAAGGGGTTTACGAAATAACCATCTATGAGAGTGCTAAAGTCAACGTGATCTCCAAAGGCTAAACCGGTAGAGCCTGAGATAGCCACATATTGGTTACGTTTGACCATACTGCCTACAGGCAACAAGTAATCGCTTAGATGTCCATAGAATGTGAACAGGCCAAAGCCATGGTCTATAATTAAAGATTTTCCAAATACACCTAAATAGCCTTCATATACTATGCGTCCTGAATTAGATGCATTAACCATGGCATGATTAACGCTTGCTAAATCATATCCAGGATGGTAGAAAGGTGTTTCAAATACAACTCTACCGTCATAGACCCACTTTCTTCTAACAAAGAACTTACTTTCTACTGCTGAGTGAAACAATTGCGTAAAAGGATATTTTTCCCATAGTAGCTTATTTATAGAATTTTGGCATATTTTTCTTATTTGTTTTAAATTTTCTGGGAATATATGGGTCATTGTGTATAAGAAATCTTCCAATGGATTTTTCTTTAACTTTACCCGCTCCCTTTTTAATATGGTGATTACCTTCGTTTTAATGAATTTCTCGCTAACGTTCATTTTTGGGTGAGTAGATTTGTATACTGTATAGTAAACTGGTATGCGAACAGTTGTTTCGTTTCCAGCTTCATCTATCGCGACAGCGTAGGCATTCCAGTTGTGTATTTGTGAATATGGAAAAGTAAAAAATGTCATGTATATGTGTTTGTTATGGAATATTGAGTATGCATCATAGGCTTTAAATATGGCACTTTTATTTTTACCGTAGTTTACTATAACATATGTTTTTTTTATGGGTAGTTTACCTTTTGCATAGAAAATTGCTAAAGCAGAACCACCGGCTGTGGTGTAATCCACCCCGCTTAGCAAGTATACATTTGGAGGGCTTGTAGACACTACTACTACCCTGGAAACTGTTTTTGTAAAACCGTTCATGAAATTGCTGTGGCTGTAATCTGCAACGCGAACATATAGAATAGCTTTTTCATTTGGAATAACCTTGTTTGGTTTGAAATGCAATTTCAATACATATACATCCCTATTTTCAAAGTATTTTTTCATAAGACTCAAATTAGTACCTACATTTAACATCTTTATTCCTATAGACACTTTTTTTATAGGATATCTATCTTTGACATATATGTCTATAGTAGAATTATTGGATATATACTTTTTTGGCTTCAATATCTTTATACTTATAGCATTTGAGTTAACAATAGGTGTGTATTCATAGATCAGATAACATGCCGCCGCGATTATTACAATAAGAAAAAGCAGCTTTTTCATACAATTAGCCTCCACATCTCATCTGATTTTTTAGCTCGGCAAACATGATAATAAATTTTCATACTATGTCAATTGTTTCAAATAACATAAAAGAGGCTTACATTTACTATTTACGTTAATATATGTTTTTTCTGCACTGGTAACTGTATATCACCTTACCTTGTTCCTTAGATTCTCTTACCCTAAAAACAAAGGAGGAGAGCTTGTAGTATTGTAACTGGGGAATCTTTCATCAAAAGTCGTCTCCTTAGCGGGCAAATTTAAAGTTTAGGAGTACATGCCATTCTTTCTCAATTACATTATCCACTAAAAAATTTTTTGACTTAATAAGAAAAACCTGATAAAAATACAGATGATGAGAAAATATCTATATGCCGTAATTTGTGTGTTACTTATATTTTACACACAATCGCAAGCATCGGAGATAAAGACATTCACAGCACAAAAACAAACAATAACCCTTTTTAG
Organism: Desulfurellales bacterium; assembly: GCA_027035885.1. Lineage (GTDB taxonomy): Bacteria > Campylobacterota_A > Desulfurellia > Desulfurellales > Hippeaceae > Hippea. The sequence continues at coordinate 14,382 of JALVTR010000137.1, forward strand.
TGAAGTCCCCTCTTTTGTAATTCCAAAAAACAGTGTTGTAATATCATCAAAGCTCATGGGATATATAAAAGACTTAAATGTGGATGTTGGAGACAAAGTCAAAAAAGGAGAAGTCCTTTTAAAAATAGACTCAAAAAGCGTGAAAGAAAAAATAAAGCAGGTAAAAGCAAATTTTGAAAATGCTAAATTCAACTATACGAGAATTAAAAAGTTATACAAAGAAGGTGTAGTATCGGAAAAAACGTTTATCGCAGCAAAAAGCACTTTTGAACAAGCGAAGGCTGCACTAAAAGACATCAAAACACTTTTAAGCTATTCCATTGTGCACTCACCAATAGATGGTTACATAAGCAAAAGATTTATTCAAAATGGAGATATAGCCTCACCATCGCAACCACTTCTTGTTATTGAAGGTTCAGATTTTTATCAAGTTCAAGCAAATATTCCAGATTCATTATTTAACAATTTTTTCAGTATGAAAAAAATTCCCATAAAAATCAAAGGAAAAAAAATTTACGGTCTACCACAGTACATACAAAAAAGTGAAGATTCAATAAGCCACACTCACCTTGTAAAAATTATAGTTCCAAAACTTGGATTTATTCATCCAGGTGAGTTCGCAAAGGTTTTAATTGCCAACAAACCCACTAAAACTATTATAATACCTAAAAGCTCAGTTGTAGAAAGAGGTGGTATAGTGGGAGTTTTTGTTTTGGATAAAAACAATAAAGTTCATTTTAGAATGATAAGATTAGGCGAAAAAGTGGGCAATCGATACATAGTGTTGAGTGGCTTAAAGCAAGGCGAGAGAGTTGTTGTAAACCCACCGTATTATCTTGAGAACAATTCAAAATTAAAATGAATGAGAAACTCAATATAGCCGGCAAATTAGCTAAAAACTTCTACAACTCAAAAATCACTCCCCTGATTATGGTAACAATAGCCGTTTTAGGAATAGGTGCTCTACTTATAACCCCAAGAATGTACAACCCAGAAATTAAAGTTCCGGCTGCAAACATAATAATTGTTAGACCCAATACATCGGCAATTGAGATGGAAAACCAGATTGTAAAACCGTTGGAAGGCATTGTAGCCTCAATTTACGGCGTAGACCACACATTCAGTTACGCAATCGACGATATGGCCGTGATAACGGTTCAATTCAAAGTTGGCTTAAACCAACAAATATGTTTAATGAGGCTTTACAACAAAATAATGCGCAACTATGACAGGATGCCAAAGGGAACGTATCAACCAATAATAAAATCTATAGGCGTCGAGGATATACCCATTTTAACAATCACACTTTATTCAAAAACTTTATCACCGTATCAATTAAGGAAATTGGCATGCAAAGTTTTAGCAGAACTCAGAGGCGTTCCGAACATGGGAACAAATTATATTGTTGGCGGAGCGCCCAAAGCTGTAAATGTAGAAATAGACCCAGAGAAACTTGCCTCTTACAAGATAAGCCTAAACACAATAATCAATATACTTAAAGCAAGTGGAGTGTTTGTGCAAGTGGGAAATATCATCAGCAACAACAAAAGACATCCCGTTTTGGTTACTCACCTGTTTAAAAATGCAAAGGACGTTGGTAACGTAATAGTCGGCGTAAGAGAAGGTAAACCCATTTTCTTAAAAGAAGTTGCGCACGTGTATGAAGGCTCTGCAGATGTTAATTACGTAACAACATTCGCCTGGGGAAAAGCTTCGAATAAAAAAAATTTTAACAGCCTCTACAATGCAGTTACGATAACCATAGCCAAAAAAACCGGCTCGAATGCAGTATTCGTGGTAAAAGATGTGCTTGATAGGTTGAAAACAATAAAAAAAGCAATGCTTCCAGAAAATGTAGGCATTACGATAATGAGAAATTATGCAGGAAAAGCAAACAGGGCCGTCAATACACTGCTTGAACATCTGGCAATAGCTGTCGTTGTGGTTGCTTTTATACTTTTGATATTTTTGGGTTTTAGAGAATCGCTTATAATAACCGTTATGGTACCGTTTGTTTTACTACTTACCCTGTTTGCAAGCTACATTTTAGGTCAAAGCATAAATCGAATTACACTGTTTGCTCTAATTCTATCGCTGGGTCTTTTAGTTGATAGTGGCATTGTTGTAATAGAAAATCTACACAGGCACATACATTTTGGCCCTGGTGAATTCAAAAACAGTATAATTTTAGCTACAAACGAGATAGGTAACCCCACTAACATTGCAACAATAGCCGTTATTTTGGCATTTATTCCCATGGCATTTGTGTCAGGCATGATGGGTCCTTTCATGAGACCAATTCCGATTAACGTGCCTATAGCCATGATTTCTTCTCTATTTTTAGCATACACCATAGTTCCCTACGGCTCTTTTTATCTACTTAAGAACAAGATAAAAGAAGATGGACACACCGGAGGAAAGAAAAGTAAACCCTTCCTTGAAAAGCTATATAAGATAACCTTTATACCATTTGTGAGAAGAAAACGTCTAAGGAAATTGTTATATCTATTTGTGTTCGTTGCCGTAATTGGATCTACTATGATGGTTGCATGGCAATTTGTAAGGCCGAGCGGTATAAACGGCCCTTTGAGTCCACTGGGTGTTGAATTTAAAATGTTGCCAAATAGCAATGTAAATACATTCTTGGTGGAAGTAAAATTACCCCTTTCTGCTCCACTTGAAGAAACTCAAAGGGTTGCACAGGCAGTTGGAAGATTTATCGGCAACAACAAATACGTTAAAGATTACGAAATATACACAGGCATTACAGCTCCCATTGACTTTGGAGCCTTAATGAGAAGCTATGAGATGCTCAACACACCCAATATTGCGCAAATCAGAGTAAAGATTGTAAAAGAAAACAGACCAAAAACACATGTTATAGTGATGGAACTCAACAGAGAGCTCAATAAACTCAGGGAAAAGTTCAAAGATACAAAGATAATGATATTTGAAAATCCCCCAGGGCCTCCCACAAGGGCTCAAGTTCTGGCTCAAATTTACGGACCGAACTACGAAATTTTGAGAAAAACAACAAAATACATAGAAAAAGAGTTTAAAACAACCTACGGCATAACAAATATAGACAGTTCTGTTTATCCACCATTGGAAGAATATAAATTAAAAATCAATTACTATAAGGCAATTTATTCTGGAGTACCTCCATACAAGATAGCAGATTTGCTCTATAAGCTCATTCATGGGTATAAAGTTAGCTGGATTACAGACAAATACGCTTCAGAACCTACATACATAATCGTTAGGCTACCAAAAAGGAAAAGGGGTTATTTAGAGCAAATTTTGGAGTTATACATAAAAGGTGCAGATGGAAAAGAAATCCCATTAAGAGAGCTTGTAACAGTGGAAAAGGGCTATTATGATCAGCCAATTTATACTAGGGACCAACACGAAGTTGTTTATGTAAGTGCCGATATGATTAAATCGTCGCCGGTTTATGCAATTCTTTATTTAAACAAAAAGTTAAATGGCAAAAAATTACCTAACGGCATAAAAATAGAGACATCCAATCTTGGACTTTTTCACTCACAGCCCGAAGATATAGATACCTATCAAATCAGATGGGGCGGCGATATGCGTTTAACCATCGATGTGTTCAGAGATTTAGGTTTTGCATTCATGGCAGCCTTAATATTTATTTATTTCTTGCTTGTTGGATATTACAAATCTTTCCTTCTACCAATAATCGTCATGGGGCCAATTCCTCTAACCGTTATCGGGGTTTTTCCTGGACATTTGCTCCTAAATCAGCCCTTTACTGCAACTTCCATGATAGGTGTAATAGCGCTCGCTGGTATTGTAATAAGAAACTCACTACTTCTAATTGACTTTATAAGACATTATAGAGAAAAAGGTTTCTCTCTGTCCTACTCCATAATAGAATCTGGGGCTGTAAGGTTCAGACCTATCATTTTAACTGCTCTCGCCATCATATTTGGCTCAGTTGCCATGCTTAACGACCCAATATTTGGCGGTTTGGCAATCTCTCTTATATTTGGAACGTTCGCATCAACGATGTTATCCTTGATGCTAATACCATTGCTCTATTTTTCATTCAGAAAATTTGTGGAGAATCAGTAAATCTTTTCAATGTAAATCTCGCCACTCCATGGGCTAAATCTCTTAACCTTGCCAAAAACTCTAACCCCGTGCCCCGCGTATCTTTTTAAAATATTCTCATAATCACCCAAAACCTTATAACTCTGCCTACATCTGCAGTTAGGCTCAACAACAACATACACACTGCCTTTATAAACTTCAACAACACCGTTCAATTCTTCTTTACTAAAACCGGAATTTTTGCAGCTATTGTAAATCTTTATCTCAACTCGTCTATTCAACGCCCTGTGCTTTTCGCTATCGTTTGGATAAATTGGATGTGATTCACCATATCCAACCACTTTAACCAAATTTTTTGGGATACCCTTTGAAATCAAATAATTGGCAACAGCTCGTGCCCTTTTTTTGGAGAGCATCATATTATATCTTTTGGAACCAATATTATCTGTGTGACCCTCAACAACTATTTCATCGTAAGTTGTATTCTCAAGCGTATTAGAAATTGAATTCAAAAATCTTTTGGCATTTAGATTTAACCTATAACTATTAAAAACAAAAAGAATGCTTGATTTTAATATTAACTTTTTCTTGCATCCATTCTTACACAAAACCTTAGAGGTAAGATGCTTTATTTGAAAAGGCGTCTTTGCAAAATCCAATTGAACTGCCAAAAATATGGTTAAAATAACAAAGGGTAAAACTCTTAGTATCTTCATTCGACCTCCAATTTAAAATTATTATTTAAACTTTAATAATAGATATAAGGTTTGTCAAATCAAAGTTGAATTAATTTTTTGTTGTGTTATACTTTTTTCGAAATGACGTTTAACAGTTTGCTTACGGCAACGGGTAAAACCGTAAAAGAAAACGAAGATACTATAAAAGATTTAAGAGTCGATTTAATCATCGACGGCATATCAAGACTATCCAGAGAACCAATTGGAGATATTTTGTTCGACAGATTGACAAAAAAGAAAGACATTTTGTACAGACAAAAAATTTTAAAAGACATACAAAAACCTGAATTTTTAAAAATATTGAAAAAGTTTTCACAAAATTTTGAAAAAGTCAAAAACTACATTGAACTATCAAGTAAATCCTCCTTTGAAATAACATTGAAGGGCTGGCATTTAGAAGCAGCATTGAACTATATTAACTCATTAGAGGAATTTTACAGCGCTGTTTCGAATCTTAAAATAGAATCAGAAGGATTTAATGAGTTTAAAGACTTTTTGAAAAGCTATATAGCCTCAAACGAGTTTAAAACATTGAAAGAAGAAGCTATTTTCACAAAAAATCAACTAAACGAAATTAAAGCTATTGTCAACATCAAGGAAAACAAGATATATGTTAACAACTTCAACAATGAAAAAAGATTGGACAACGATATAAAAAAAGCACTTTCTAAGCTTGTGTATTATGAAGTCGAGAAATTAGATTTTGAAATAATTGAAAGCCACATTTTAAGCAATGTTGAAGAGAAAATACTTGAGCTTATAAAAAAACTTAATTATGAACCATTTACTGCTTTAAGTGATTTTTACAAAAAACACAGAGATTTTATAGAAAAAACAGTAGAACAATTTTATAAGGAAATTCAATTTTTCCTTACATTTTTAGAATATATAGAACCGATAAAAAAGATGGGTTTAAGCTTTTGCTTTCCAGAAATAGCAGAAGGAAACGGTGAAGTATACTTCAAAGATAGTTTTGATTTAGCTTTAGCAAAACAGCAATCTGAGAAGGGGAAAAGAATTATAACAAACGATTTGCATGTAAATAAAGGTGAAAAAATTCTACTTGTTACAGGGCCAAATCAAGGAGGAAAAACAACTTTTGCACGCATGTTTGGACAATTGTTCTATTTTGCAACATTGGGACTTATGATTCCAGGAGTAGAAGCCAAACTATTCGTATGTGATCACATCTATACACATTTTGAGAAAGAAGAAAAGGTCCAAAGCAAAAAAGGCAAGTTAGAGGACGAGCTCGCCAGGGCAAAGGCAATTTTGGATAAAGCAACGGATAAAAGCATCATTGTATTGAACGAGATATTCTCAGCAACAGCTTTAGAAGACGCATATTTTCTTGCAGAATTTTTAATCAAAAAAATAGTTAATATCGGTGCAATTGCCGTCTTTGTTACATTTATGCATAAACTTTACAGAGTTGATAATTCAATTATCCCATTAACAAGCAATGTGGAAACGGAAAATCCTGCTATAAGAACATTCAAAATAACAAGAAGGGAAACAAAGGGCAGATCATTTGCCATTTATCTGGCTGAAAAATATCGCTTAACTTACGATTGTTTAAAAGAAAGATTGAAAGATGAGAGTTAACTTGCTGTATAAGGACAAAAATCTTAAGAAAATAGAAATAGGCGAATTAGAAAGAAACTTGCTTCAAGACCTCGGGCTAGACATAGTCATTAATTCAATGTCAAATGGGGAAGAACTCTCAAAAGAGATAATTACGCAGGTTCTTGTTCAACCTCTTACAGAAGAAAATGAAATAGTTTATAGACAAGAAATAGTACAAGATGCCATAGAAAACATTGACTTATTCAAAAAGCTAAACAAACTTGCAGACGATGTAATAGAAAGTAAAAAGAAATCCCTGTTTTGGATGATGAACAAAAAACCATCTGGCGTGTTATTTAGCAATGTTAGAATGATGGAAACACTTATAGAATACTTATTAGAACTTAAAAAGATACTTGAAAATCCAGGATACGTCACATCTGAAGGTTTAAAAACGCTAATTGAAAACACAAGAAAAATTCTCACACAAGATTACATTGACCAACTTAAACAACTTTTAAAAATACTTGAATTTAAGGAAATAATCACATTCAGTACAAAAATCGGCCATGCAAACAGATTATCTGAATTCGTTTTGAGGTTAAAAGAAGAAAAAGGGTCTATCTTGAAGATTTTCTCGAAGGACAAAGGATACAGTTTTGTTATAGACGAAAGGGATGAGGCAGGATTCAGGGCTTTATCTGAAATAAAAGACAAGGTGCTCATAGATATTGCCAAATTAGTTCATGAAGCTGTTTCAAGCATTTTAAGGTTTTTCGAAATCTTAAAGGAAGAAACATCTTTTTATATAGCCGTCCACCACCTCCATGAAACCATTAAAGACAAAGGTTATTGGTCCTGTTTTCCCAAAATAAACAAATTTTTTCCAAACAGAGTTATAAAAGACCTATATGACCTCTCGCTTATGTTTGTGACAAAAGAAAAAATCATCCCAAACAATCTTCAAGAGAAAGACTTTATAACATTCATTGTTGGTGCAAATCAGGGTGGAAAAACAACTTTCTTAAGAAGTTTAGGTATAGCACAAACCATGTTTCAGGCAGGACTCTTTGTTCCTGCTAAAAGTTTTGATTCACATATAAACTCGAGCCTTTTTACCCACTTCAAAAAGGAAGAAGACGTAAATTTAGAAAGCGGTAAACTGGATGATGAACTAAAGAGAATGGACGAAATTGTTAAAAGGGTTAGACCTCAAGCCCTAATACTACAAAATGAATCATTTGCATCAACAAACGAACAGGAAGGCTCAGAAATCGCCACCCAAATCCTGACGGCTTTTAAAGAAAACAGCATCGAAACATTTTATGTCACACATATGTATACCCTTGCAAAGGCTTTTATAGATTCACAAAACGTAAATTATCTTGTGGTAGAAGTGGACGACAACGGCAAGAGAACCTTTAAAGTAAAACCAGGTAAACCACAATCAACAAGTTTTGGAAAAGATTTATTTTACAAAGTTTTTGATGGCGTAACATGAAACTTTATATTGGTAACCCCGCCCCATATTTTATGTAAATCCTAAACTAAGACCACGATGTTATATAATGTTTTTATAAAATAACTCAGATTCTATTTATAGAGATTGGTGCAATTTTGGATTGCACTTGACATTAAGTTTAAAGGGCAAACAAAGCTTCTTAGGGATAAAAAATGCACATCAAAAAAACCGAGATACTCAAAATACCTAATGGAAACTTTTAGTTGGTGGAATTAGGTGTACAGAACAAGGAAAAGGGTATCACAAAAATTTAACATTGCCACTATACACTATTATAGGTTTATTTTTTTAAAAAAACTTAAAAAATGTTGACTTATTTATTTTTTTATATAGAATTAAGAATGTAAAACCATTTTTTAGGGGGGTGAAAAAGAGAAAAAGGTTGAAAAAAGTACGAAAAGACTTGACAAAGAATGGAAGTGGGCTTATCATGTTTCGCGATGAAGTTAGAAAAAACTTTGTAAGGAGGTTTTAAGCATGAAAAAAAGGTTGATTTCATTGGTGGCAGCAGCAGCATTGGTAGGTGGCGTAGCTGTAGCAGGTGCTCCACAGGTTGCAAAGGCTGGAACAGTCACAGTAAAGGGTGATACGCAGGCGACATTGTATGGTTTTGTATGGGGAGTATATTCTTGGGATAATCAGATGGCTGGCAATCCAGATGAAGCCAACATGCCAATACCTGATCACTCAACGCCTATTTATAACAAAGTTCAGTTCCAGACAGACTCGTGGGTAACAAGGCTCGGTTTCGCATTTAAGAGTGGAGAAGGTGTATCAGGCAGAATAGAGGGTGACTTCTTCGAAGAAGGCAAATTTAGATTGAGAAGAGCGTATGTGCAGCACAACTTTGATAATTTCTATGTATTGATTGGTCAAGAGTGGTGCTTAGAGGAAATGTTCCCAAGCATTAGTGCTTCTTTCACGCCACCGGCAGGCTTCGATGAGTTGATTTTGAGGATACCTCAGGTTAGGGTAGGAACAAAGATCGACTTGGGCACCGCCAACCTCGATTTGGCACTAGCCTTCGAGAATGAAGGAAGAAGAGCTGTAAGTTTGTTAAACAGTCCTTATGACACCGTAGACAGAGTTACAATACCAGCAGTAGCCGGAAGGGTAATTGCACATATAGACACAAACTTTGGCTCACCTATGGAGTTTTACGCATTAGGTAGTGTAATTCCTGTATATTTAGACCTGCAAGATATTACACCTGCCGGAAAAAATATAACCGACGATTCTGAAACTTCCTATATGTTCCAAACGGGTATTAAAGTTCCTGTTTCCATGTTCACGCTCGGAGCTAATTATCAATACACAGACGGTGCTGTTTGGTTTCCAGGTGCATTCCCAACAACCCCAGAGAGTTATTACGACGTAAATGGAAGTGTAGAAGATACAACAACCAACTCGTTTAATGTAAGCCTGAGGGTTACTCCTATACCGTGTGTAACTGTAGGCGGTGAGTACGATTACGTTCAATACAAAAATGATGATGCATTCACAAACCAGGATAAGCCTAAAGTGCAAACATACGTTGCCAACGTAGAAATAAAAACAACTAAACACACCATACTAACCCTTGAGTGGAGACACGCTTACGCACAAGACTTTGATGCTGTTCCTGGTTTAGGCATAACCGATGATAGTTTCAGCGGAGATCAATACTACGCAAGGTATATATACCTCTTCTAAAAACAAAGTCTCTTGAGAAACCCTGGCATTGCCGGGGTTTCTTTTTTTGTACTTAACCACTTTTTAAAATAGAGTTTTCAAATAATTGTTATAATTTTGGGTAAAGTTATGTAAATGATTAGGAAAAATGGTTTATTTTATTGAGCAATAAAACCATCTGCCATCGTAATCATACTGATAAAGTATAACCGATTTACTCATATCTATAAAGATTTTAATTCTCTAATCTAAAATTCTTAACAAATCAAAAAAAAGTTATATTATATCTATTAGCAAAAAATTTGTGGGGGTAATTATCATGAAAAAGTTTATTTCTTCGGTTGCAATTTTATCTCTGTCTTTTGCATCTTTAGCGGCAAATGCTTCAACTCTAACCACCAAAGGCTCAACACAAGTCACAATCCACGGTTTTACCTATGCCCAATTTGCATGGGATAAACAGGTAACAAACTTGCCGGAT
>JALVTR010000138.1 GCA_027035885.1 Desulfurellales bacterium
ATCTAATGGCGGCTTTTAAATCAAAAGATTCAAAAAAAATAAAAATTGCATTAATTTTACAAAATAATTTACTTTAAAAAATTTTTTGGAGGGTAAAGATGAGCTCAATTGCTCTTGTTACGGGCGCTTCGAGTGGAATTGGTAAAGCATGCGCTGAAGTTCTATCCAAAAACGGCATTAACGTAATTGCTGCTGCCAGGAGATTGGAAAAACTGTTAGAAATTGAAAAAGAACTAACCAATAAGTACAAAGTTGATATTCTGCCATTAAAGCTGGACGTCACAAACAAAGAAAAGGTTTTTGATTCTTTAAGTAACCTACCAAAGGATTGGCAAGACATAGAGATATTAATTAACAATGCTGGATTGAGTAAAGGTTTGGATAAACTTCAAGATGGAAAAGTTGAGGATTGGGAAATAATGATAGACACAAATATTAAAGGTTTACTTTATGTGACAAAGGCCATTCTTCCAAAAATGATCGAGAAAAACTCAGGAACGATTGTAAATATAGCATCAATTGCAGGTCATGAAACATATCCGGGTGGCAATGTGTACTGCGCTACGAAAGCAGCAGTTTTGCACCTATCAAAAGCATTGAGAATGGACATTTTGGGCAAAAACATCAGGGTAATCTCAATCGACCCTGGCATGGTAGAGACTGAGTTCAGCATAGTGAGGTTTAATGGCGATAAAGAAAGGGCAAAAAAAGTTTATGAAAATATAACACCGCTAACAGCAGATGATATCGCAGAGACTGTGTGGTTTGCGGTTTCAAGACCAACGCATGTGACGATAGAGGATATTGTAATTATGCCCACCCAACAGGCAAGTGCATTATTGACGGTTAAAAACAACAAAAAACTCTAAGTACTTAGGTAATTTAGGTGGTCCATAAAATTCGGGTATGATGTCAATATAGAATGAGTTTCGGTAAAGCTTAAGTTTACATCTTTTGCCGCCTGCAATGTTAGAAAACTCATGGCTATTCTATGGTCTTGATGGGTATCTATGAGGGTAGAATTAATCCTAATATTTGGATTTCCATAAATATCGAATCCATCTTCATACTCTACAACCTTAACACCAAATCTATTTAAATTATAACAGATTGACTTTATTCTATCGCTTTCTTTCTTGCGCAAATCATACACATCCCTAATTTTACTAACCCCATCACAAAATATAGCTAAAATTGATATAATGGGTATTTCATCTATTAGTCTCGGCACTAAACTACCATTGATTTCAAAGGGTCTTAAATTAGTTGAAGTTGAAACCTCTACATCTCCGATACTCTCATAATTCTCTATTCTTTCATTTAAAATTTCATACTTAACATTGGCCACATCAAATACTTCAAGTATACCACTGCGAGTTGCATTCAAAAGCACATCCCGCAAAACAACGCTTTTACCTTTACTAAGGGCAGCATAAACCATAAAATATGCGGCAGAAGAGATATCAGCAGGAACATTTATTTCAAAATCACCCATTAAACCCCTGTTCTTCCCAAGTTTAACAGATTTATCCCCTACTTCTACATCAACACCGAATGCCTTTAACATATTCTCCGTATGGTCTCTGCTCTTTGCTGGCTCAGACACTAAAACATCATCATTTGTATACAAACCTGCCAATAAAATCGCAGATTTTACTTGAGCCGATGCTATTTTACCTTTATATGATATGCCTTTAATATCGCCACCTTTTATAGCAAGTGGAGCGTAGCCACCAGATCTATGCAGAAAACTGACGCCCATTCTACTTAAAGGCTCAATAATCCTCATCATAGGCCTTCCATTGAGTGAATCATCACCTGTCAAAACCGCAAATATGCCTTCCCCACCTATCAAACCGCTCAATAGCCTAATGGACGTCCCTGAATTGCCTAAATTTATGACATCATTGGGTTCTTTTAAAGACTTTTTTCCTTTCCCATCTATGATTAAAAAACCGCTCTGACTTTCCACATCAACACCCATGTTCTCAACAGCCTTGAGCGTTTTTACAGTATCGCCTGAATATAAAGGGTAATTTATCTTTACACTTCCTTTGGCAATTGAAGATAACATTATAGCCCTATGAGTTATAGACTTATCACTTGCAACTCTCAAATATTTTACTTTAGCCATAAATTTACTCCGTTTACTATTAACTTATCTGTTTTACTATAATAAACAAATGATCTTCCGTTAAATTTTGAATTGGAGTTATATCCACGAAACGGCTCATTGCTTGACATCACCCGCTTCATGCTATCCCAAAAGACCACGCTACCGTAAATTCTTAAATCTTTTCTTTCAAAAAATACATTGCCAAATGCTCGAATATTATGATTAGGATAAACATAAGCCTTATCTGAACTAATATAAGACACAGGCTCCTGTGGTTCATAAATCCACAATTTGTCATTGCTCAAAAAAATTACACCGCTCTCCTGTTTTACCATATGAGCAGCCTTTATCCTATATTTCTTACCATTCGAAAACATCCAAATATCTAATGAATTGGCCTTCTCCTTAACAGAAAAATGTACATGGGATACAGGAATACTTTCTCTCCCAACAAAACCAAAAAAAATAATGGCAAATATACCAAGCAGCAAGAAAAAAGAAAGTAAACCAAGAACTTGCGTTGTACGTTTAAAGTTTATCATATTTATCCAAAAGGAGGTATTTTTCCAAAACCCTATTCCACTGGTCTTGGAGTTTTAAGATTTCTTCAACTATATTTCTAACAGCACCTCGACCACCAAAATACGGTGAAATATAATCGGCAACCTTTTTGACTTCTTCATCTGCATCTTTGGGACATGCAGAAAAACCAGCAAGTATCATAGGAGGAATATCTATTAAATCATCACCAATATAGGCAATATTTTTATCAGCTAAGCCATATTTGTTTTTAAGAGTGTTGAAGGCTTCAATCTTAACGTGTTGATTTTGGTACAGATCATTTACACCCAACTGTTCAGCCCTAATTTCCGTAACCTTCGAATACCTACCAGAAACAAGAGCCACTTTAAATCCTAAATTTCTAACTATGTGGAATATATGACCATCCTTCACGTCAAAAAACTTATACTCCACACCGTTATCGTCCAGTATAATTCTTCCGTCTGTTAAAACACCATCAACATCCATAATAATGAGTTTAATATCCATTATAGCACACCCGCTTTCAGTATATCGTGTAGGTGAACTATTCCGATTATATCACCCGCATCATTTAAAACCACAAGACTCGTTATGGAATATCTTTCCATTACTGCCGCTGCTTTAGCTGCTAGTGAGAATTTATCAATAGTTTTTGGATTTTTAGTCATTATATCTTTTGCCCTAATATCGAATAACTTAGACGAGAACCTTTCTATAGCTCTTCTAAGGTCACCGTCTGTAATAATTCCAGCCAATGAGCCATTTTTATCTACAACAGTTGTCATTCCCAAACGTTTGGATGATATTTCATAAACAAGTGTGTTAAATTTGTCATCTTCACTTACCTTAGGTATATCATCCCCTACATGCATCAAATCATCAACCCTTACAAGCAGTTTCTTCCCAATAGAGCCACCAGGATGCAAGAGGGCAAAATCTTCCTCTTTGAAGTTTCTTTTAACTATTAAACCTGCAGCAAGTGAATCCCCTATAACAAGAGCCACAGCGGTTGAGCTTGTAGGAACAAGCTTCACAACTGTAGCTTCCCTTTCAACCGAAGCATTCAAAACCACATCACTTCTCTTTGCAAGTTCCGATTTAACATCGCCTACTATAGAGATTATAGGTATGCTAAAACGTTTTAAAAGGGGCAGTAAAAATAACACCTCCGGAGTTGAGCCTGAATTAGACAACAAAATAGCTACATCCTCTCTCCTAACCATACCAAGATCACCATGAGCCGCCTCCGCTGGATGTACAAACATAGACGCTATGCCAATGCTCGAGAAAGTAGAGGATATTTTCTTTCCTACAAGCCCCGATTTCCCCATACCGGAAAATATAACCCTACCCTTACAACTATCTATAAATTCAACTGCCCTTAAAAAATTATCATCTACCCTTTCTTCCAAAGCTTTTACGCAGTCGGCTTCTATACTTATGGCGTTTTTTATTGCTTCTAAAATCTTATTCATCGTTTTTGTTCTTTTTAACTACATCAATCAATTCTTTTCTCAAATTATCGTCAAAAGGTTTCATTTTAACAGCTTGAGCCAAATAATCTATTGCCTTTGAATAATCCCCCATCCTCTCATAAACCTTACCAAGTAGCTTATTTGTATTTATCCCTCTTGTGTTATCAGGTTCAATCTTAGATAGATACAAATCGCCTTCCAAATTTGTTGCCTTAACATTATAAAGAGACAAAACATCGTATAGATAATCTTGGTTAGAGCCACTGCTAAAAGGGGCATTTGCGTAATTTTCGAATATTTCCATTATAGCATTTTGCTGCTCTCTACTGGCAAAAACAAATACACTAAACATATCTTTAGCTTCAGATAAACCATCTTCTATAGCATCTATGCACATCAAACCGAACCTTGCTACTTTATTATTTGATTCGTCTGATAATGCCAAAGAGAAAAAAATTTTAGCCCTTCTAAAACTACTTTTCAAAAAACTTTCTATGCCGTATTGAAGAAGTTCCTCAGTTTTTTTCTTTATCTCCATATTTCAAACTCCTCTTTTTCTGGTTTAAAATCAGTATCAAATACTTCAACATTTTTAACAACACTCGCCGCTGGACCTTTTTTAGCAGCATTTATCATAACATTAATTATTTTTTCATCAGCACAAACAACCATCTCTACAGAACCATCGGCCATATTCCTCACATACCCTTCAACTTTTAACATTTCTGCCAATCTCTTCGCCCAAGCCCTATATCCAACGCCTTGCACAACTCCTATTACCTTTAGTCTTTTGCACGGCATAATTCTCCTCCGTTCACAACAAAATCGGGGCATTCTCCTTTTTTAACCTTCAAAACATTCATACATGCAATCTCAGCCATTCTCATTCTTGTTTTATGAGTAGCAGACCCTACATGCGGCAACATAACACAGTTGTTAAGTTCTAATAATCTCTTATCAAAATTAGGTTCATTTTCATAAACATCAAGCCCCACAACAAAACCTTTGGAGAACTGCGCTTTTTCAATCAAAGCATCTGTATTAACAATTTCGCCTCTACCTATATTAACAAAAATCGCATCATTTTTCATCAATGAAAATTCCTTTTTATCCAACATATATCTGCTATCATCGTTCAAAGGCGCACAAACAATAATAACATCACTTTCCTTAAGCAAACATTCAAGCTCAACTCTTTTTGCTCCAATTAAATTTTCCCTATCTGACCTTGTTCTGTTGTAGTATACAATATTCATATCAAACCCAAAGTGAGCCATACGTGCAACAGTGGCTCCAATCCTACCCATACCAATTATTCCAAGCGTAACACCATACAACTCCTTACCCAAAAATAGCACTGGGCTAACACCTTTAAATTTTCCGCTTCTTGTAAACCTATCTGCTTGTGGTATATGCCTTGCACAAGCTAAAATTAAGCTAAAACCCAATTCAGCCGTTGCCTGCGTCAATACATCTGGTGTATTCGTGAAAAATATCCCTCTCTTTGTGGCAGAATTTATATCAACATTGTTTATACCAACACCATAGTTAGCAATTATTCTCAAATTTTCTGCATTCTCTATAACTTCCTTATCGATTTTATCCGAAACCATACTAACTATACCAAAGACATCCTTGGACAACTCCAAAATTTCGCCTTTCGTAAGATTCCTATCCTTCTTATTAACAACAACGTCAAAGTTACCTTTTAAAATTTCAACTCCATTTTCTGGAATCATTCTCGTAATCAAAACCTTATCCATTTTAGACCTCCACATTTACGTTAAAACCGACCATACCATCAGGTAGTCTGCACATCCTATCAAGCAAACTACACAAAACATCGTAATCTTGGTACACACATTTTTTAGTCTTTTTATTACATATTTCAACTAACCATTTATTTTCTAAATTAATTAAATTTACCGAAAATTTATTTTCATCAAGGCTAAAATGTTCTAAGAAGCTCTTTTTAAAACTTTCTTTAGGAGGATTATTCTTTTTTTGTTTTTTGTACCCTTTTTTTCTTTCCCTTCTTTCTTTTCTGAACCCTCTGATAGGCTCAACACTTTTAGGCTCGAAAATTCTATAAACAGAGAGTCTGTCATTTTCGTCCATTCTATTTCTTTTTTACATTATTTGAGAAATATTTTAAAAATTTACCAATATATTTAGGAATTTCCTTCCTTTCAACTATAACATCTATAAATCCCTTTTCAAGCAAAAATTCAGACCTTTGAAACCCCTCAGGTAGACCCTTACCTATCGTTTGCTCTATAACTCTTGGACCTGCAAAACCTATCAAAGCTTTAGGTTCAGCCAATATTACATCACCCAACATTGCAAAGCTCGCTGCCACCCCTCCCGTGGTTGGGTCTGTCAATACTGATATATATGGTAATTTCTGCTTGCCCAACAAACTTAAAGCAGCGGATACTCTCTCCATTTGCATAAGCGACAAAATACCTTCTTGCATTCGTGCCCCACCAGATGCAGCTATCATAACATACCCAAGTCTAAATCTCATGGCTTTCTCTATAGCCCTGATAATTTTCTCGCCCGTTGCATAGCCCATAGAACCACCCAAAAAAGAAAAATCCATTACACTTAGAACACAAGGTTCACCGTCTATTGTGCAAGTACCGTTTATTACTGCCTCTTTAGAGGAAGTCTTTTCCATTGCTTCTTTTAATCTATATTTATATGGTTTCAAATCAACAAATTTCAATGGGTCCTTAGTGGTTATTCTTGCATCAAACTCTCTAAAGGTATCTTCATCAACAGTCATTGCTATTCTATTATAAGCAGAAACTCTAAAGTAATTCCCGCAATTAGGGCATATCCAAAAATTTTGTTGAAGTTCTTCAACATAAAATGTCTCATTACATAACTTGCATTGCATCCACTTATTTTCCTTTTTTTTCTTTCTCTTAAAAAAAATCATTTTACTCCTCTTCTGAATAGACCAACTTTCCTTTGTAGAATGTTTTAACAACTTTACCCTTTAACTTCTTACCATGAAATGGTGTATTTTTACCTTTAGAAACAAAAGAAAACCTATCCACAATCCATTCGGATTTTTTATCTATCAGAATAACATTTGCCAATTGTCCTTCGTTTAATGTTCCAGCATTAAGATTAAATATCTTAGCCGGACGCTTAGTCATCATAGCAATAACATCTGCCAAACTCACTATGCCTGTTTCCACAAGATAAGTATTTACAACTGCAAAGGCTGTTTCAAAACCACTTATGCCAAAAGATGCCTTTTGCATTGTGCACTTCTTCGATTCTTCATCGTGCGGAGCATGATCTGTGGCTATAGCATCTACCAACCCACTCGAAAAAGCAGAGTGTATTACTTTAATATCTTCTTCGGACCTCAATGGAGGGTTAACCTTAGCAAAGGTGTTATAGTCTTCAACCTCATTTTCAGTCATTGAAAGGTGATGGGGTGTAACTTCAAATGTTACATTAATATTATCCATTTTAGCCTTTTTTAACACTTCAATAGACTCCTTTGTACTAACATGGCAAATATGCAAACGAGAGCTTGTGCTTTTTGCTACCTCTATATCCCTTGCAATAATGCTTGATTCCGACACATTAGGAATACCTTTTAAACCAAGCTCAAAGGCAATCTTACTATCATTTACTACTCCATCTCCGCTAATATTCAAATCCTCTTCGTGTAAGCTCAAAGGCACGTTTAAATTTTCAACATATATGAGTGCCTTTCTTAAAATCTCGGCATTCATAACAGGCCTTCCATCGTCTGAAAAAGCCACACAACCAGCTTCTCTTAGAGTCATCATATCAGATAGCTCTTCGCCATTCTCACCTTTTGTTATTGCTCCTATAGGACAAAGCTCGCATATATCTAATTTTTCAGATTTTCTTTTTACATACTCAACGGTCAAAACATTGTCTATAACCGGATTTGTATTGGGCATACAACATACAGTGGTGAAACCACCCTTTACAGCAGACCTTAAACCTGATTCTATTGTTTCTTTATACGTAAAGCCTGGATCTCTTAGATGTGCATGTATATCAACAAAACCAGGGGCAGCAATTAGCCCGGTTGCGTCTATTTCCTCGTCTATACTAACCCCCATTACCTCGCCAACAGACTCAATGCAACCATCAACAATAGATATATCTGCAAACCCCTCAAAGTCATTTGACGGGGAAATAACGTAAGCATTTCTTATTACCTTTCTCATTTCCCCCCCAGTTTTTGCATCAATATCTCATTTACAAGTTTAGGATTGGCCTTACCCTTAGTTGCTTTCATGACCTGCCCAACAAAGAAACCAACAGCATTTTTTTTCCCAGATTTATACTGCTCAACAGCTTTGGGATTATTTTTAACAACATCCTCTACTATCCCTTCTAAGGCTGACCTATCAGTTATCTGCACAAGTCCCTTTTCATCAACTATATCCTTTGGATTCTTTCCAGTCTGATACATATCTTTGAATATACTCTTGGCAATTTTACCACTTATAGTCCCATTATCAACAAGCTCTACAAGCTCCTTAATTTGAGCAGGTTTTATAGCTGTCTCTTTTATTTCTTTATTTTCTCTATTAAGATAACCCAACAATTCAGAAAGTATCCAGTTTGCTATAGCCTGTGGGTTTTTGTAACCCTTCGCAGACTTTTCAAAGTAATCTGCCAAGTCCTTCTCGTCTGTTAGAATGCGCGCATCATCCTCTTTTATGCCATATTGTAAAACAAATCTTTCAAGCTTTTTGCGTGGAAGTTCTGGTATTTGACTCTTTAATCTTTCTATCCAACTCTCTTCAATCATCAAAGGAACAAGGTCAGGCTCAGGGAAATACCTATACTCAAACGATTCTTCTTTTGACCTCATAGGTTTTGTAATTCCCTGTTTCTCATCCCATAGCCTTGTTTGCTGTTCTACTTTTCCACCCTCTTCTAAAACCTCAATTTGCCTCTCAATCTCATATTCCAAAGCCTTCTCAACGTGTTTAAAAGAGTTCATATTCTTAAGCTCTGTCTTTGTGCCTAATTTTGTTTCACCTTTGAGTCTAACAGAAACATTAGCATCACATCTAAGGGAGCCTTCTTCCATATTACCATCGCAGATACCTAAGTAGCGGACTATCTTCCTTAAAGACCTCAAATATTCACCGGCTTCATCATGAGTATGCATCACTGGCTTCGAAACTATCTCAAGCAAAGGCACTCCAGCTCTATTGTAATCTACATAACTCCCATCAGGTCTATGCACAGTCTTTCCAGCATCCTCTTCCATATGTATTCTCTCAAGTGCTACCTTTTTGTATTCACCGTTTATATAAATTTCAACACTGCCATTTTCAAGTATCGGCAATTCAAATTGAGAAATCTGATACCCTTTTGGTAAATCTGGATAAAAATAATTCTTCCTTGCAAATCTTGAAAACTTGTTTATATCACAACCCAAAGCAAGTCCCAATTTTATCGCATATTCCACAACTTTCTTATTTAAAACAGGCA
Organism: Desulfurellales bacterium; assembly: GCA_027035885.1. Classification (GTDB taxonomy): domain Bacteria; phylum Campylobacterota_A; class Desulfurellia; order Desulfurellales; family Hippeaceae; genus Hippea. The sequence continues at coordinate 9,643 of JALVTR010000138.1, forward strand.
AAACCCCTGGCATACCCATACATACGGGGCAAACATGCGTATTTGGAGGCGCACCGAAGTCTGTAGAACAATTGCAAAAAATCTTTGTTTTAGTTAAGAGTTGTATGTGAACCTCTAAGCCTATAACAGCCTCATACTTCATCCTTTCCTCCAATCTTAGGATTCGTTACATAAAAATCTTTAGCCTCATCCCAATCAACAAAAACTTTTCCTTTATCTATTTTTAGCCTATCTTCTGTTAGCAGCTTAACAGCCAATGGATAAATTTTATGCTCCGTCTTTAAAATTCTCTTACCTAAGCTATCCTCATCATCAGTGTTATAAACAGGAACTATAGATTGAACTATTATAGGCCCATCATCCAAATTTTCTGTAACAAAATGAACAGTAGCCCCAGAAAATTTTACTCCCTTTTTAACTGCCTGCCTTTGTGAGTTCAAGCCCTTAAAAGATGGCAAAAGCGCCGGATGTATATTCAAAATCCTATCTTTAAAACTCCTAACAAAGTAAGGAGATAAAATCCGCATATACCCAGCAAGCAATACATAATCCACAGCATACTTTTTAAGAACATTAACAACCTCTCTGTCGTACTCTTCCCTATTTTTGCCTTTGGAATCAACAAAAACAGCGTTTAATCCATTTTCCTTAGCTATACTAAGCCCACGAGCATCACTTTTGTTGCTAACAATTACAACGATTTCTCCATTTTTAATGTATCCATTTTTAATGGCATTCAAAATAGCCTCAAAGTTTGACCCACGACCAGATAGCAAAACAGCCAATCTATACAATCTTAAGCTCTCCTCTGCCCTTAATTAAAAAACCTATTTCGTAACTCTTTATTCCACTATATTTTGAAGCCTCTATTATTTTTTCTTTATCCCTATTTTCACAAATCGCAATCATGCCTATTCCCATATTAAATGTTCGAAACATCTCGTTTTCTTCAACATTACCCATATCTTGAACTACTTTGAATATATCCACCTCTGGTAATTTATCCTTCTCTAAAATCGCATCGATATCACTATTTAAAACACGAGGAACATTATCACAAAAACCACCGCCCGTTATATGTATAAGAGCTTTGGCATAAGGTTTTATACTTTTAGATAGCTTTACATAGATAGTGGTAGGCTTAAGCAAAATTTCAGCTAATGGTTTTCCACAGAACTCACTATATAGGTCTAAATGATGAATATCAAAAAACACCTTCCTCAAAAGAGAATAACCGTTAGAGTGAAAACCACTCGACTCAAACCCAATTAAGACCATTCCCTCTTTCAACGGCTTAGGCAAAATATCCTCTTTTTTCCCCACTCCTACACAAAAGCCTGCAAGGTCATATTCACCTTTTTTATAAACGTCTGCCATTTGTGCAGTTTCACCGCCAACCAAAGAACATTCTGAAAGTTCGAGTCCATCGACAATACCTTTAGCTATATCCTCTAATACTTTATCTTCCACATCGCTGTAAGATATGTAATCCAAAAAGAAATAAGGTTCTGTGCCTGTAGCTATAATGTCGTTAACGTTCATTGCAACGAGGTCTATGCCCACCGTATCGTGTTTATTGGCATGTTGAGCAACAAGCAACTTCGTTCCAACACCGTCTGTGGAAGATGAAAGAATGAGATTGCAACCCAAGCCGTCTAAGTCAACAAGAGCACCAAATCCACCAATGGAAGATATTGTTCCATTTTTAGGTAAAACTCCAACCAACTCTTTTATTTTTTTAGCAAATCTATTACCTTTATCTATATCAACTCCAGATGCTTTATAATCCATCAGTTTTTTCTCCTCTTTAAGAGTATAGGAACAAGTTTATCATAGCTTACAACAATTATGCCAAGAAGAGGCACCGACAAGATTACACCCCAAATGCCCAGTAACTTCCCAAAAAACAATATGGCGAGTAAAACGGCTAACGGGTCAAGTTCCAATTGTTTAGAGTAAATATAAGGTGCTATTATATTTCCAGATATAAAATGAATGAATAAAAGGACACCTAAAATTTCCACACCCATAAGTAAGCTATGGTGAACAGCAAATGCAACAATTAAAGGAGGTATGAAACTTAAAATTGCACCAATATATGGAATTATATACATAGCTCCACCAAATACACCAAAAAGCAATGCATAATCTACGCCAACAATATAAAGACCTATAATACTCAAAACTGAGACAACTACCATAAGTATAAGCAAACCCACTATATATCCAACTATAACGTTATGTATATCCTTAAAAACCGCTAAATAATCTTCACCTAGCACAGTAAGAATTACCTCATGCACAACAGACCTGTATCTGTCCCTATAAAGTATCATAAAAAACGAAATCACAGGTATCAAAAGAAAAGCAAAAATAGCAGATACACCTTTCAAAAGACCTGCAAAACTATTAACAGCAAAAGATACAAGATAGCCCTTTATTGATAACAAAGCACCTGAAGTTATAGTGTAAATTTCCCTGTTATGACCGAATTTAGCACCAATATAATTATAGATATCATTCAATTCTTTATTAACACCATTAATAAAGGCTGGTATCTGTTTTTCTAATCCTGATAACTGATTTATGAGAATAGGAACAGCTATTATAAAAACTACAATCATTCCTCCCATTATAACACTTAAAACAAAAAGCCCCGTTAACCAACGGGGTACTAACTTTTCAAACATATTTTCCAAAGGATAAGATACTTCTGATATAAGGTAAGACAAAAAAACCACAATTGTTACAAAAGTAAGCTTAAAAAATAAAAGATAAACTCCCACTCCCAAAAAAATCAAAAATATTATGTACTCAAATAGGCCTGAATGACGAGAACTGTTATCCAATTAAACAACCTCTGAGTCTTTATTGTCCAATCTCTCTCTTATTTCCTTTAATTTTTCTTTTTCTTCCTGAATAGCATTTTTTGCTTCATCAATAATATTTAGTAAGGATTGCTTTTTATCCTGAGCATATTCAGAGCTTTTCTCTACCAGTTCTTTTGCGCTATCAGTTATTGTTGTGGCGAGGTTTGTTATCTTTTCCTCAATATCTTCTTTTTGCTCAAGTAATTGCCTTACCTTATCAAACTCGATTTTAGGTATTTTATCTTTAATAGAAGCAAATCCCTCAAAATCTATAGAATCTTTAGTTACAAAGTACAAAACCGCGCCCAAACCTACCATCCCCCCCAGCATCAAAAATAGCTTCTTCATAACTCATCCTCCTCCTTTTTCATCAATTTATTTGCAACCTTTGATAAGCCCGTCAAGAAAGCATAAACATCGTCTAATTTTTCTTCAATACTTTTAACCCTATCAAAAAGATAGTTCGAATGAGCCTCTACCCTATTCTTTGTGTTAACAACTAAAGAATTAACCTCTGTAACCGACTCTTTTGTTCTATCCATAAGCTCAAAAGTGGTATCCTTTGTTCTATCCAATACCTCTTTTGCTGTGGTTTTCACATCATCCGAAAGCTCTTTTGCATCTTTTGCAAGTTGCTCCGCAATCTCTACTATCTGTTGTGTCTTGTAAAACATAAACTCCACCTTAGATTGATAAGGCTCAATCTGCTTTTTCAATTCATCAAGCTTTTTCTTAAGATCAGAATACAACTTAATTAATACTATAAATCCTACAAAAGCACCCAAAGCAAAAATTGCATAGACTAAAGCAATAACCAATAGAGAAATACTCGAAAGTTCGTTCATTTATAAACCCTCCTTTAAATTTTCTTCCCAAACAATTTTGAGACAATTTCGCTCGCCGATTCTTCAACAGACCTGTTTGTCACATCAATGACCAACCACTCGGGATGCTGTCTAAACAAAGAATTTGCATACTCAACTTCCTCATAAATCTTACTTAAAGAGGCATAGGACGAATTTTCTATACCCAATTTCTTAGCCCTCTGCTTCCTTATCTCATATAACCTCATTGGGTCTATTGTTAACCCCACAACTTTACTTTGATCAATTTTAAATAGCAAGTCAGGAAGTTTTTCGCCTTTAACTATAGCAAAATTAGCTACTTTGTATCCACCCTCTTGCGCAAGATATATACTCAATGGTGTCTTACTTGTTCTCGATAAACCTACAAGTATAATATCTGCCTCGTCCAAACGCCTAGTGCTCCTGTTATCATCATGATCAACGGTATATTCAATGGCTTTAACTTTCTCAAAATACTGATCGCTTATTTTGTGCAACAAGCCAGAGATATTCCTTGCTCTCTGCCCAAAAAACTGCTCAAATTTCTCTATATAATAACCAAATAAATCCAAAACCATTACACCATTCTCAATTAATTTATTATTAGTATAGTCTCTAAGTTCTTTATCAGCAACAGTACTTATAACCAACGGTCTCTCATATTTAGCCTTTTCGACAATTTCATCAACTTGCTCTTCCTCCCTTATTTCTATAAACTTTCTCTCCTTTACATTTGAATAACGAAACTGCACCAAAAAGGCTCTTGCAATTTTCGACGCTGTCTCGCCTGTTCCATCAGATATCAAGTAAATATATTTAGGCTCTGCTTCCATACGCACCTCAAACTCCAAGTTCTAAGAGATTATACAAAGAAATTGCTATCCAGAAAAGCATAAAAATCGGTATTGAAAGAAATGGGTTAATAATGGAATATTTACTCATGCTAACAATAACTTGAAAACTCGCAATATAGATCAAAAAAATCACTGCACTGAAAAACACATTCCATATAAAACCACTTTTTCTCGGTGTTATTCTAAGAACAAAGACCAACGACAGAAGTGATAATGCGCTACAAGACAGAGGATACAAAAACCTAAACAAGATAATTGATAAATAGTAATTCCTATCTTTCCCTCTTTTCAACATTTTAATAACGTTCGTTAAATAAGGCTCTTTCAATTTAGATTCAGAAATTAAAGAAACAAACGGCTTTTTATTCGGTATACTAATTTTGGCAAACAGATGTTTTTCTTTAAAAGGAAAGTCTTTCCAGTATCCATTGTAAAATACGAGCTTCTTGTCTTTAAAAACAGCCACAGAGCATACCAAAACCTTTTTTATATTTGAAAAATTGCTATTTATATAAAAAGCGGTCACCCCAAGCAATTGTCTTCTTTTCTCATTTATACTTTTAGCTCTAATAAACACATTGCCAATATTCAGCCATGTAGAATTTAACTTTTCTTTTTCAAAGTAATGGCGTTTAATAAATGTGGCCTTATCTAAGCCATAGTTTACAAAATTTTCTTTACCAAAAAACATTATAGCTGCGACAAGAATAGATAGCACCAAGATTGGCATTGATATTCTAAATATACTTAGACCGCTTGAACGCATAACTATAATTTCATTTCTAAAAGATAAATAACCTAAACTGATTACGCTTGATAAAGCATAGATAAATGGCAAACTGAAGTAAATTACAAATGGCGTATAAAAAACATAGTACTCGATAATGTATTTTAAAGGAGCAGATGATTTGAGTATTGTAGCTAATCGTGAAAAAAAGTCAGAAAGAATAAACAGAAATACAGTAAATAAAAGAACAGCAAAAAAGGTGAAAATAAAGTTTTTAGTTACATACCTATGGAGTTTTTTCATGCCTATCTACAATTTCCCAATGTTCTAAAATAACAGGTATTATATTTTTAAACTCTTCTAAAGACAGCATCACAGCAGCATCAGATTTAGCCTTTTCTGGCTCAGGGTGAATCTCAAAAAATAGCCCATCAACACCCACACTCGCTGCAGCAAACGCTAACCATTTAGCGTACTGTTTAGTTCCTCCACTTTTACCCCCGGATGAGGGTACCTGCATTGAATGTGTAACATCGTATATTACGGCTTTAGAGAAGCTTTTCATTACCCTCAATGATCTAAAATCGACAACCAAATTATTATACCCAAATGTTGAACCCCTTTCAGTCAGCCAAACATTCTCGTTTCCTGATGCTTTTGCTTTTTCAACAATGTATTTCATATCCCACGGTGCCATAAACTGCCCTTTTTTAATATTCACAACCTTCCCAGTTTTTGCAGCTTCCACAACAAGATCGGTTTGTCTGCACAAAAAAGCCGGAATTTGAACAATATCCACAACATGGGCCGCAGCTTCTGCTTGGTCAGGCAGATGAATATCCGTCGTTATTGGCATTTCAAACTGTTCTTTAACTTTATTTAAAACTTTCAAACCTTCTCTTAAACCAGGTCCTCTAAATGATGTTATTGATGTGCGATTAGCTTTATCGAAAGAAGATTTAAAAATTATCTTAATACCGTACTCATCACTAATTCTCTTTAAAAACTCAGCCGTTTTTAGAACAATACCTTCTGATTCTATAACGCATGGCCCTGCAATAAAAAAATGGTTATTCATATTCTTATCTTATCAAACATTAGATAATCTCGTAAAGACGTTTAACATCCTTTACGTTAGGAGCAACAATTAAGTTAAAACCCAGATTTTTTAGTTTATCTACAATCCTTTTTTCTCTACCAAAAAGCCTCAGTCTTCCCGTTAAATCAATTTCAGAAAACGCCACTGTATTATCCTCCAATACGCTCTTTTTCAATGAAGAAATTATAGATGATACGACAGCGGCATCAATTGATGTAGAGTTCGCCCTAACACCTCCTGTGATATTTATGTAAACGTCATATTTAAAAAATGGCAAACCCAATTTCTTCTCCAATACAGCAAGCAACATGTTAAGTCTGTTAACATCAAAACCTACGCTTACCCTTCGCGGTATAGCAAGTGGGGTTTGAACGCAAAGGGCTTGTACCTCCAAAATTATAGGATAATCACCTTCAACTGTAGCTCCATAACAAATACCGTCAGTAAATTCTCTCTTCTCCAAAAATTTAAGCGTCGGGTCCTCCACCTTTTTTAGCCCCTCTCTTGTCATTTCCAAAATAAGAGCGTTATCCGTAGGACCAAATCTGTTCTTTATAAACTTTAAAATTCTTAAACTGCTATTCTTGTCACCTTCCATTAAAAGCACAGAATCTACCATATGTTCAAGAGTTTTAGGGCCTGCTATAGACCCTGATTTTGTGATATGCGCAACTAAAAATAAAATTATGCCTTTAGATTTGGTAATATCGATAAGCTTCTCAGTGCAATACTTAACCTGCTGAACCCCACCTATCACATAATCTATTTCATCACTAAAAATCGTATGCACAGAGTCTACTATAGCGACATCCAATTTTTCATGCTCAAAGAAACCTATAATATTATCAAGTTTATTTTCAGAAATCGCCTCAACATTATTCACATCTAACCTCTTAGCCCTCGATGCAATTTGACCTAAAGATTCCTCGGCAGAAACATACACCACTCGTGTTCCACTTCTGATAAAATCATCAGCTATCTGCAAAAGAAACGTTGATTTTCCTATACCGGGCGTTCCAGAAATCAAATAAACTCCACCCTTTGGAATCTCTTTTGAGAAAAAGGATGAAAAATCACTTTTAAAATTTAGAGTATCATTTGTTATATCAATATCTGAAAGTTTAACGGGCTTTATAGAGTTGTAAGAAAATTTTGATTTCTTTGAAACCACTTGCTGCTCTTTAATGCTACCCCATTCACCACAGTTTGGACATCTACCATACCACTTCCCAAATTCGGCCCCACAATTACTGCACACATAAACTCTCTTTGCCATATAAACAATTTACTTATTACTACATGCCAGTCAAATAATTTTTGAATTGTTTACATTTCTATGTATAATTTAAAAAACTGCTCTTGGAGGTTTCCATGAAAGAAGAGATAAAAAAAAGAATAGAAAAACTAACGGAAGCCCTCAAAAATAATGATATTGACGTTACCCTAATTATGCAAAATACCGATATCTTCTACTTTAGTGGAACCATGCCATCTGGTGTATTAGTTATATCAAACGAAGGTAAGGTAGTCTTTGCTATAAGAAAGGGCTTTGAAAGGGCAATAGAAGAAACACCCATAGAAAAAAACAACCTATTGCAAATATCAGGCATGAGCAAATTGCCTCAAATACTATCAGATAGAGAGATAAAATACTCTAAAATAGGCATAGAGACAGATGTTTTACCCGTGGATATGTACTTTAGACTCAAAAAAATATTCAAAGATTCTACTTTCTCAGACGTTTCACACACAATACGCAGCATAAGAGCTATAAAAAGCTCATACGAGCTTGAAAAGATGGTGCAATCCGCGAGAATGCTGGATTGCATGATGGAAGACGCTAAAGAGTTAGTTAGGACAGGCAAAAAAGAGATTGAGGTTAATGTGGAGATAGAGTTTAGAGCAAGAAAAAGGGGGCATCTTGGCAGGTGCAGAATGCGTGGCTTTAACAGCGATATGTTAATGGGTCATGTACATAGCGGTTTCCGTAGCGCATATCCAAATGGGCTTTTAAAACCAACAACAGGATACGGTTTATCACCCAGTTTTCCAGACGGTGCTTCTAATTATAAAATCGAAGAAAACACACCGGTTATAGTGGATTTTATTAGCAACCATGATGGCTACCTAACAGATGAAACACGCACATTCGTCTCTGGAAAACTTGATAAAGACTTTGAAAAAGCTTATGATTTCTGCCGTGATGTTATGAATTACTTAGAAGAAAACGCTAAGGAAGGGGCATCGAGTTTGGAAATATACGAGCATTGCATGAGTATGGCAGAAAAATGGGGATATAAAGACAACTTCATGGGAGCGAAGGGAAATCAAGTATCCTTTATAGGTCACGGCGTAGGGCTAGAAGTGGATGAATACCCATTTATAGCGAAAGGTACAGATTTTGAACTAAAAGAAGGAATGACATTTGCATTTGAGCCAAAAATAGCTTTCAAAGACAAAGGTGCTGTGGGAGTAGAAAATACGTATTTAGTCAAAAAAGGCAGTGTTGAATCTTTAACTAAGTATCCACGGGAGATTATGTACGTATGATTTATGATTTTTCCTTTCAGGAGAGATTTACAAAAATAAAAAAATATGAAATAGTTGCAAGAAAGCTCCTCGGAGTAGCAGAAGATACTCCAGATTATATAATAAAGAATAATTATCTAAAACTCGCAAAGAGGTGTCACCCAGATATAAACAAAAACACGGAAGATTTGTTTAAAGATATAAATACAGCATATATGATTTTAACGAAAAAGAATTTTGATATAGAAAATGCCAAGTTTTATACAATCAGCGAGAAAGAAATAGATGAGATAGAAAAAGAATACTCTTTAAAAAGAAAAATAAACAATTACTATGAGAATTGGAAAGAAAGATTTTTTAGGAGGTGAAACAAAACAAATGGTGAGAGTAGTTATTCCTATAATAGGAGATGAATTATCAGAACATTTTGGACATGCGGAAAAATTTGGCTTTTTTGAGATAGAAGATGGAAAAATCTTATCGTTAGAGATAGAACCAGCTCCAGAGCATTTTGAAGGAAGTTTTCCGCAATGGGTGAAAAGTAAAAAAGCAGATGTTGTTATTGTTGCAGGAATAGGACCTAAGGCTGTTGAGATGTTTGAAAATCTTGGAATTAAAGTAATTACAAACGCAGTACCCGATAAAGCAAGAAAATTAATTGAGGATTTCATAGAAAACAGGTTAGACGTAACATACAAAGAGGTATGCGACCATGAACACCGCCATAACTAAATTTAGGAGGTTTTTATGAAAATAACCATTAGTGCAAAAAATACTGAACTTACAGAATCCATTAAAGGCTACGTAGAAAAAAAGATTGGCAAACTGGATAGAAAGATAGATGCAAACATAACAGCAGATATAATACTCAAAATAGAAAAATTTAGGCATATAGCAGACGTCAAACTTAATGTAGACGGAGAAATAATGAAAGCATCAGAGTCATCAAGAGACTTATACTCTTCCATAGATTTAGTATATGAAGTCTTAGAGAAACAGATTGAAAAATTTAAAGACAAATTATACAAATCAAAAAGAAAAACAACTCAGCAAGAAGAATTTGCAAAAACCAATACTGATAGAGAACCAGTCATTATTGAAGAAGAATTTATACCCAAACCCTTAACAGTAGAAGAAGCTATAATGATGTTAAACGAAAAAGATAAACACTTCGTTGTTTTCAATAATTCAGAAAATGGCAAGGTTTGCGTAATATACAGAAAGAAAAATGGCGATTATGGGTACATTGTTACAAGATGAAAGATTATAGAATTTCAGATTTCATTTATGAGATTGGCTTAAACATAGACTGCAATGAAAAATTTGATTGTTTACGTAAGATGGCAGAGAAAATAGCAGAAAAGGCAAACTTAGATGTAGATGAGGTTTTTTCCTATTTAAAAGCAAGAGAAAAGTTTGGGTCAACCGCTCTTGGAGGGCAGTTTGCCCTACCACACGCAAAGATAAATAGCTTAGACAAATTAATAGGAGCATTATTTACCACAAAAAACCCTATAGACTTCGGTTCGTTAGATGATATTCCCTCAAGAATATTCTTTGTAATTTTAGCGCCATCAACAAAACCTTCTATACTTCTAAAAGCTGTAGCCAAAGTAGCAAAAATATTTAAAGATGAGGAACTAAAAGAAAAAATATTATCAACGAAAAATGAGAAAGAAACAATACGACTTATAAAAGAAAAAGAAGAAAATTTAAAGAAAACATAGCACAATATGGAAGTCGTCCTGTTAAGTGGCCTTTCTGGCTCAGGAAAAAGCACTGCGCTGGCAGCTTTAGAAGATAGTGGTTATTTTTCCATAGATAACTTACCTACTTCGTTCCTAAAGAAATTTTTAGAAATTGTAGAATTTTCAAATAACCAAATTGAAAAATTGGCAATAGTTTGCGATGCACGTGACCCTAGTATCCAAGAAAATATACAGGAATTAATAAAACTAATAAAAGCCACAAAAAATAGTCTTCTCTTAATTTTCTTGGAAGCAGACAAAAAAACGCTTATAAAAAGATTCGAACAAACAAGGAGGGCACACCCTCTAAGCATGGTAAAAGGTTTGCCGTTAGAAAAGGCTATAGAAGAGGAAAACAATCTTCTATCACCTGTGAGAACTTTAGCAGATATTATCATAGATACAACTGATACAAACGTGAATGAGCTGAGGAGAACTATACTAAATAGATTCAGAAAAGATAAAAGCTCAATACTCATCCAGCTAATCTCTTTTGGTTTTAAATACGGTTTACCGCCAGAGTCAGACAATGTTTTTGATGTGAGATTTATACCGAACCCCTTTTTTATGGAAGACCTAAGGGAAACAACAGGTTTGAATGAAAAAACATACGAATTTGTTTTAAACCAAGAACAAACAAAAAATTTTATCGAGATTCTCAAAGAATTTTTAAACTCGATATTACCCTTATATACAAAAGAAGGTAAAAGTTACATAAGTATAGCGTTCGGCTGTACGGGAGGCAAACATAGATCTGTAGCAATTGTGGAGTTCGTGGGTAAATTTTTGAAAGACAAAGGTTATACTGTTGATATTATTCACAGGGACATTGAAAGGTGAGGTAAGATGAGACACTTAATTAGTGTTAGAGATCTGACAAAAGAGGATGTTAAAGGAATCGTTCAGAATGCATTGGATTTTAAGAGTGGCAAGAAAAGTTTTGAAGGAATTCTAAAAAACAAAACCGTAATCAGCATCTTCTTTGAAAACAGCACAAGGACAAGGACATCATTTGAAATGGCTGCAAAACGCATGGGCGCAGAAGTGATAAACATAGACTACAATCAATCAAGCTTAAAAAAAGGCGAAACCGATTACGACACAATAATAAATCTATCCGCTATGCATCCCGACGCCTTCGTGATTAGACACCATGAATCTGGCTACCCAAAATTCCTTGCAGAGTTCACATCAATTCCAATTATAAACGCAGGTGATGGAACAAATGAACATCCATCCCAGGCACTCTTAGACACTCTGACCATGTATGAAATAAAAAGAGCTTTGGAAAACCTAAAAATATGCATAATAGGAGATATAATAAACAGTAGAGTGGCAAAAAGCCATATGTGGATGGCAAAACTGTTCAACTGGGAGTTAAGTTTTTATGGGCCAACAACAATGCTGCCAAAAAAGGATTGGATTAAAGGGATAAAAATCGAAAAGAGCATAGATAAAGCCTTGAAAGGCAAAGACTTTGTAATGCTTTTGCGAATTCAGCTTGAGAGAAAAAGCGGCCAAAACATCCCTTCATTAAAGGAATATAATAGATTCTTTGGCCTAAAGAAATCCAATTTAGCAAACGCATTTATCATGCATCCAGGTCCTGTTAACAGAAATGTAGAATTAGGCTCATGGGTCATGGACAACCACTCAAAGGGCTTAATTACAAAACAGGTAGAAAATGGCGTATACACGCGTATGGCAATATTTGAATTTTGTTTGTCCTAAACTCTGGCGTTTAATGACACTATAAAAAGCTTGCATTATATTAAAAATTTATATATAATTTGGAAATTAAAGGGCGATTTTTTAGTGAGATTTACAAAAAACCTGTTGGGCTATATTTTATCTCTATCAATTTTACTACTTTTCAGTTGCCACCCCAAAAAGGAAAACACATGCAATATAGAGATAAATAGCTTTAGTTTGTTAAACAACACAATACTTATCGAAACCAAAATTAACAAAAGCTGCAAAGGGTTTAGAATAAAGCTAACATACAACAAAAAAATCTTCACATTCTACGTTAATTTTGAGCCGAAGATAGTGAACAATGCCCCTCCCGAGGGGTTTTCTGTAAAAATGCAGAATACGCATTACCTATCTTTGGGTGTTGATGGAAATATCATTGAGAGAAATTTACCTGTTTATTTGAAAAGAGAAAGCAAAATAAGAAATTCGAAAAATAGTGTATTGGTTAAATGGACAATAAAAGCAAAAGATATAAGTAAAGTCTCAGAAATTAAGGTTGGAAATTCAATTTTAAAACACCCCTCAAAGGAAGATTGCAGATTTGCTTATAACGATTATTTAACAACACCAAGACTTAAAGAGCCTGTGTTTTACCCGTTTGATAAATTCCTAAATTTCTGCAAATCTAAGTGGACTATAGAAAAAAGGGGTGCTCTATTTAAAGAGATATTCAGTGTAAGTGATAGAGATATAGAAAGGTTGCGTGAAATAGGTGATAAAAACCTTTTAAGATTCATGGGCCTTTTAAAGCAAAAGGACTATACACCCAGTAAAAAGTGTAAAATATATATTCTAATTTTCGATTCTAAAAGCTATAGAAAGCTAAATTAGAAGGAATTTAGTTTTCACCTAAAAAAATTAAACAGGGAAACCTACGAGAGGAACTTTAAAAAAATAGCATACTCGTTAACAAAGGGGTTTACATGATAGAGGCCAAATTAAACGGCTACTTTGGAAGAAGTAAGCTTATAATTTGCAAAGGAGGAGACTATTATGTGTCGATTTTGGTTAAAAGCTGAAATTAGAACTCTTATTATGACACCAAACCTTACCAATGCTAACTGGAGGTCTTTATGAAAGCACATGTTAGTGTTTTTAAACAACCTAAGGTTAAAACAGAGTTTATAAGAATTACAATCATAAACTTAATTTTTATACTTATTTCATCGATTTCGATCCTTGCGGCCGGTAATCCTCACAGAATGAAACTTGCCGGTGAAAAAACATTTACAGATAAAATAGTAGATTTAATGCGCAACTTAGCTATAACTAAAGAAGAAGTGGCAAAAATAAACCTATTACCCACATTCAAGCAAAGCGGTCTAAGAGCTGGAGGCAAAAGCCTTGCCTTCTTATCACAATCTTTTATATGCAAGGAAGATTTACCTTTTTTGACGTCTTTGAGAAAAAAAAGAGAGACACAGCTTGTGATCTTGGAACGGAGTTTAAAGTTTTGGTTGATTATTACAAAAATCCA
>JALVTR010000139.1 GCA_027035885.1 Desulfurellales bacterium
TTATTGCAAACTGTGTAATGATTTTGATTTTAAAGAGGTTCTATCACTATATTCTCTTTGCCTTGAATTTCTCTTGTGTATATTTTTACTTTTCTGTACTCTTGGTCAAGCACCCTTTTTAATTTATTATTGAATTCTATAATATTGTTTGCTGATATTGTATTCTTTATTATTATGTGACCATCCTTATAACTATTTCTTAAGTATTCCATATCGTTTTGGATTTTTATCAATTCTTTTTCTGCTGACTTAAAAGACTTCTCTTCCTCTTTTAATTGGTTCTGTAATTCGTTAAATTTCTTTATAGCAATTAGCAATGGATTAGGTATATTTTTCCCTTCTTTTTTGAGTTTCTGAATTGTATTTAGTATTGCCTCTGTTTTCTTTTTCTCATTATCGGCTTTTGCTTTTAATGTTAAGTAATTTTTCTGTTGGTTTTTAAATATTGTTTTTGCATACTTTTCTTTTACCGCCAATTCCTTGTATTGCTCTTTTATCCATGGCAACTCAAGTGGCTTGATGGATATTATGTTATTGTTGCCTTCAACGTTATTTACGACTACGCTATCAGAGGATGTTGTTATACAAGATGACATCATATTTTCTTTTATTTCCACTTTAGGGGCATATATTTTTGTTGCGACTGCTTTATTTATAACTATGCTACTTTTTGCTATTAGATGAGCATGTTCTGATAGCTCGATTTCTATTTCATTAGCTTCTACTGTACCCCTGCATATTGCTATTTTTGCATGTTTGGCTTTTATATAAGCATCTTGATGAACACTTCCTTTTATATCTACTTCTTCTGCCTCTATTATAGCTTTTGGACCTACATCTCCATTCACCACTACTTTTTTACCTTTGACTTTCATTCCAGCAGCTATTGTGTCTTCAATACCACTATTTATACCATTTCCAATTTCTAATTCAACATTTCCATCGGCGTTTAAATTGCCTGTTGTTTTTATATCAACCTTGTTTATTGTTATGTTTGTGTCTATGTCATAAGCGCCATTCCTGTATATTATAACTCCATCTTTTTCTGAGAGCACTTTTATTACTCTTCCTTCTTCGACTTTTTTAGCACTTCCGTTAGCAAATTTAATCTCTTCGATGTCCTCTATAACGACTCCCACGTCCTGTACAAGTATATTGCCGAATATGTCGTATCCTTCTTCACCTTGAGTGGGTTTGTAGAACTCCACTAATAGTTGGCCTTTTTTTACAGGAACCAAAAAATTTTTCTTTTTGTAGTCTATCTTTCCATTTTTATCAATTGTTCCAGCGGCTTTATATTTGTCAAAATGAAATATTAATTTACTATTTTCTCCTCTTGTAGGTTTTTTTCCTTCAGCTATAAGTATTCTAAATGGTTTGTTTGTAGGTGACAATCTTTTTTTTATTTCCTTCGCAATAGCTGGAAAAAGTTTGGTTTTAACTCCATAGTTTATATTATTTAGAGCAAGTATTTTTCTTATTGCCTCTATTATTTCTTTTTCACTTACTACTAAATCTGAATTTAGCTTTGCGGTATCTATATATATGTAAGCTTTGAGTGGGTGTTTTTCTGAGTCTGTTTCCACTGATATTATATTTAAAAGTTCATTTTTCTTTTGATTTTGATAAATTCTGATTTTATAGATTTTCTTAATATTTCCTATATTATCCTTTTTTTCTTTTTCATCTATAATGTTAAAGTCTAAAAATTTCTTTGGTAGACCTATTATAGCTGCCGTTTCTTCTATTGCATCTACAATATTGTTTGTTTCTCTGTCTACAATATTTATTTCACCCATGTTATCACCTCGTGTTATCTATAGCAGAAATACTACCAATTTATCAAGTAAAATATTGACACGTTAACTCAAATATATATAATTCTTAACGTTAGAGCCGGGGTGGTGAAACTGGTAGACGCGCTGGACTCAAAATCCAGTGGGGGCGACCCCGTGCGGGTTCGAGTCCCGCCCCCGGCACCATTATTTTTCCAAAAACAGGAATCTTTTGTTTTTTATATATTTTTCATATATATGTGGCTAAATATATGATTAGCTGTGTGTAAAACTATTTTTCTTCCCTAATGTATGGAATTCCCAATTCTCTTGGTGGCCTTACATGGCGTGTTTTTACTATTATCGAGCTGATTGTTATAACTATGAAGGTTCCAATATAGGGGAGCATGTTTAGTATGGCGGAAGGTATAGTTGTTCCTAAGGCTTGTAATTGAAACTGTAATGCATTTATTCCACCGAATAGATAAGCTCCAAAGAGGGCTTTCAGAGGGTCCCACATTGCAAAAATCACGAGCGCTATAGCAATCCAACCCCTACCTGCTGTAATTCCATCAAGCCAAAAAGGGGCGTATGATGTTGTGAGGTATGCTCCTCCCGCGCCTGCTAAGAGGCCACCAAAGAATGTCCATATATATCTGACCTTATAAACGTTTATTCCCATGGCATTTGCTGCTTTTGCGTTTTCTCCTACAGCTCTTAAGTTTAATCCTATTGTTGTTTTGTAGAGTATGAACCACATTACAAAGACTGTAATGTAAGAAAGATATACAACAAGGTCTTGGCTGAAAAATATAGGGCCAATGTATAGAATTTCGCTAAGAATGGGTAATTTTAGGGTTGGTAGTGTGTTGTTTAGCGTCATGTTTATCCATTTTTGACCGTAAAATGTCGTAAATCCGCCTCCAAAGATAGTTAGAGCTAAACCGCTAACGATTTGGTTGCCTCTTAATGTGATGGATATGAAAGCGTGTATCAATGATGCTATTCCCCCTGCAATCACTCCAGCAGCGAAACCTAAATAAGGGTTGTGTGTAGTGTATGATACTATAAAGCCAATGAATGCGCCAATTAGCATCATGCCTTCAATGCCCAAGTTTAATATTCCAGCCCTCTCGGCGAATATCTCTCCTATTGTTGGAAAAAGTAAAATTGTTCCAGCTTTAATCGTATTGGCAAGTAGAGAGATATAGACACTATGATGAACCATTCTTCCACCTTAATTTGTAATTTAAAAATATCTGAGCGCCAACTAAACTGAACAGTGTTATGCTTTCAATCAGACCTACTATTCCGTAAGATACCCTCATTGTTATCTGAAGAGAATAACCACCACTTGCTAATCCACCAAAGAGAGTAGAAGCTAAAATTGTTACAAGTGGATCTAAATATGCTATCCATGCCACTATTATTGCTGTATAACCATAATCTGCTCCAATTTTAACCTGTAAATAGTGAACAATTCCAGAAACCTCGGTCATGCCGGCCAAGCCTGCCAAAGCACCACTTATAGCCATGCCTATTATTATATCCCTGTTTACGCTTATTCCTGCGTATCTTGCGGCAAGGGGGTTATCTCCTATTACCCTGATTTCATAGCCAAATTTAGATTTTTTAATCAAAAACCATATTATTAAAACTGCAATTAATGCGAATATTATGCCAATTGTCAGACGTGTTCCGTTGAATAAAATTGGGAGTATAGCGTTTTGAGGAAAGGTTTTTGACAGTGGAAACCCATAACTTGTTGGATTTTTCCACGGACCGTACATGAGGAACTTTAGTATATAAAGAGCGATATAATTAAGCAGTAGAGTTGTTATGACTTCGTTTACTTCCCAGAATATTTTTAAAAGTGTGGGTATCAAAGCCCATATAGCACCGCCTACCATGCTTGCTGTTACCATTACTGAGAGCATTATAGGTTTGGATAAACCGTTCGAAGCGAAAAGTGCAAAATAAGAGCTAAAGATAGCACCCATTATGTATTGTCCATATGCCCCGATGTTCCATATGTTCATTTTGAAAACTACTATCAGACCCGCTGTGATTAAAATTAAAGGTGTTGCCGCAACCAGTGTTTCTGAGAATGCGTACCAGCTGCCGAAGGCGTTTGATAAGATGCCACCATAGACATCTAAAGGGTTAATTCCGACTATGGCAACAGCTATGGCACCGATTATAAGTCCAATTAGTAATGAGATAATAGGTATTACTACTTTGAAGCGTTGTGGTACTGATTGCCTTTTTTCGAAATATAGCATCTATGTACTTGCTCCGGTCATCATTAGACCAATTGTGTTTTTGTCGGCTTTTTCTGCTTTTAGGATTCCAACAATTGATCCTTCATACATAACGGCTATTCTATCAGAAAGTGAGAGAATTTCATCTAAATCTTCAGATAATAAAATAACAGCTTTTCCCTTGTTTGCTATTTCTATCAATTTTTGCCTGAAGAATTGGGTTGATGCTATATCAAGACCCCTTGTGGGATAGGATGCAATGAGAAGTTTCGGGTTTTCTAAAATTTCACGTGCTAAAATCAGCTTTTGCATATTGCCACCGGATAAGAGTTTTATGGGTGCAAAGGGATTGTCCAATTTTATTTTGTAAGCCTTTGCCATCATTTTTGTGTATGCAAGGGCTTTTATGTAATTCATGACGCCGTTTTTTGATAAGGGAAACCTGTAGTATCTGCGCATAATGGCATTATCTATGCCTGATAAGTTAGGAGCAACGCCCATTGCGAGTCTGTCTGCGGGTATGTAATTAATGCCAAGGCGGCTTATGAATCGTGGATGTTTGTTTGTTATATCTAAGCCGTTAAATATTATTTTGCCTTCCGCAACCTTTTTTAGGCCTGCTATTGTTTGTACGAGCTCTTTTTGCCCGTTTCCTGATATTCCCGCAATGCCGAGTATTTCTCCCCTTTTCACATCTAAATCTATGCCTTTGAGTGACTTTGTTCCCTTATCTGAATATACTATAAGTTTATTTATGCTTAATATTATTTCATTTGTTTCTCTTTTCTTTCTTAGATAATTACAGTCTTGTGCTTCCCCAACCATTAATTGGGCAAGTTCTGATTTTGTTGTTTTGTATTTGGGCAGGGTTTTTACAACTTTTCCTCTTCTTAAAACTGTGATTATGTCAGCGATTTGCATGACTTCTTCTAATTTGTGCGTTATAAATATAATGGATTTTCCATCATCTTTCATTTTTTTTAAAATTTTAAACAAGCTCTGTGTTTCTTGTGGTGTTAGAACTGCTGTAGGTTCATCCAGAATCAGTATATTTGCACCCCTGAACAAAACCTTGATTATCTCAATTCTTTGCTGCTCTCCAACAGTTGTTTGCCAAACTTTAACGTTAGGGTCAGTTTGTAAAGAGTACAAACTTTCTATCTCTTTTAATTTTTCCTTAACTGTTTTTTTATTTATAACAAAGCCATATTCTTTTAGACCCAAAATTATGTTCTCAAGTACACTTAAGGTTTCCACAAGCATAAAATGCTGGTGAATCATACCTATTCCTAATTTTATGGCATCTAAAGGAGATCTTATTATCACCTTTTGGTCATTTATGAATATTTCACCACTTGTTGGCATGTATATACCATAGAGTATGTTCATTAGAGTGGTTTTACCAGCACCATTTTCTCCCAAAAGGGCATGTATTTCACCTTTTTTGAGCTTAAATGAAATATCTTTATTGGCTACAGTTTCAGGAAATATTTTTGTTATATTTCTTGTTTCTAAAGCAATTTCTACCATGAAATAAAAAAAGAGGCAGAGCCTCTAATTAAAGAGGCTGCCATAAAGATTCTTAGCGTGGAATGGATCCTACAACTCCTTTGACAAACCACTGCAATGATAATTTGTCTTTATCTGGCAGTTCTTGACCTTTTTTGACCATTAATTTGCCATGTTGATTGTAAATAGGTCCCTCAAATATCTTAAATTTACCCTCTTTAATTTCTTTTTCTTTTTTGAGAACGTAAGCTTTCACTTTCTCTGGTACTGTGTCACCAAATTTCCCCAATTTTACAATACCTGTATCTAGACCACCCCAATACCTTTCAGATTTCCATGTTCCATTATGTACTTCCTTTAAAACTTTAACATAATAAACTCCCCAATTCCAAGCTCTGGATGTGAGAACTGTTTTTGGAAACATATTGTGAATGTCTCTGTCGTATGCGATTGCATGTATCCCTGCTTTTTTAGCAGCTTCTATGGATGCCGGTGAATCGCAGCCGCTTACTATGATATCTGCTCCATTTGCTATAAACGTTTCTGCAGCGCTTCTTTCTTTAACCGGGTTGAACCATGAGTTTGTCCAAATTACGTGTACAGTTACCTTAGGATTAACTTCTCTCGCACCGATGGTAAATGAATCAATTTCTCTAACCACCTCAGGAATGGGGAATGGCGCAACAAATCCAATATAGTTGCTTTTTGTTGTCATTCCAGCTACAAGCCCAGCTAAGTAATCGACTTGGTACATTCTGCCAAAATATGTACCCATATTCTTTCTTGTTTTGTAACCAGAACAGTGCTCAAAAATCACATTTGGATAATCCTTAGCCACATTATATAAACAGTTCATAAAACCAAAACTTGTACCAAAAATTACTTTGTATCCTTTATGTATGTAATCCCTTACGACTTTTTCGCAAGGTGCACCTTCTGGCACACTTTCTGAATAACTCGTTATGACGTAAGGTAGATGTTTTTGTAAGTAAATTCTGCCTTCATCATGTGCTTGGCTCCAGCCACCATCGTTGTGTGGGCCTATGTAGAGGAATGCAACCTTGATTTTTCCCTGTTTTGC
Source organism: Desulfurellales bacterium (assembly GCA_027035885.1). Classification (GTDB taxonomy): domain Bacteria; phylum Campylobacterota_A; class Desulfurellia; order Desulfurellales; family Hippeaceae; genus Hippea. The sequence continues at coordinate 6,627 of JALVTR010000139.1, forward strand.
GTAAGTTACATTTCCAGATCCAAACAAGACCAGCACCAAAAATGTCAATACAAGTGCAAATAACTTTTTCATCTTAAACCTCCCACAACCATTTTTGGGTTTTTATCAATATAAATCGTTTTGGTCAACTAAATTCTTGTTTTAGTTGATTTTTGTCTTTCAGTTCAATAATATTGAGTGAAATTAACTTTAAGAGGGGAAAAATGCTAAGATTACTAAAGAAGGTCTTTGGAACACAGAACGATAGAGTATTAAAATCAATACAACCGTATGTTAAAAAGATAAATGATAGGGAAAGCTGGGCAAAATCTTTAAGCAATGAAAACATTATGGAAGAAATTAAAAGATTGGAAAATAAGTATAACAAAAAAGGCGATTTGGATGCAATATTGGTGGACTCTTTTGCCTTAACAAGAGAAGTAGCAAGGCGTACACTTAACATGAGGCATTTTGATGTTCAACTTGTCGGTGGGTATGTGCTTCACAAGGGTATAGTTGCAGAGATGAAAACCGGCGAAGGAAAAACACTTGTTGCAACGTTGGCTTTAGTCCTCAATGCCATGACAAGAAAAGGGGTTCATCTTGTTACGGTTAACGATTATCTGGCAAAGAGGGATGCTTTGTGGATGAGTCCAATATATCTGTCTATGGGTTTTACAGTTGGCGTTATTCAACAGCAGAATAAATCCTTTTTAGTGGATTGGGACGATAAAGAAAAATTTACAACGAAACTTATCCCTTGTTCAAGGAGAGAGGCATATTCTGCAGATATAACATATGGTACTAACAGTGAGTTCGGTTTCGATTATTTAAGAGACAATATGAGTTATTCCTTGGATGATTATGTTCAAAGGAATTTTTATTACGCTATAGTTGATGAAGTAGATTCAATCCTAATAGACGAGGCGAGAACGCCATTGATTATATCTGGTGTCGCAGATAAACCTTCTTCTTTGTACTACAAAGTTGACAAAGCTGTAAGGCAACTCAAACCTGAAGATTATGAATTAGATGAAAAAGCCAAAAATGCCGTATTGATCGACCCCGGGATTGAGAAAATTCAAAAACTTTTGGGTATTAAAAATTTGTATGATATAGAAAATATAGAAATTTTACACATGGTAAATCAATCATTAAAAGCCCATGCAGTGTATTATAAGGATAAGGATTATATAGTTAAAGATGGTAAAGCTATTATTGTTGACGAATTTACAGGTAGGTTAATGCCGGACAGAAGATACTCAGATGGACTGCACCAGGCAATAGAAGCGAAAGAGCATCTAAGAATCCAAAAGGAGTCTCAAACGTTAGCGTCTATTACATTTCAGAACTACTTTAGGATGTATGAGAAACTCTCAGGTATGACTGGAACAGCGGCAACGGAGGCACGTGAGTTTAAAGAGATTTACAACTTGGATGTCGTAGTGATTCCAACAAATAAGCCCGTTGTTAGGATAGATCACAATGATTTTGTTTTTAAAACCCATAGGGAAAAAGTCAATGCTATGATTGGAGAAATTAAGGAGAGATATGAAAAAGGCCAGCCAGTATTAGTTGGAACGACAAGTGTTGAGAAATCTGAAGAAATTCATAAATTACTTGTTAAAAAGAGAATTCCACATGCTGTTTTGAATGCAAAGCACCATGAGAAGGAGGCAGAAATTATAGCCCATGCAGGTGAACCTCACAGGGTAACAATAGCTACAAATATGGCTGGACGTGGCGTTGATATAAAACTTACAGAAGAAAGCAGGAAACTGGGGGGTCTTTTTATCCTTGGCACGGAGAGGCATGAATCAAGAAGGATTGATAACCAGTTGAGAGGTAGGTCAGGCAGGCAAGGCGACCCGGGTGAGTCGAGATTTTTCCTCTCTTTAGAAGATGATCTTCTTAGGATTTTTGGTTCCGAACGGATAAAGTTTTTAATGAATAAGTTGGGTGTTGAAGAAGGAGAAGCAATAGAGAACAAGATGATTACGCGGGCAATAGAGAATGCCCAGAAGAAGGTTGAAGATTACAATTTTGAGATAAGAAAAAACCTACTTGAGTATGACGATGTGATGAACAAACAAAGGCAGGTTATTTACCAGCAGAGACGTAGTATTTTAGAGGGTAAAGACCTTAAGGACGATATTTTGGGATACGTCGAGTCAATTGTTTATGATTTGGCAGATGCTTATCTTCCTCAGAATATAGATCCGGTTAACTGGGATATAAATGGTTTTAATAAGGAAATGAAGAGAGTTTTTGATAGAACATTTAAGATCAATACAAAGGAACTTTCAAGAACAAAACAGAGGGATAATCTTATTCAAAGCATTAGGGATGAGCTGGTTAAAGAGTACAACGATAAAGAGGAATTAATAAGTTCGGAGGAGATGAGAAATTTAGAAAGGCAAATTCTTCTCCAGATAGTAGATATGCACTGGAGAGAGCATCTTAAAAACATGGATTACCTAAGAGATGCTGTGGGATTGAGGGGTTATGGCCAAAGAGACCCTCTTGTTGAGTATAAAAAGGTATCTTTTGATGAGTTTGAGGATATGGTGCGTAGGATTCAGGAAGATACGGTTGCTTCAATATATCACATAAGGATAGTTGTTGAGTAGTTATTACATTGATACACCTTTTGATAGATGGTTGATTTTTTATACAAACGAAAATAAAATAGAAGCTATTTCGCTTGAAAGCGCGCGGCAGGGCAAACCACTTTCAGGATATTTAAAAGACTCAGTATGTAAGGTGTTTAAGAGTAGGGACTTTTCCCATTTTGACTATAATTTGCTTGATATATCTGGTTTAAATGAGAAACAATTAAGATTGCATAATTTTTTAATTTCTACAAAAATTGGAGAGGTTTTTTACTATTCAGATTTAGCTTTGACTCTGTTTGGTGATAAACGTTTTGCAAGGGCTACAGCAAGGCTTTTATCCATTAATCGTTATGCATTTTTTGTGCCGTGTCATAGAGTCATAGCAAAAAATGGTATTGGTGGTTATTCGAAAGGGGTAGATTTAAAAAAGAAGATTCTCCTTTGGGAGGGTGTAAAATTGAACAGGGGGTTGGTATATGTATAGAAGGGAATCTGGATGGGGAGGTTTTTTCTGTGGTCTATTTATAGCTATTGGCTTGGTTGCGTTGGCTTATTTGATTTCTCAAACGGCATTGAAAATTAAGGGGCTTGAGAGAACAGTGAGTGTAAAAGGCTTATCTGAGAGGCTTGTAAAAGCAAATGTTGCAATTTATCCAATCGAGTTCACAGTAGCCGACAATAATCCGTTTAATCTTTATAAAAAGATTTCCTTTTACAAAGATGCTGTTTTGAAGTTTTTAAAAAACGAGGGTTTTAGTGATGGTGAGATTTCAATATCTCCGCCTAATATAACGGATAACTATGCTAACAACTACAACTCAAATGCTCGATTCAGGTATACAGGTAAAGTTGTTATAACGCTTTACACTCATAAAATAGACAAGGTTGTAACTTTAGGGAAGGAGCTGTTTAAGCTCAATAAAGAGGGCGTCATAGCAAGTAATGTAAGATTTGCTACCACATATTTATACACAAAGCTCAACGAAATAAAGCCAGTTATGATTGATGAGGCTATACAGAATGCCAAAAGAGCTGCCGAAAAGTTTGCACAAGAATCCCATTCTGTTTTAGGAAAAATAAAATCTGCAAGGCAAGGTTATTTTTCTATCACAGACAGAGACCCCAACACGCCTTATATAAAACGTGTTAGGGTTGTGGTTAATGTTGTTTATTACCTTAAATAGACAGTTTCTCTTTAAATTTTTCAAGTTCTTCTTTGTGTTTTAGGAGTAGATAGGTGTTTTGCTTTATTTCTTTGAGAATTTCTTCTGATTTTTTCTCGTTTTCTGTTTTGAGTTTAATGGCTTTGTCAAGCGCGTGTTGAATTGCTTCTATTGTTAGGTCTAATTTATCACGAAGCTGGTCTTTGAATTTGAACGTTGTTTCTCTAACTCTTTTCGTCAAGTCATACCTTACACGTCCACAATGTCTATCGAACAACTCAATTATCGTATTTTTTATATGTTTTTGTGCTATCTTTTTGCCGATAAAAAATGGGAGTTTGGTTCTAAATGTTGTTGCGAAAATATTTAAAATCCCCATTTGCTCTTCTAACATGAAGTAGAAGTCGCTTTTTTGGATTAACTTCTCACTATCTATGTAAGTGTTTAATTTTACATCGAATAGTGAAGATGCAGTATTTATTATATCTTCTATTTTTTGGTTTATCTTTTTTGCAAGGTCGTTGTAAACTGCCTCTACTTTTTCAGAAATTATGTCAGACTGTTCTTTTCTCCAACTTGTGAAGATTTGGAATATATGTTCGTTCATCTTTTGCGTCATGTAGTTTTCAAATTCCTCTGTTGACATTTTTTCCTTTGATTTTTCCCTAAAATATTCCTGCATTTTTTCAATAAGGTTAGGCAACTCTTTTTCTTTCAATATCTCGATTTCATCATCTAACTCTTTGTAAATTTTATCTATACGTTTGTCTAAAATGTATTCATATTCTTCGGCTTCCTCTTTTACGCCTTCGATAAATTTCGAGAACTTTTCTACCTTTTCTTTTAAACTTTCAACGGAGAGTTTTTGTGTTTCTTGCTGTAGCTTATATGAAGTTAACTCATTGTTTATGTGCCTCAAGAGAGCATTTATGACGCTTGTTGCTATTATGTTCATCCTTTCTTTTGCTATAAATTTGTTCAACGCCTGTTCAATTTGTGGCATCTTAGACATTTCAAGAAGATTTGAGTCTTTGTTTAGTTTAGCTTTAAGTGCTATTCTTGCAGAAATAGGATAGATTTTAATATCCTCTGACTCAGTGTATTCTTTCAATAAGTTTTTATTAAATTCAACTACCTCGTCTAATTCATCTTCAGAAACTATATCTATTTTGTTCAGAACAAAAAAGAATTTTTCTGTGTAAACTTTTACGTTTTTTAAAAATTCTATTTCCGCTTCGCCTAAAGGTGGATCTGGACTCATTAAAAAGACTGCGGCATCGCAGTAAGGTAAAAAATTATAAGCTACATCAGTATTGTGCTTAAAAATACTTCCTATTCCAGGGGTATCAATAATTCTTACACCCTTCTTTAAATATTCAGAAGGATGGTAAACATGAACTTCTTTTACCTGTAGCTTGTTTTCTGGATTGTGCTTTTCTGTCACGTACTTTTCTATTTCTGAAACTTCTATGGTTTCATCATGGTTGTCTAAGAATTTTACAACAGCCCTTTTTGAATCGGAGTATTGAATTATAGTCACAATAGATGTTAAAGGTAGAATAGATGAAGGAACTATTGTGTCAGATAAGAGCGCATTTATAAAAGTAGATTTTCCTCTTTTAAACTGTCCAACTACAACCAAATTGAATTGTTCTTCATCTAACTTTTGCTCTGCTTTTTTTAAGGCGCTGTTTTCAGACGTGATTTTGCTTATATCTTTAATCTTTTCTCTTAATAAAGGTTTGATTTCCATAAAAGCACCTCCACCTTTTTCTTATTGGGTAGAGGTTATTATCCCCTCCGGTGGGGCGTTTAAGGCTAACCTCATAGCCTTAATTCTTATACTACATAGAACTTTTTAAATCAAGGAAATAATTTGCGGAGGGAAAGTTAATATACGGATAAATTTTCCAATAGTTGGGAAAATAAATCTGAAATGGAAATAGGTACGACGCTTGAAAAAAATTTGTTATAGTTTGAAAGAAAGCTAAAAATTTACTAAGGGATATTTTTTAAAGACCTTTTAGAAGCTTAACAATTTTTCTAAATAAAGAAATTTCTCGTATATCTTTCAAGGGTTTACATCTAAAAATCAGAAAGCTTGAATAGTTATATCTACTTAACTAATTCGAACTACCTGTACAATTTTTACTGTTTATTTTCTTAACCTCATAGATTTGTTTATTTAATATTACTGAAAACAAATTTAGGAAAATAAATCTTTTTGTTGAAATTTAAGAACAATTGGTATAATATTTTAACAAGAATTTAAGAAGAGAAAAATTAGAAATGGATAGTTAACCATGTGTGTAAATTTAAATTAAGATATGGATGGAGGTAGAAGATGAATTTTGAGTTTACTGATGAACAAAAATTGGTGAAAGAAATGGCTAGGGATTTTGCTCAAAAGGAATTAAAACCCGTTGCATCTGCTATAGACAAAGAACATAAAATACCTGATGAAATACTTGAAAAGCTAAGCAATTTAGGCTTTTTCGGTGTTTATATGCCTCAAGAATACGGAGGTGCTGGTCTTGATTATGTATCTTATATTTTAGTTGTCGAAGAAATCTCAAAGGTTTGCGCTTCTACAGGAGTCTTACTTTCCGTGCATAATTCTTTGGTTTGCGGTGGAATTCACATGTTTGGAACTGAAGAACAAAAAAAGCGCTTCTTGCCTGAACTTACAAGTGGAAAGAGGGTAGGAAGTTTTGTTCTAACAGAACCCGAGGCCGGAAGTGACGCTGCTTCCATTTCTACAACATGCGAGGATAAAGGAGATTATTTTTTGGTTAATGGTAATAAAATCTTTGCAACCAATGGGGCATTTAAGGGTATAGGTTTGCTTTTTGCTACACACGATAAGTCGTTGAGGCACAAGGGTGTTAACACCTGTATATTAGACTTAAGCTCAGAAGGGGTTGAGCTTTTAAGAAATGAAGAAAAAATGGGAGTGAGGGGCAGTTATACATCTGCGTTTGCTTTAAATGATGTCAAGATACCAAAAGAGAATCTGTTGTTGGAGCAGGGAAAAGGTTTTAAGATTGCAATGGATTTATTGGATAGTGGTAGAATAAGTATTGCAGCCCAAGCATTGGGTATAGCAGAGGGTGCATTTGAATTGGCACTGGAGTATTCAAAAGAGAGAAAACAGTTTGGAAAGCCCATTAATGCGTTTCAGGCTATACAGTTCAAACTTGCTGATATGGCAATGAGAATAGAATCTGCTAAACTTTTAACATATAAAGCTGCATGGCTAAAGAATGAGCATAAGAATTATTTGTTAGAATCGGCTATGGCTAAAACAGTCGCATCTGAAACAGCGAATTTTGTTGCCAAAGAAGCATTGCAAATATTCGGTGGTTATGGTTATATTACGGAGTATGAGATTGAAAGGTATTATAGGGATGCAAAAATCACAGAAATTTATGAAGGAACAAACGAGGTTCAAAGAATAGTTATAGCTAAGAATCTTTTGAAATAAGGAGGGTGATAGTATGGCTAAATATCCTGAGTTGGAAGAGCTTTCAAAAGAGGAACTGATTGAGGTTATCGAAGATGAAGCTAAGAATTGGCTTGCGCATGATGGATTGTGGTTTCAGGCGGTTGAGAAGCATTTTGGTATTGATAAAGCCATAGAATTGGATATAGAAGCATGGAAAGATTTCACGGTTGTAGAAGCAAAGAGAATAATGAAAAGGTTGAACCTGCCTGAAAGCGGCGGTTTGGATGCTTTAGAAAAGGCGCTAAATTTTAGAATGTATAGAAGAATAAATAATCAAGTTATAGAAAGACCTGATGATAAAACCCTTATTTTAAAAATGATAACATGTAGGGTTCAGGTTGCAAGAGAAAGAAAGAATTTAGAATTTTTCCCTTGTAAACCTGTAGGGATTGTTGAATATGGTTATTTTGCTTCTGCTATAGATAAAAGAATAAAAACTACACCAATAGCGGCTCCACCTGACCCAAAACATCCAGATTATTACTGTGCATGGAAGTTTGAGTTAATTGATTAAAAAATGTTAGTGTTATGGAGGGTGACATGGCTTATGTTTCAGAAAATGTTGTGAGAATAGTTACAGCTACAAGTTTATTTGACGGGCATGACGCCTCAATAAATATTTTTAGGAGGATTATGCAGGATAAAGGAGCGGAAGTTATACACCTTGGACACAATAGGAGCGCATATGAAATTGTGAATGCTGCAATTGAAGAGAACGCTCAAGCTATAGCTGTCACATCTTATCAAGGTGGTCATATTGAGTTCTTTAAGTATATGTACGACCTTTTGAAAGAGTATGGAGCAGAAGAAGTAAGGATTTTCGGAGGGGGCGGCGGAGTTATTGTCCCTGAGGAGATAAAAGAGTTAGAAAATTACGGTATTGCTAAAATTTTTTCCCCTCAAGATGGTGTAGAAATGGGACTTGAGGGTATGGTGGAGCATATTATTAAATTAAGTGATTTTCCGAGGTATACCGAGAAAGATTTAGAGTTATATTTAAACGATATTAATACCTATCTGCCAAAGGCTATAAGTTTAATAGAAGATTTAATGACGCATGGTAAATGGACAGATAAACATCAGAAAACCCTTGATAGTTATTTTGAGAAATCAAAAAGCCATACCAAAGTAATAGGTTTTACAGGTCCTGGAGGTGCAGGAAAATCAACATTAGTTGATGAGATTTTGAGGCGATTTACTAATACATTCGATGACAAAAGAATAGGTGTAATTGGTATAGATCCAACAAGAAAAAGTGGAGGTGCCCTCCTTGCAGATAGAATTAGAATGAACACACTGCCTCATAAAAATGCTTATATGCGTTCAATAACGACAAAAGAGGCTAATACGTCTGTATCCCATTCTACCGAAAATATTATCAAATTGTTCAAAATAGCTGGATTTGATGGTGTTATACTTGAAACTGCCGGTTCAGGTCAAAGTGATGTTGAGATTGTTCATTTGGCTGATGTCAATATATTTGTTACAACACCTGAGTACGGTGCTGCTTTACAGCTTGAGAAAATCAGTATGCTTGAATATGCAGATATGGTTGTTCTCAACAAGTTTGATAAAGAAAATGCAGAAGATGCGTTATTTGAAATAAGGAAACAATATGCTAGAAACTTCAAACTTTTTGATAAGCCATTGGAAGATCTTCCTGTTTATGGTACTATGGCCTCTCGTTTCAACGATAGCGCCACAACTTACTTTTTCTATAGATTAATGCAAAGGGTTGGATTTGTTGACGATATTCCGAGTGATGTTCAAGTCATGAATAAGACAGAGAATGTTTCTTTGATACCAGCAACGAGAACGAGATATCTAAGCGAGATTGCTGACACAGTTAGAGATTATCATAAATACGTAAATAGTCAGGTTAAAATAGCGTCCAATCTTTATGGTTTAGAGAAAGCCAAGAGACATATAAAGGAGATACAGGGTAGCAATGAGGAAGATATACTAAAGGTTGAAAAGATTATTAATGGACAAATAGAGAAATTGGAAGAGCAATTAGATGAGAAGGCTTATAAGCTATTAAAAGAATGGCCCAAGATTAAAGAAAAATATAGCAAAGATGAATTTGTGGCCAAAATTAGAGATCATGAAGTTGTTTACGACCTAAAAACAAAAACGTTGTCTGGTAATTATATACCTAAAGTCAAACTTCCAGAGAGCGAGGATTACGGAGAAATATTGAGGTACAGACTAAAGGAAAATGTTCCTGGTGAATTTCCGTATACTGCAGGTGTTTTTCCTCTTAAAAGACAAGATGAAAGGCCTACGAGGATGTTTGCTGGTGAAGGTACGCCGGAAAGGACTAATAAAAGGTTTCATTATTTATCTAAAGGCCAGCCGTTTAGTAGGTTATCTACAGCTTTCGATTCCATAACTTTGTATGGGGAAGATCCGGATAAAAGGCCAGATATTTATGGAAAGATTGGTAATTCAGGAGTTTCAGTTCCTACGGTAGATGACGCAAAAAAACTATACAGTGGATTTGACTTGTGCGACAAGAATACATCTGTCTCTATGACGATAAACGGCCCAGCTCCGATGATGTTAGCTATGTTTTTGAATACAGCTATTGACCAGCAGGTTGAGAAATATTTGAGAGAAAATGGCTTGTTTGGCAAGGCTATGGACAAGATAGATAAATACTACAAAGAGTTGGGTGTTCCGAGACCTGTTTATAACACCAACTTTGGCGTGAAAGAAGCAAATATAGAGAATCATTTAGGATTAGGGCTCTTAGGAGTTCCTGGTGATTTTGTTGTGGATAGGGGTATATACGATGAGATTAAAAAGCACACGCTAAATGTTGTTAGAGGAACTGTGCAAGCAGATATTTTGAAAGAAGATCAAGCACAGAATACGTGCCTTTTCTCAACCGATTTTTCTTTAAAACTTATGGGAGATATTCAAGAGTATTTTATAAAGAATGATGTGAGAAATTACTATTCTGTTTCCATATCTGGTTATCACATAGCAGAGGCAGGGGCAAACCCAGTAACCCAGCTTGCCTTCACACTTGCAAATGGTTTTACGTATGTTGAGTATTATTTATCACGTAGCATGAATATAGATGATTTTGCTAAGAACCTGTCATTTTTCTTCTCTAATGGCATGGATATTGAGTATGCTGTTATAGGGCGTGTGGCAAGGCGTATTTGGGCTATTGCTATGAAAAATAAGTACGGGGCATCAACGAGGAGTCAGAAGCTGAAATATCATATTCAAACATCGGGTAGGTCTCTGCACGCTATGGAAATTTCATTCAATGACATTAGAACAACCTTGCAGGGCCTCATGGCTATATATGATAACTGTAATTCTTTACATACAAATGCTTACGACGAAGCTATAACAACGCCAACGGAGGAGTCTGTGCGTAGGGCTTTGGCTATTCAGATGATAATAAACAGCGAGTTTGGTATGACCAAAAATGAGAACCCTCTCCAGGGATGCTATATAATTGAGATGCTGACAGATCTTGTTGAGGCTAAGGTATTGGAGGAATTTGATAGATTATCCAAAAGGGGCGGTGTATTGGGAGCTATGGAATCGAGATATCAGAGGAATAAAATTCAGGAGGAATCTTTGTATTATGAGAGACTGAAGAATACTGGTGAGTTGCCTATAATAGGTGTTAACACTTTTATTTCTGATAATCCTGAAACGAGCGCAACTGAATTGAGCCGTTCGACTGAGGAAGAAAAAAGGCAGCAGATAGAGACTTTAAAGGCATTCCAGCATAGAAATAAGGAGAGGGCAAAAGAGTATTTGGGTAGATTAGAGAAGGTTGCCATAGAAAATGGAAACATATTCGAGGAACTGATGGAAACTGTTAAGTATTGCAGTTTAGGTCAAATAACTCATACACTTTTTAAAGTTGGCGGCAAATACAGAAGGAATATGTAATTAATCTTTAGGTTTTTCTATTTTAATCGGGGGGGGGGGTAATCTCCTCCCTTTCTATTATATAGTTTTCGTCTATTTTTCTCGTTGTTGGCATGTATGTTGAAGCCCATTTGGCAATTTTGAGGAGTATTGTGCGCCTGGATTCTGAATATTTATTTCTATAAAGTTCGTTATCCGCGGCTTTAAATAATTCCTCGGTGTTATTAAATTGTCCTTTGTGAATTACGTAACCCCAAGATACACTTATAAATAACTCATTACGTAGATTGTATTCTTCTAATTTCGCCATTATTCTTGATATTAATTTCTTTGCCCCTTTGATAGATGTATTTGGTAACATTATAGCGAATTCATCCCCGCCGATTCTTGCCACTATATCAGAAGCTCTCGTTGAAATAGAGAGAATTTCTGCAGTTTTCATTATTAACTCATCTCCTATTTTATGACCAAGTATATCATTTACTATTTTTAAGCCGTTAATGTCGGCTATAACCAAACCCAATGGCAAGTTTCTTTTGTTAAACATTCTGTGAAATTCTTCTTCGAAATAGCGCCTATTGTAAAGGCCTGTTAAGCTATCATGAAAACTTAAATACTCTAATTGCTTGTTTCTTAGGTACTTTTGCGTAATATTGTTAAACGAAATTATAATCATTTTCCCTTCCTTATTATTTATTTCTGTGGCGTAAATATTAAACCACTTACTTAGGCCTGTGGCTGTAGTTATTTTAACTTCGCATCCTTCGCATATTTCTCTTCCATGTAAAACTTTCAAAAGTTTATATTTTATATTGTTGGATAGTTTTATTTTGTCTAAAATATCTTTTGCTTCATGTATATCTAACATTGCTTTGGCAAAACTGTTAACAAATATTGGTATTCCTTTACTGTTTATTATAACTATCCCTGTCTTGATATTGTTGAGTATGTTTTTCATGAAGTCTCTGTTTTTCTCTAAAGATTTAAAAGCTTTAACGTTCTCTGTTACATTTCTTATTAAGCACGCAACGTATTGTTCTCCCACTTTGTACATTTTTATCAATACATATGATTTAGAGTATTTTTCTATTATGGTGTAGAATTGGGTTGATATAGATTTTTCATGTACCATTTTTATAGCTTTTATGATGCTGGGTAAGCTTGTAAAAATTTGCTCGGCATCGTTTCCAATTGTTAAATCCATATAAGGCGGTATATCTATGTGTTTTTTATTTGTATCTTCAAGAATAAATTTACCGTTTTCTTCGGCAAAAATTATGAGAGTATCTGGTATATTTTTCGCAAGGGATGAATATTTGTCTAAAAGTGCCTTTATCTCTGAGTTTTTGTTTTCTATGGATTCTAAAAGACCATTTATTGAGATTGATATATCGTGTATTTCTGAAATTTTTGTCTTGTTTGTGTCTATTCTTTTTTTCTTTGGATAGTTTGAGAAAAAATCCTTTATATTATCGATATCTTTTTTTAGAGGTTTATATAAAAGTTTAGTAAAAAACAAAAACCAAAGCAACAATCCTAGGATTATAGATGTTATAAGTGAGATTAAAAATACAGTGGTTACGTATCTTAAAAATCTTTTCTTTAGGTAATTACTGAAATTCGGGAAAATACTTTCAAAATTTTCTGGTGCGCCAGAACCTAATATCCAATTATATGGTTTATAAAGCTTTAGGTATACAATTCTTTTTCTCGTTCCTTTTTCTCTTGCTGTCCAAATTAGATGAGTAAGCAACTCTCCTTTTTTCTTTAATTTGTAAACGCATTCTTTTGCACACGGTTTGCCGTTCATATCCGTGATAAACTTAGAATGGAGTTCTATACATGTATGACCTTTGAAGTATGGATCTGTGTAAAAGATCACTCTTCCCTGGCACTGTTTGTTATTAAGGTTCATCTGTATAACAAAGAGATTGGGATTCTTAAAATGTTTGAAGCTTGAAGATAGGGTATTTAGTGTTCTTTGCATTATTTCTTTTTCAAACATGGTAATGAGTTTTCCTGAACCTATATACCAGTTAAATGGCTTAAATAGCTTAACATAGGCCATTCGTTTCTCATATTTTCCTTTGTATAAGAATTCACCATAAACAAAACCTTCACCATGCCTTTTTACAACGTCTATTTCTTGTTCGACGGACTTTGAGAATTTCTTATTCTTTAACAAATCTTTACCAATAAGATTTTTCTGAGGTCCTAAAATTTCAACACCATTCAACGTAACAATAAAACAATACCCCTTACCTCTATCAAGGACTTGGTAACTTAACGCATCCAAGATTCTCTGTTTTATTTCTTGACTTGTGAGTTTGCCCTTGTATTTATTGTATATAGAATAAGCGAGTTTCCAAGCCATAATATCTCTATATTTTAGTGTATTCTTTAAATCTTTATATGAATTTGCTTTTATTGAATTTATCAGGCTTATAGCATCTTGCACTTGTTCTTTTTCCATTCTTGCTTCTCTTTTTACATGAATTTCCTTGTTGAAAAATTGTGGCATTTCGTTTGATAGGTTATTTAAGAATACGCCCCATACAGAACATATAATTAATGTCAATATTACTGAACTTACAAATATAAAGGTTATTGCTAAGGCCGATAACTTGAGCTTTTTCACTTTTTAATGTTCCATATTACTTTTCTTATTTCTAACCTACATAATAACATATTATACTATCTATAAACAAACCTTCCGTGCAAATATTAGAAATGCTGTGTGTGCTGACATAACATCAAGCGGTCTTAGCCTTTCAGGATTCGTTTTCCAGAATCTGTGCAGGATTTCGCTAACATCAACACCCAAAATAGGCAGATTTTCAAATGCTTTAAGCACGAATGAAACTTGATTGACCGTAGGCACCAAAATGCCTAACATTTTTCCGCACTTCAAGGGTTCTATGGCTTTATCCAGATATAGCCATGGTTCTTTAATATCTATAAACACAGCATCAACATCATTTTCATCGAATCCGTCTTTGATATCTTTGTGTTTAACTTGAACTATATTATCCAAATTAAAGAGCCTTAAATTTTTCAATGCGTTTTTTACAAAATCTTCCCTTTTTTCATAGCTAATCAGTTTTCCATTTTTACCTAAGATTTGTGCAAAAACGGCACTCATTGCACCACTTCCAATACCACTTTCTAAGACAGTGTCACCCGGTTTTATATCAAGCCTAAATGCAATATAGGCTGCGTCTTTTGGATATACAATTTGTGTGAGCCTAGTCAATTTTTTCATTATAAAATCGTTTAAGGTTGCGGGCAGAAGGACGTACTCGTAGCCGAGGTGGGTTTTTATCGGTTTTCCGAGTTCCGTTTGCAGTAAGGCTTCTTTTTTTATCATGCCGTTAGATGTGGAATATGCATTGTTGATGTCTTTTAGATTAATTACATGCTTTTTTTCTTTTTTCTTATCGTACAATAGAATAATGCTATCTTCCCTTGGATAGTTCATCTTCGTTACCTACGTATGCGAATTTGTCTACGTCGAACAATCCTTTATCTGTTAATTTTAGGTGGGGTATGACCTCAAGTGCCATGAATGATAGCATATCGAAGGGACTTTCGAGAGCACACCCCATTTTATGTGCCGCAATCTTTAGATTCTCGGCCATCTTTGCTACCTTTCCGGGTTCTACACTTGTAACAATTCCACCGATTTCCAAAGGCAAGGTTATAAAGCTTTTGCCGTCATATGCTACCTGGCCACCCTGAATTTCTATGATTTTTTCTATAGCTGCTATTAAATATTCATCGCTTATCCCAACGGCAACGATGTTATGGCAGTCGTGTGCCAAAGATGATGCTATAGCACCTTTTTTTAAGCCAAAACCGTGTACAAAACATGAGGAGCTATGACCAAAACCATATCGTTCAACTACCACTAATTTCAGTAAGTCTTTTTCTAAGTTGTATTCCCCTTCAAACGGTTCTACTTTGGTTTTGTCTGTTATTAAAGATCCATCATTAACCTTCATTGCAATACCTTTGTTTGTTATCTTTGGTATGGAAATGGGTGGTTCAGCGTGGATTGAGTTTTTCAAAAAATCTGGTGTTTTTATGTTTGCACGTTTTTGTTCCTTTAGGGGTTTTCCATTGACGATCACAGTTTTTGCATTGAACTCCTCATCAAATAGCACCACATTTGCAACATTGCCTACCTTGATTTCGCTGTATTTGTCGAGACTATAGTACTTTAATCCATTGAACGATGCAACCTTTAAAGCCAAAGCTGGTTTTATACCATTTTTAATAGCCTTTTTGACGTTGTAGTTTATGTGACCGGTGTTTAATATATCTCCAACCGTCTTGTCGTCTGTGCAAAATGCCACCTTGTCTGGATATTCTTTTATAATTTTGTAGGCTTTATCTTCTGTGATTTCTGTACTTCCTTCTCTCAAGAAGACAAAAAATCCTAACTCCAACTTCTGTTTTATTTCATCGTAACTGTAGCTTTCATGGTCGTCTTCAACGCCTTTTTCTCTGTATTTTTCCAGTGTTTCAATGTTAAGATGGGGAGCATGTCCGTTGATTCTTTTGCCAGCTTCTTTTGCTATTTTAATCATTTCCAAATACTTTTGTTCCCCATTCACAACGCCTGTTACATTCATCAATTCCCCTAAAGATAGAAACATTTCATTTTTTATTAGTTTTTTCATCTCTTCAATATCAATTTTCCCGCCGTTTGTCGCAAAAGGTGTTGCCGGAACGCATGAAGGAATTGCAAAGAATATATTTATTGGGCTGTTTTTTGTTTCGTCCATGAAGTAATTTAAGCCATCAATACCTGCCACATTTGCGATTTCGTGGCAATCCGCTACGGCATAAAGTGTTCCAAACTTTGAAACAACTTGTGCAAATCTATTTGGCGTCAAGTGTGTGCTTTCTATGTGACAGTGGCAATCTATAAGCCCAACTGATAAATACGAACCATCGCCATCTAAGTTTTCTTTTGCTTGTATTTCGTTTTGGCTTAGCCTTGCAATTATGCCATCTTTTATGCCGACATTGAGTTTTTTAAACGTTAGATTATCGAAATCGACAACAAGTGAGTTTTTGATTTGCAAATCCACTTTACACCTCTAACACGCTGCCTACACCGGCGAAGAAGAACCTATCTTTTAGTTTGTTGTATAGCTTTGCCCCGACCTCCAATCCTGTGCAGTGTGAGGCACCCAATTTTTGTATGTTGTATTTGTCAATGACCTCAAGTGTTGCGTTGATTTGCTCATTCGTTGCAAAACCCAAATGTGTTCCTCCAATAACCGCATATATATCTTTCTTGCCAGTTTTATTAATAAAGTGATTTAGGATATTAACAATTCCTGAGTGCGCACACCCCAAAATGACCACCAAGCCCTTTGATGTGTTTATTGCCAAAGAAAAATCGTCCCATATTTGGTCTTGAACAAGCTCTCCGTTTTTATTTTCCACTTTCATTTCCTCATCTATCTTTTCAAAGTCTGTTTTCCTTTCAATCTCACCACTTGAGTATATT
>JALVTR010000140.1 GCA_027035885.1 Desulfurellales bacterium
TCCGAAACTTGTGCGCCCCTTTCTACCCATTTGTTATACTTTTCCAAATCTACCTTTACTGTGGTAGGGTCAGTTTTTGGGTCATAATAACCCAAAATCTCCAAAACGGCTCCATCCCTTTTTTTGCGTGAGTCAACCGCAACAATCCTATAGAATGGTTTCTTTTTTGCTCCACCTCTTCTCAATCTTATCGCTACCACCCTTATCCTCCTTATCCGTTTATTCCTAATTTTTTCATCAGATTAAGTGCTTTGGATTTATTCATTCCTTTCATCAGCTTTTGCATCTCTACAAACTGCTTTATTAACCTGTTAACGTCGCTTACACGTGTACCACTGCCCTTTGCTATGCGTCTTTTTCTGCTTGCATTTAGGATTTTGTAGTTCTGTTTTTCTTCTTTTGTCATTGATAATATTATTGCCTCTATATGCTTTATTTCTTTATTAAACGTTTCTTCGTCGTCTATTTTTACCTTATTTAGCCCGGGAATCATACCGATAATTTTGGCGATTGAACCCATTTTCTGTATTTTTTTAAGTTGATTTAAGAAATCTTCAAGAGTAAATTGCTGTTTTTTTAATTTTTTAGCAAGTTCTTTAGCTTCCTTTTCACTTTCTGTTTCTCTTACCTTCTCAATAAGTGTGAGGACATCGCCCATTCCCAAAATTCTTGATGCAATTCTGTCTGGATAGAACAGTTCAAAATCGCTAATTTTCTCTCCAACGCCTGCGAACTTTATAGGTTTTCCGACAACCTTCATTATTGAGAGTGCTGCACCACCGCGTGCGTCACCATCGAGCTTAGTAAAGATACTGCCCGTTATAGCAATCTTTTCGTTGAATATCTTTGCGACATTTACAGCCTCTTGGCCAATCATTGCATCAGCTACAAATAATATCTCTTGAGGGTTGATCTTTTCTTTGATTCTTTTTAGTTCTTCCATTAGTTCATCGTCTATGTGCAGCCTTCCCGCGGTATCTATTATTATAACGTCCTTGCCATTTTCTTTTGCAAACCTCAGTGCATTGAATGCTATATTTTCAGGTTTTTTATTCTTTTCACTAAAGGCCGGTATGTTTATCTGCTTACCTAACACTTCTAATTGCTTGATTGCTGCGGGTCTGTAAATATCGCAAGCTACAAGCAGAGGCTGTCTGCCTTTTGATCTTACGTATTTTGCCAATTTTGCGGCTGTTGTTGTTTTACCTGAACCTTGCAAGCCCACAAGCATTATGATAAACGGCGTTTCTGTTATAGAAAAAGTTGACGCCTCACCCCCTAATATTTCCGTGAGCTTTTTATGAACAGCTTCGATAATTATTTGGCCAGGTGTTAAGCTTTTTTCTAACTCTTTGCCCTTGAGCTCATCTTTTATACCATTTATAAAATCTTTAACGACTTTGTAATTTACATCAGCCTCTAAAAGCGCAAACTTTACCTCTTTAAGGGCATTACTGAGATCACCTTCTGTTATAACGCCTTTCGATTTTATCTTTTTAAAAATATCGTTGAGCTTGTCGGACAAATCCGAGAACATAAAAACACCCCCAAGTAGCGCACAATCCTATTAAAAATAGCTATTGTTGTCAATATTTTTGGGTTCTTTAAAGTGTATTTTTATCTTTTGAATAAGCCAAACCTTGCATGACAGCAACAAGGTTATCTTTATCGTCTTTTACTTCCACTTGATAGACTGAAATCTTTTTACTTTCTGATATTTTTTTAGCAACTGCCCTTAGTTTCCCAGCTCTTGCGGTTTTTATATAAGAAATAGTTGCATTTAAGCTTAGGTTGAGCACTCCAAATGAGTTAGCAGCTGCTCCAAGTGCCAAATCTGCCAGGGTGAATATAGCTCCACCGTGAACCGTTTCTGCCGCGTTCAGATGATTTTCGTTTATTTCCATTTCTGTCACAGCATAGCCTTCTTTAACTTTAATCAACTTTATACTGTTATGCTTTGCAAACTTGTCTTTTTTTTCTAAATAATCCTTTACTATCCTTTGCATCCTTTATATATTGCCAGAAAAATTTGTCTTTTTCAAGTTTTCTGGTATTATTGTTGTGCTAAAATTTTTATGGAGGATGAGCATGAGAATTCTAATAACAGGTGGAGCTGGTTATATTGGTAGCCACGTTGCAAAACTTTTACTTGAAGATTCAGATCATGAACTGGTTATAATAGATGACCTTTCAACAGGATTTTATGAAACCATTGAGACTTTAAAAAATATAAGGGATTTTGATTTTATTGAAGCTGATTTGAGTAATTGGAGCGAAATTGAGGGTATTTTTAAGGCGAGAAATTTTGATGTTGTAATACATTTTGCCGCGAGTTTGATTGTTCCTGAAAGCGTGGTAAAACCTATTGAATATTATCTAAATAACACGGCAAACGGTGCAAACTTGATTAACCTTTGTTTGAAGTACGATGTGGGTAAATTTATTTTCTCATCCACAGCCGCCGTATATGGCGAGCCTGCACCTGAGGATGCCAAAAACGGTATAGAAGAAGATTTTCCTAAAAACCCTATAAATCCTTATGGTAAAAGTAAATTGTTTGTCGAAAATATGCTAAACGATGCGGCGTTAGTAAATCCAGATTTCAAATATGTAGCTTTTAGGTATTTTAACGTAGCAGGTGCGTCGCCTGATTTAAAGATTGGACAGAGAACTAAGAATGCAACACACCTTATCAAGGTTGCAGCCCAAACCGCTTTAGGCAAAAGGGATAAAATGTTTATCTTCGGAGATGATTACCCCACAAGGGATGGCACTTGTATTAGGGATTATATACACGTTATGGACCTTGCCAAAGCCCATATTGACGCAATTTGTTATTTAGATAATGGAGAGGGTAATGTTTTTAATGTCGGTTACGGGCGAGGATATACGGTAAAAGAGGTGATAGATACGATGAAGAAGGTTAGCAGGCTTGATTTTAAAGTTGAAGTAGCACCCAGAAGGGCAGGAGACCCAGCTGTATTGATTTCTAACTGCAGTAAGATTGTAGATGAGATGGGATTTAATCCAGCGTATGATAACTTGGAGACGATATGCAAAACTGCTTTAGAGTGGGAAAAGAAATTGGCTGATTAATATCCCTTTAGATGAAATTTACTTTGCATGTTGGTATTAGACGATTTTATTTGACTTTTTATGGATTTTATTATTATACTTGAAAAGTAATGTCTAAACTATCTATTCTCATTGCCATTGCTTTGGTTATACTTTTTCCTTTAAATAGTTTCGCTTGGGGTCCAGGGGTGCATATAGGGGTTTCTTTATCTGTGATTGACCAATTACCAGATTATTTGAAAATTTTAATCATGAGCAATATAAATGAATATCTTTATGGAAGTCTGGCTCCCGATTTTATAGTAGGAAAAACTTTGTCTGAGTTTTCGGGCCATTCTCACAACTGGGATGTGGGTTTCAAGATTTTAGAAATGGCAGATAATGATAGAAAAGAAGCTTTTGCCTATGGATATTTATCTCATCTATCCCAAGATGCTGTAGCTCACGGTATTTTGGCAAACGGCATGAATGGGAAGCTTAAAAATACAAAACATATGATTTTGGAGTTGGTTGCAGATAATATGTGTTCAAGCACATTTAAGTATCTTGCGGTTCAAACTCTGAAGAAGTATAACAAAGAATTAGACAATGACTACAAAAAGTTGGTAGAAAGCGTTTTGTTTAGTTTTGGTGTAAGTAAGTTGATTTTTAAGGGTATGGTAAGGGTTTCTTTAGGTAGAAAGATAATAAAAAAGGCCATTTACAATGAGAGGTTTTTTGAGTTTATACATTTGAACTTTAAAGAAATTGAGTCTTATATAAAACTTTCTAAACAGTTTAGTTTAGATGTATTAGTTAAAGGTATGGAATCCCCTGTTGTAAAGATTAGCGCTATAAGTAGATAATAAATCTTTGAAAAAATATAAGGAGAAAAGAGTGTATGAATTACGATAGGGATATTTTAGCAAAAAAGAAGCTTGTCGAGTTGGTTGAGATAGGTAAATCTTTAGGCATTCCTACAACGGTGAAGAAAAAGAACGATTTGATAGATGAAATTCTTAAAAAAACTATATCTGATAAAAATAACGAAGAAAAACAGGAGCAAAAAGTCTATATGAAGGAAAATGAAGCACCAAAAATCGAACCTGTTAATAAGACAGGACCAGTTAGTTTGTTGAAAGGTGAAGGTGTGTTAGAGATTTTACCTGATGGGTTTGGATTCTTACGAAATATGAACAATAACTATTTGACAGGCTCTCGAGACATCTATGTTTCACCAAGTCAAATAAGGAAGTTTAACTTAAAAACGGGTGATTACATTTATGGGCAAGTGAGGACCCCTAAAGATAACGAGAAATATTATGCTTTACTAAAGATTGAGCAGATTAACTATAAAGAACCTAATGAGGTTTTAAAGAGGAAAGATTTTGATGAACTTGTGCCTCTTTATCCAATGGAGAGGATAAAGCTTGAGACAAAGCCAGATAACATGCCGGCCCGCGTTATGGATTTGATAACTCCCATTGGTAAAGGTCAAAGGGGCTTGATTGTTGCACCCCCAAGAACTGGTAAGACTATGCTTCTTCAAAATATTGCAAATAGTATTACAGCAAATCATCCAGAGATAAAAATTATTGTTCTCTTGATTGATGAAAGGCCCGAAGAAGTAACGGATATGAAACGCTCAGTAAAAGCCGAGGTTATCAGTTCTACATTCGATGAGTCCCCAGAAAGACATATTCAAGTGGCAGAGATCGTTCTTGAAAGAGCTAAAAGACTTGTTGAATTTGGATATGATGTGCTAATTCTTCTTGATTCAATAACAAGACTTGCCCGTGCGTATAACTCTGTCATACCACCAAGCGGCAAGGTCTTATCCGGCGGTCTTGACTCGAATGCCCTGCAAAAGCCTAAGAGATTCTTTGGTGCAGCAAGAAATGTTGAGGGTAATGGAAGTTTAACGGTTATTGCAACAGCTTTAATAGATACAGGTTCAAGAATGGATGATGTCATATTTGAGGAATTTAAGGGAAC
>JALVTR010000141.1 GCA_027035885.1 Desulfurellales bacterium
AGAACATTTAAAAACTATAAGATTATAGTATACCTACTAACAGGGAAACTTGATTTCAGTCTGGTTAATAAGAGTTTGAGGAGAGCTTAGTATTGTGGGAGTTACCCATAAGAAAGTGGAAAGAGCCACTTTTTTTATGCTATTCAACAGGTAATGAATAACAGAGACAAGAAAAAACGAAAAAGAAAACACAACTTTGCTTTTTTTGGACTTATGCGTTGCTGAATTTACGGTTGCATAATTGCTGCTAAAACTCAAAAGGGACATATTTATTACCGTTGGACTAAGAAAAAACAAAAATGTAATGAAAAGTATTTGCAGGAAAAAACTTATTGAACAGCTAAAAGCAATAATTCAAAAAGTTTCCTTGCCTGATGAATGGGTAGAGAAGATGTTGGCAAAAATTGATAAAGAGAAGGAATAGGCCAAACAAGAAACAAAATCACTTATTCAAAATCTTTTAGATAAAAAGGCGGCAATTGAAAAGAAAATGGACAGATTGATTGATCTTTATATTGAGGGAAAAGGCAGAATATCAAGCTAAAAAAACGGAAACTCCTTAATGAAAAAAGATAAGAAAGTTCAATTTGAAGGGAAAATCGGCTGGCGTATCCTTTTAAACTTCCCCCAGAATACCAATTGGCGGAGAGGGCGGGATTCGAACCCGCGGTACGCGTAATGTGTACAGCTGATTTCGAGTCAGCCGCCTTCAACCACTCGGCCACCTCTCCGTCGAAACTTATAGCAAATTGGCAATTATCTATCAATAAAAACTAGCGTTTCTTACCTAAGTTCATAAGGATTTTCTGAATTTGTAATTTTTTATGGCTCTATTTTTGCGATAGAACAATATTATTTTCCACTATTTATCCTTATCTAAACCCCGTTTTACAACATTTGGTGTAAAATAGTTAATAATATCAAATGTATAACAATTCATATAAAATCAAAAACATTTTACAAAATGTTTAGAAACCTAAATAAACAGCAAATTATCATTATAAGACAAAAAAGCAAAATTTCTAATATTCTCTAAATTAAGAATCAGGAAAATCTTTAACATGTATATCCATCTGAGGAAACGGTATGATAATATTGTTTTCGTAAAGGGTTTTATAAATTAGTTTCAAAAATTTAGACGTGGTTCTTCTAGGATGTATTAAGTCTATACCGCTGACCCAAACATCCAAATTGAAATCCACGCTACTGTCATTCATTGCCACCATAATGACCATGGTTTTCTTCAAAGGATTATCCCTGATATAGTTTAAATCGCTCTTTTCTAAAGCTTCTAATATAACCCTTTCAACCTTATCAAGATCCGTACCATAAGCTACACTAAAAGGGATTCTGAATCTACATACCCTTTCCGTAAGCGTCCAGTTAACGACATTATTTTGAAAAAGTGTTTGATTTGGAACAACGATTTCAATGTGATCATTGGTCAATATTGTTGTGGAACGTATTTTTATGTCTTCAACAATTCCTTTTATATTGTTCGATATTTCAATATAATCCCCAACCCTTATGCTGTTCTCAAGCATCAATATAATGCCCGCAATAAAGTTAGATACGATATTTTGAAGCCCAAAACCTACACCTACTGAGAGCGCACCCAGTATGACAGTAAACGATGAGAGGTTTACACCTATTGTTCTCAAAGCAATAAAGAATGTTAATAAAACAATTATATAGTACCCTATATTAGACAGAACAATTTTTGTCGATTCTGTTATGCCTTTTGATATATGAGCATTTCTAACCTTAATTTTGTAAAGTCTACCAATTCTCACACCGACAAAAAGCACTATTAAAGACAGGAATAGGCTCAAAATACTTATCTTGCTCAACCCAATACTAAACAATGGCCTATTGATAAACACCCATACGTTAGTAATTGCGTGTAAGCAGCCAGATTCCATCTGTTTTATAAACATTCTGAATGTACCTATTTTTCTTTTTTCTATATAAAAGACAAGACCATTTTCTTCTTCTGATAAAAACATGAGCTGGGTATTTTTAAGCTTTTTTATCCACTCACTCAAATCTTTCCCAGTGGTCGTTTCTCCATTTTTTATACCAGATAGATAAATTAACAAACAATCATCAAATATCCTTATAGCAACCATATCTTTCATTAAAGTAACATTCTTTATTTTCTCTTGGGTTTTTCTTATGCTCTTAGTATTATTTGTGAGTGTAAATCTGTCTTTTTCTATGGTCAGCTGTTGCAATAGATTTTCCAATCTTTGATACTCAGATTTTAGTTTCTTTGTTTCCTTTTTTAGCGGCCTGATATCGAACTTAACCTTCAGAAATGACCTATATAAAAGTTTTTTCCATTTATCAAAGTTATTCGCCAAAAACTTGGTTTCTTTTTCTAATTTTTTCCTTGTAAGCTCATACATGGCATACTGTAGTTGATAAATATTCAATTTTTTATTGCTGTTTTGAGATTGATTTATGTTCTTTTTTAGAAGTTCCAGTTTTTTATTAATCTGCTCCAGTTTCTTATTTATATCCTTATATTTCAGCTCTAATTTAGCTAAGCTCTTCAGAAATTTTAGAAAATCGTGTTGGTTTTTTATATTTACGGCTTTAGGTTTGAGTTGCTGGAGTTTATCAATGTTACTTGACACTATGTTTATCAAGGTAGAAAGGAGTGTCCTTTGTGTCAAAAATTCTGCTGTCTTTGGTGTATTGTTAAGGAACTTTTGATATTTTTTTAGAAGCTCGCTTTTTTCGCCCTTAAAAAGACTGTGGTTAATGTTTGCACTATAACAAACAAATGTAGGTGAAAGAAATAGTATGAAAAGGAAAACAATCAATCTACCTTTAAATTGCATATACTTTAAGTTTTCTATCATACAAAAACTCTATGTCAAGAAAAACTTTTTCAAAAAAGCAATGGGCCGCAAAAAGCGGTCCTATTCATCTATTTATTTCCCTTTTTGGTTTGTGATGATGGTGGTTATGGTTATGGTGATGATAGAAACTGAATTTTACCTTACACTCATTGAGTTCCTTAAAATTGTTAGATTTTTCAACGCAAGCTTTATAGCCTTGCAATTTTTTTAGATGACTTTCAGTTCTTTGAATTTTAACATCTATTACTTTGAGAGTCCTTTGCTTCTTTACCTGAAATCTACCATTGACCTGCGCAGGAGCAGCACTTGCAGACAAAGACAAAAGACCAGCTGTCACAACAGCTACAGAAAGCTCTGCAGTCCTCTTGCTTAACGTTGCGCTCATAAAAGACGTCTCCTTTTTAACTTCTAAAATTCAAAAAACACCGAAAACATAGCGTTTTTCTCCCCCGCTTCACCTCCCATAGGCAAGGTTTGAATTTATGAGAACATCATCGATGGCTTCAGTTACATCGGAGTGTGTTTCTTTTTTATTTATCTCAAAGCGCTCCCTTGCAGCCTCAAGTATCATGTTAAGCATTCGGCTATAAGAAATACCCGCAATTTTGGCCATCTTGGCGAGGTGTCCATCCCAACACCAGCCGGGATTTGGATTTACCTCAAGCAACTTAGGCTTGCCTTCGCTGTTAAGTCTCCAATCAAACCTACAGTAATCGTTTACATTCAGTCTTTCCCACAGCTTAATGGAGCTCTCTATTATTACCCTTTCCGTCTCCTCGTCCAATTGGGCAGGTTTTGATGTATTGTTCCAATAGGGTGAGTCGGGCAGCCATTTAGCCTCATACCCACAAATCCTGGGCAAACCTTCCGGCAGCTTGGAATAGTCTTCCTCGATTATCGGCAAAACCTGATAATTTCCCGATAGGTTGCCAATTATACCCAGACTCAGATCACTCCCCGTCAGGAATTCCTCTATAAGAACCGGCTTATCGTAGCCAAATTTATCCCTGATCTCCGATAAGGTTTTTATGAGCTCATCGGTTGTATAAACCACGCTCCTCCTCGTTATGCCAAAGCTCGAATCACCGAAGTTGGGTTTTACAATAGCAGGAAAGTTAAATGGGAGTTCCAAAACGCTTTCACCCGGCATAACAAGCACACCCTTCGGCACTGGAATGCCCATTTCTTTGGCAATACCTCTGATTAAAGACTTATCGTAACAATAAGCCAAACATTGGGGATTGGAGCCAGTGTAGGGTATATTCAGCATCTCAAGCAAAGCAGGCACGTGAAGTTCCTTTGTCGGTTCATTATTAAAACCCTCATCACACAGGTTGAAAACAAAGTCTATTTTGGGCTTGAGTTTCATTAAGTCGCTTATGAGTGTGTCGTGGTTATTGAGATAAATGAACCGATAGCCCTTCAATTCATTTAAAGCCTTTTTTAGTTCATCGATGGTGTAGAAATCATCCTCATCAAAAATTGCACCGGGCTTCATGTTGTCCGGTTTACTTGGATCGCCCATAACTACAGCAACTGTTTTTAATTCAGGTTCCTTAAGTCTTGCGAAAGTCCATTGTTTTTTCGTAACAGCTGTAACGATTATCCTGTTTCCCATCATTCCAAGATCTTCGTTGTGCTTGGAGTTCACTGACAAACTTGAGTAGACTTCAACATCGTCAAATCCAGCTTTCTTCAATAGCTCCTCAAGCTTATCCTTGCTGTAAAGCCTAACTGCGTAAAACTGATCGACAAGAATACCCTTCTTTTTATGGACAATAATCTCTCTTGTTATTATGCGCTCCCCATCCGACGATAAACTCCTTTCCCTGCATACAAATAGCCTATCGTCCACCCATTCCCAACTTCTATTCTGTAGATTGGATTTTAGATATTCCCCGTCTGCAACATCCAACAGGACCTTGCCCATCGGCTTTAATACTCTTAAAACCTCTCTTAAAACCTTGAAATCCTCTTCTTCGGACTCAAAATACCCAAAGCTATTGCCCAATATGACAACTGCATCAAATGTGTCCGTCTTATGGGACTCAAAATATTTTTGTGTCTCAATATAATAATTTATTAACTGACCTTACGCACCCTTCAGTTTCTGCAGTTCTTCAAAGGCAATCTGATTGGCTCTAAAGAGCAACTTAGCCCTGAGTGCAAA
>JALVTR010000142.1 GCA_027035885.1 Desulfurellales bacterium
CCCGTAGATTCAATTGTTGTTAGGAGAGCTAATCGGGGAAAGTTTGAAAACAAAAGGTCAAGAGTAAGATACGAGCTATTGAGGCCTCAATTTTCGGATACTTCAATCGAAGCTTTGTATATGTATCTTGAGCCTGGGGCATCGAGCGGACCGACTCCCCATTCCCATGCGGGTGAAGAACTTGTTATTGTGCTTAAAGGTAAATTAGAGATAGAGGTTGGGGGCAAAACCTATCTTTTAAATGAAGGAGATTCTGCTGTTTACAATTCAAATTTACCCCACAAATGGCGTAATCCTCACAATAACCAAACAGAGGTTATCTGGGTTAATCATCCACCGACATTTTAAGATTTCGATATAAGACAACTATATGTACACCAAAAATAGTTTCTTTTGTTTGGCGTTTTTATAAAATGCGTATTACCTCTCTTCTCGACTCATAACGAGTCAGGAGGTTCAACTTCCAATGCACTATAGATTCTTTTTGCTTTTGCAGAATCTCTCCAATACGTATTTTATGTCCCTTTCTTTCAAAGTACGGCATTGATGTTGTCTTTGGAATGGAATCCCCTGTCAGACGATTCGTTGATGGATGAAAAACGGGGAAATATTGTCTTTGTAGAGATGCTTATCTAATAAACTGCATTCTCAAACCTGAACAGAGGAGAGTTTTCTTCCAAGTAATATACTATATACTATGTAGAGTGTCTGTTTGTAGGTATTCGGAAAGCAGCTTTTTAAATCATCTCTAATGCCGAGCTTTTTACCGATGGTATCAAACAGATATGTTACACCGAAGAAGTAGTGCCTTACTTTGGATTGTTTCTTTTGCTTATCCCAATATGAGTGTGGCTCATATGCGTATGTTATACCTGAGCGTTTATCCGTTTAAAATAGCAGACAGAACTTCCTCCTTAAATTTAAGGAATAAAGAAGCAAGTAAAAGTTAATAAAAGATTATAGAGTTAAGACTTTTTATAATAGTTAGATAGAAGGATAGTTAGGCGTTAAGAAGGAAGGACGAAACCTGTAGTCTAATAGGTGAGAAATTAAGAGTTTTTTCTTGACTTGTGCACGTAGTTTTTTATAAACTTACAATCAATGTTGAGGTTTAGTTTTGTTTGTGCGATAGAATGTAATCAGTGGTGGTGGGGTAGCTAAAAGCTACCCTGCTGTTTGTCGTAAGAGCCGCTATTCTTGGTGGGCTTGCTGGCAGGGTAGCCAGGAGGCTTGCTGAGGGTAAGCGGCTTTTTTATTTGGCCGCAAACCTTGGCAAGGAAAGTTAAGGTTTGCGGCTTTTTTTATTTGTCTGGAGGTGTTTATGGAGTTAAGGGAAGCGTTTTCTAAAGCTTTGAATGGAGGTTATGACAGTGTTGTGGTTTATGAAGAGATAGAAGGTGACTTGGACACACCTGTTTCGATTCTATCTAAATTGCTTGAGTACAACGATCTGTTTCTACTTGAGTCTGCGAAGGAAGACAAGACCTATAGCAGATTTTCATTTTTGGGCTTTAGTCCTGAAAGTGTTGTGGTGATTAAATCAAAAAAAGATTTGAACTTTGCTAAGACCTTGAAGGTGTATGAGACAAAAAACTTAGGTGACTTTAAAGGCGGTTATGTTGGATATTTTACGTTTGAGTCTGTTGAACTCTTTGATATTTTGAGAATTCCTTTAAAGAAAAAACCCGATGTTTATGGGCTATTCTTTGAGGTAAAAAAGTTTCTTGTTTACGACAACTACACAAACAGGCTGTATCTTGGTTTTCACCACCTTATAGATAAGAATAAACCACTTGAAGAGAACATTGGTTCAACTCAAGAATCCTTAAAAGAGATGCGTGTTGAACTCGAAAACATAGAAAACCACATTAACGCCGATGGCGTGAAACCTGAAATTGTTAAGCAAATGTTTTTAAAGAGTGAGTTTATAAACCACGTGAAGGAAGTAAAAGGTTTAATTGAAGATGGTGAAGCAATACAGGTTGTTTTGAGTAACTTTTTTGACGTCAAAGGTGTTAATCCGTTTGGGTTTTACAGAAATTTAAGGCGCATAAACCCGTCTCCTTACATGTTTTTCTTTAAACACAACGATTTCTGCATGGCGGGTTCTTCTCCTGAGATTCATCTAAAACTCAGGGGTAATGTAGCAACAATCAGGCCTATAGCCGGGACAAAGCCGAAAGGTGAGAACTTGGAAGAGGTAAAACGTGAGCTCTTAAGCGATGAGAAAGAGCGAGCGGAACACACCATGCTTGTTGACCTTGCAAGGAATGATCTTGCAAGGATTTCACCACCAGGGGCAGTTACCGTTACTTCGTTCATGAAGCCTGAGGTTTACTCACATGTTGTACATCTAACTTCAAATGTTGATGCGGACATTAACAGTGATATGTCGATTATGGATGTGATTTCAAACACATTTCCAGCAGGAACTTTAAGCGGTGCTCCGAAGGTGAGAGCCATTGAGATAATAGATGATATTGAAACGTATCTCCGTGGGGCTTACGGCGGGTGTGTCGGTTATATAGATTTTTCTGGCAGTGTGGACTTGGCTATAACCATAAGAACGGCTATTTTTGACGGTGAAACGGCAAGATTTCAAGCTGGGGCGGGTATTGTTTACGATAGTGACCCAGAAAGCGAATATTACGAAACAATAAACAAACTGAAGGCACTTCTCAAAGCGGGGGGTATCGATGATAGCTTTAATTGATAACTATGATTCGTTTACCTATAACCTCTATCACTACATCGGTTTTTACGAGGAGATTAAGGTTTTTAAAAACACCGATGATTTAACATCGGTTAAAAACATCAAAAGACTAAGTGCTATAGCGATTTCACCAGGCCCTTCACATCCTAAAAAATCTATGCTTTCGTTGGATGTGGTTGATTTCTTTAAAGGTAAGTTGCCGATTTTCGGTGTCTGCTTGGGTATGCAAGCGATTGGCTACTACTTTGGCTTTGAAATTAGGAAGGCAAAGAGAATTATGCATGGCAAGGTGGATGAGATTAAGGTTTTGAGTGAAAGTCTGCTGTTTAGGAGTTTGCCAGAAAGTTTTAAAGCTACAAGGTATCACTCATTGGTTGTTGACGGTGTAAAGAGCGGTTTTTCTGTTAATTCTGTTTCCGTTTTTGATGATGAAGTGATGGGAATAGAGAATAGAAAACTTTCTATCTTTGGTGTTCAATTCCATCCTGAGTCTTACACAAGTGAGTTTGGACTACAAATCGTTAAAAATTTTGTTAAGGGGGTTGTTCATGATAACTGAGGCAATAGAAAGGCTTGAAAAAGGGGAAGATTTAGATTTTGAGCTTGTAGAAGCTATTTTTGATAGTATGTTGGATGGTTCGGTTGACGAGAAAAACATGGCAGACTTTCTTGTTCTTTTGTCCGATAAAGGAGAAACGGCAGAGGAGATTGCCGCCGCTGTCTCATCATTGAAAAAGCATGCCGATAGCTTGGATGTTGGCATTGATTTGTTAGACACATGTGGAACAGGTGGAGACGGTAAGAACACGTTCAATATCTCAACAGCTTCTGCAATTGTTTGCAGCCTGTTTGTGCCTGTGGCAAAGCACGGAAACAAAGCTGTTAGTTCAAAATCTGGTTCGGCAGATGTGTTAGAGGCGTGCGGAATACCGATAAATTTGAAAAAGGATGAGGCTAAGAGGTATCTATATAAGCATAATTTTGTGTTTCTCTTTGCCCCTTACTACCATCCAGCTATGAAACATGTTGCATCTGTAAGGAAAAAGCTTGCAAGAAGAACAATTTTTAATCTTATAGGACCTCTGGCTAATCCTTTCAATGTAAACAGGCAACTTGTGGGCGTATTTTCTCAAGGTTTTCTAACAAGGATATTCGATGCCACATGGAGATTGGGAATGAAAAATATGGCTGTAGTTTCATCATTTGACGGTATGGATGAGATTAGCCCATCTGCACCTACTAAGTGCTATGTTAGAAGGGATAATGTCGAGGAAACCTTTGTCTTTGATCCTAAAGAATTAGGGGTTAGTGCAGATTTTGACGATATAGTGGGTTTTGATGCAAAAACCAATGCAAAGATTATGGAAGAGGTTTTTAAGGGTAAACGTGAGAGGCTTGGGGATACCGTGGCTTTAAATGCCGGTTTTGCCCTCTTTGTTGCTGGCGTGGCAGAGGGTATGGAAGATGGCTTTAAGCTTGCAAAAGAGGCGATAGGTTCCGGAAAGGCTTTGGAAAAATTTGAATCTTTGAGTGAGTCAGATGGCTCTGCTTGATGAGATTTTGAAGGAGAAGTGGGTAGAGGTTGAAAAAATAAAGGTAAATGGTGAAAGGAAAAAAGGTTTTAAAAGGATAAGAGACAGTTTTAAGAATGGTGAAGTGAATATAATCGCAGAGATTAAACAGTCATCGCCGTCGGCTGGTTTTATAAGAAGAATAGATGTGGATAGTGTGCTTGATGTTTACAACAGGTATGCTAAGGGAATTTCTGTGCTTACAGATAGCAAATTCTTTGGCGGAAGTTTTGAGTTTTTGAAAAAGGCGACTGAAAGGACGGAACTTCCAGTTCTCTGCAAGGAGTTTATTATTGATAAAAGACAGATTGATATGGCTTATGTCTGTGGGGCGGACATGGTTTTGTTGATTGCTAGAATTTTGGATGATGAACTTTTGGAGGAACTTTACGGGTATGCTATGGCCTTGAGTTTGGATGTAATTATTGAGATTCACTCAATAGGTGAACTTGAGAGGGTCAAGAAACTAAAACCTGCTATTTTGGGTGTGAACAGCAGAAATTTAGATACGCTTGAGATTTCGCTTGATCGTGAGAAGTACGTTTTAGATAGTGTGGACTTTGAGTGCTTGAAGATTGCAGAAAGTGGCATTAGAGCAAAAGGCGATATAGAGTTTTTGGAAAATATTTGCGATGGGTTTTTAGTTGGTGAATCTCTTCTGAAAAGTGGTGATATAGAAGCTAAGTTTAAGGAACTATTGCTATGAAAGTCAAGTTTTGCGGAATGACGAACTATGAAGATGTAAAAAGTGCCATTGATTTGGGTGTAGATTTTATAGGGTTTGTGTTTTACAAGAAGAGTAAGCGTTATGCGAGTTTTGAAGAGGCTAAAAGAATTGTTGAGAAGGTAAAGGGTGAGGTTAAGACGGTTGGTGTGTTCTTTGGCTGTGACAGGAAAACTATTATAGAGAGTTTTAAATTTTACGGGTTTGACTATGCTCAGGTGTATGAAGATGTTGAAGGTATGCCGGTAATTAGGGTCTATAGAATAAATGATGGGTTGCCTAATGTAGTGCAAGATGGTTTGGTTTTGTTTGATGTTTACACAGAGAAAGGTGGCGGAAGCGGCAGATCGTTTGATTGGGAATTGCTTAAAGATTGCCCTTACAAGGACAGGCTTTTTGTTGCAGGCGGTGTGAGTGTTAATAATGTTAAATTTTTGAGCGATTTAGGTATTTTTGGTGTTGACCTTGTGAGTTCTGTTGAGGAGTACCCGGGAAAAAAAAGCTTTTCAAAAATGAAGGAGTTTATGGAAACGGTTAGGGGTTTGAAATGAAGGGATATTATGGTGTATACGGTGGCCAATTTGTTGCAGAGACTTTAATTCATGCTTTGGATGAACTTGAGGAAGCCTTTGCTAAGTTTAAAAGGGATAAGAGTGCTAAAGGTGAATTAGATGATTTGCTTAAGAATTACGCGGGTAGGCCAACGCCGCTTTATTATGCCAAAAATTTAAGCAGATATCTGGGCTGCGATGTGTATCTGAAACGGGAAGACCTTTTGCACAGCGGTGCACATAAGCTGAACAACACATTAGGTCAGGCAATTCTTACAAAATTTATGGAGAAAAGAAGGATTATAGCGGAAACTGGGGCAGGGCAGCACGGTGTAGCAACGGCCACTGCAGCCGCTTTACTTGGGATAGAGTGTATTGTTTATATGGGAAAGATCGATGCGGAGAGACAAAGGCCGAACCTGTTGAGGATGAAACTCTTGGGTGCTGATGTTAGGATTGTTGAAAAGGGTAGCATGACACTCAAGAGTGCGATAAACGAGGCGCTGCGCGATTGGGTTAAGAACGTTCAGGCGACGCACTATATACTTGGCAGTGTTGTTGGTCCGCATCCGTTTCCAGAGATAGTGGCATACTTTCAATCTATTATAGGCAGAGAAGCTAAAAGACAGATTTTAAAGCAAGCCGGTAAATTGCCCGACTGTGTCATCGCCTGTGTGGGAGGAGGGAGCAATGCAATTGGTATATTCAAAGGTTTTTTGAAAGATAATGTAGAATTGATTGGAGTTGAAGCGGGTGGTGAATCGCTTGAACTTGGGAAACATTCCGCTACATTAGCGATGGGTAGACCGGGGATTTTGCATGGCTCTCTAAGTTATCTATTGCAGGATGATTGTGGGCAGGTGGCTAAAGTTCATTCAATCTCGGCTGGACTTGACTATCCAGGTATTGGTCCTGAACATAGCTATTTAAAGGACACGGGTAGGGTGAAGTACGGTGTTTGCTTCGACAGTGAAGCTTTGGATGGTTTTAAGATTCTAAGCAAATTGGAAGGCATAATACCTGCGCTTGAGAGTGCCCATGCTGTTGGATATGTGCTTAAAAAAAGGGATTACTTTAAGGGCAAAATGATTGTTATCAACGTATCTGGCAGGGGTGATAAGGATCTCGGAATAATAGAGTCTATGGAGGAAAACGGTGTGTAAGATTGGTATATATCTTGTGTGTGATTATCCAGATAGGGATAGGTTTTTAAAGGCAGTTAAATTGTGCGAGAGATTTGGTGTCGATTTCTTGGAGATAGGTATTCCATTTTCTGATCCGACGGCGGATGGTGATGTTATTGAGATGGCTTCCCTACAAGTTTTGACAAGAGAAGATATGAACGATTTTCATGAAGCATTGGAAACTGTTAGAGAAATATACAGCAAAAGGCTTTATGTTATGACCTATGCAAATGTTGTTTATGCTAATGGGATAGAGGATTTTGCAAAAAAGTTTTCGTTTGTTGACGGTGTCATACTTGCTGATGTACCATTTAAGGAATCTAAAAGGTTTAAAGGTGTTTTTGGAAGATACGATATAGGTTTTGTTAATTTTGTAACGCCTGAAACAGATCTGAATGCGCTTAAAAAAATAAAAACCTTTGCCAATGATTTCATATATTTTGTTTCCATAAGAGGAACAACGGGTGGGGAGTTCAATCTTGATAGTGGTGCTATAAATAGGCTTGAACGGTTAAAGGAAGGCAAACAAGATGTTATTGTTGGTTTTGGTATAAGGACAAAGAATGATATTGAAAAAGCATGCAAGTATGCAGATGGAGTAGTTATTGGAACAGAGGCAATAAAATCGTTAACGTTGAGTAGGTTAGAGGATTTTTTAAGAAATGTTATAAGTTAAATTTTTAACCAACTATTTTTTTATTCTTTAAAAATGAAAGCAATTGCGTGATATTTTTTTCTATTTTTTTTATACCATAAATATGTATAATTGGTTTCTCCGGCCTTTCATACGGAGAATCTATTCCCGTAAAATCCTTAATCTCACCCCTCAGTGCCTTTTTGTAAAGCCCCTTTGGGTCTCTTTTTATACACTCTTCAAGTGGCGTGTCAACAAAAACCTCTATGAAATCTTCTTCGCCTATAATATTCCTTGCCATTTCCCTGTCTTTCCTGAATGGTGATATGAAAGCCGTTATGGTTATAAGACCTGCATCTACAAACAGTTTTACAACCTCTGCTATTCTCCTTATATTCTCTTTTCTATCACTATCACTAAATCCTAAATCACTATTAAGACCTGTTCTTATGTTGTCTCCATCGAGTAGGTATGTGTGATAACCCATCTCGTTTAGTCTTTTTTCAAGCTCATTTGCAATTGTACTTTTACCACTTCCGCTAAGGCCTGTAAACCATAGAACGCAAGACTTTTGCTTTTTTATTTTTTCTCTATCAATTCTGTTTATTTTATGGGAGATTGGGAAGATGTTGGAAGAGATAGAATTAATGGAATCAATAGAATTAATGGAATCAATAGGTTTAATAGAATCGATGGAATCAGTGGAATTGATAGTTTTGTTTTTTTTCATTTATAGGCCCTATAAGATTTTATTAAGTTTGTAAGCATTTTTGCAATCTCTTCTGTTTGTGTCTTTAATTTTAATCCCACTTCTTTTTCAATATAATCAATTTTAATTCCAATGTAAATTTGAGTAATTAGTTCGGCAGAACTTCCTCTTGCAATATCTAAAAATCTAACGGTTTCTTTATTTGAGTATCTTTCAACACCTTCAGCGATATTACTTGGAATTGATAAGGCACTTCTTGTAATTTGGTCTTTAAATCCATAATCTTTGCAATCTTTTAGATATTTATAAATTTCGGCACACAAATTACTCGACTTTTTCCATACTTCTAAATTTTCACATTTCATAATTTCCTCTTCTACCATTGTTTCCATTGTTTCTATTGTTTCCATCGCTTCTATTGATTCTATTGATTCCATTGTTTCTATTAATTCTATTTAACATAATACTTTTTAACATATTTTACTATTAATTCAACAGCTTCTTTTGGCGTTGTTTTTTCTGTATCGATGACTATATCTGGATCTATCGGTTCCTCATAAACATCGCTAATGCCTGTGAAGTTTTTTAGTTCTCCTTTTAATGCTTTCTCATATACACCTTTGTAATCCCTTTTCATGCATGTTTCAATATTTGCCTTAACATACACAATAACAGGGTTTTTAGTCATTTTTCTCACAAAATCCCTCGATTCCACATAGGGTGAAACAAACGAACAAACAGCAGACACATAGTTTTTCTGCAGTGTTCCGACAAGATGGGCTATTCTTTTTATGTGTCTATTTCTTTCATCCCTTGTGAAGCCAACATCTGGAAACAACTTTCTGACGTCTTTTGAATCTATCCTCTCAACCAAAATGCCCATTGATTTTAGTTTTTCGTAAACTCCATCTGCAATTGTGGTTTTTCCACTTAAAGGCAAGCCTGTAAACCATATATTGAACGGTTCTATCATTCTTCTTCCCCATTTTAACCTTTGCCATATTCTTTCGTGTATCCAATAAAGGATTATTTTTGATGATGCCTCTGCAACTCCTGCTGCGATTGCAAGGTCGAGTCTGCCAAAGAAGATATAAACAATGATTACGGTGGTCGTTGTGGCAAAAAAACGCCAGCTTATGCCTTTGGCTATTGATCGTAGATTGGTTTCTTTGAACATGATTAAATAGTGGTGAATAGTGGTGAATAGTTTTGAAATAGTTTGAAATAGTTTGAGAATAGTCCAGAATAGTTTTTGAATAGTTTGAAATAGTTAAAAATAGTAAAAAATAGAAAAATAGTTTCAATAGCTAAATAATTCGGATGTGTTTTATTATTTCTTGTCTCCAAATTTTCTACAACTATTCTGCAGCTATTCTTTACTATTCTAATACTATTTCTACTATTTCCCACTATTATTTACTATCTCCAACTATTTCTTCTATCGCTTTACATTCCCACTCTGGGAAGTGTTCTCTTATGAATCTGTTCAGTGCTATTTCTGCTTGGGTATATACCCTTCTCTTTTTCTTTTTCGTGGATTCACCAACTATCATGCCAGCGGCGGAGGTGTTGTTTGTAATTTTATCTATGAGCATGAAAGCCCCAGTGCTCTTGTTTTTCTCATAAAAATCAAAGGCTATTTTTTCTGTTAGATCTATTTGGACTCTTGCTATATCGTTCAACTCAAGTGTCTTTGTTTCCATTTTTTCAAGCGTATTGACGTCCCTTTTAAACAGTATTCTGCTTACGATGGCATTCGTTTCCTTTGTGTAAATTCTTAAGATGTACTCTCTGTTCTTCAGAGGTTCTTCATCCATCCAAACAATCATGGCTTCGAATGAGTCAGAAACTCTGGGTGGCAATTCATCTTTTTTAACTATCAAATCACCCCTTGATATATCCAATTCGTCAGATACGAGGATGGTAATTGGGGCAGGGGAGGAGGAACTTGTGATAGATGATGGATTTTGAATTTTGAATTTTGAATTTTGGATTGTGAATTCTTGATTTTGAATGTTGGATTTTGGATTACCCTCGTGAGATTTTGGATTTTGAATTCTTGATTTTGAATCATAAATGTCAGGTTCTTTGTAATCCGGTGGAATTATTGCTTTAATAGTAGTTTCTTTCATAGATGGATAAATGATAATTTCATCATCGTTGGATAGGGTTCCACTTACTATTGTTCCTGAATATCCCCGAAAGTCTGGAGTAGGGCGGTTTATGTATTGAATAGGAAAGCGAAGAGGCTGACTTGCAAGGAATGATGAATTTTGGACCGAGCCGAGCTGTCGCCACGCCGAGCCGGCGCTCGCCGGCGGCTCTGGCTCTGGCTCTGGCTCTGGCGACGGCTTGGTTTTGGATGTTGAATTACTTTCGTATGATTTTGAATTTTGGATGTTGGATTTTGAATTGCCTTCGTCTGATGTTGAATTATAGGAATTGGTTTGAGATTCGGGTTCATGGTCGGTAGTTTTTATGTAGGTGAATCCAAGGGGTTTTATCTCCACTGTATCTAAATACTCAAGTAAAGATTTGCCTTTGTACCACGGCATGTTATCGCTTTCTTTGGCAACATTATCACCTTTCAGCGCGCTTATGGGTATAAAATAGATGTCAGGGCTATAGCTTTTGTAGGGTAGGGCGAGTTTGAGTCGTTCAAACATGTTTGTGTAGGCGGACACTATTTTTTTGAACACATCCTCTGAATAGTCCACCAAGTCCATTTTATTTACTGTTATCACGATGTGGTTGATCCCCAAAAGGCCCACTATAAACGAATGCCTTTTTGTCTGGGTTAAAACACCCTTTCTTGCATCTACTAAAATTACAGCCAGGTCAGCATTGGATGCCCCTGTGACCATGTTTCTTGTGTACTGTTCATGCCCTGGGGCGTCGGCTATTATATATTTCCTTTTTTCTGTGGAGAAGTACCTGTAAGCCACATCTATTGTTATTCCTTGCTGTCTTTCACTCTGCAGCCCATCAACAAGCAAAGCAAAGTCTATCTCTTCATCCTTTACCGTGCCGTATTTTTTGCTTTCGCTTTTAAGTTGACTTAGCTGGTCCTCGAATATCATCTTTGTGTCGTAGAGCAACCTGCCAATAAGAGTGGATTTGCCATCGTCGACACTGCCACAGGTCATAAAGCGGAGGAGTTCTTTATTCTCAAGACGTTTTAGGTAGTCCTCAATAGTTTTGGAATAGTTTGGAATAGTAGAAATAGTTTTAGGATAGTTTTTTTCTGTTTTTGGATCGTTATTGGTTGGCATTGTTTATTCCTTTTATCAAGGATGTTATTATTTTTGATATTTCCTCTACTTCACCTTTTATTTCTAAGCCGCTATTTTTTTCGATAAATCCAGCTTTAATGCCTATGTATATCTGTGTAGTGAGTTCTGCACAGCTGGACCTTGCTATATCTAAGAATCTGATTTTTTCTTTTTTAGAGAACCTTTCCATTCCTTCGGCTATATTGCTTGGAATAGATAAACCACTTCTTGTGATTTGATCCTTAAATCCATACTCTTTGCATTCCCCTAAAATCTTATAAATTTGAACACTAATATTACATGCCCTTTTCCACGCTTCCAAATTCTCACACTGCATCTCTTCCTCACTATCCTAAACTATTCTTAACTATTCAAAGACTATTCGAAGCTATTCATAACTATTTTCAACTATCAAAAGTATCCCTCTATCTTCTTCTTCTCCATACTCCCTTCTTGATCTTTATCTATCAACCTTCCCTGTCTTTCGCTTGTTTTTGTTAGAAGCATCTCTTCTATTATCTTTGGTAGCGTATTGGCTTTTGAGTTGATGGCCCCAGTTAAAGGGTAACATCCAAGTGTTCTGAATCTCACCCACTCTTTTTTTGCTTTTTTCCTTAACTCTTCTGGCACCCTATCATCATCTACAAGTATCTTAGTTCCTTCAAATTCAGTAACAAGCCTCTCTTTAGCAAAATACAGGGGAACTATTGGTATGTTCTCAAGGTATATGTAGAGCCAGATGTCAAGCTCCGTCCAGTTGCTCAAAGGGAACACCCTAACACTTTCCCCTTTATTTATGTGTGTGTTGTATAGACTCCAGAGCTCAGGCCTTTGATTTTTTGGATCCCATCTTTGGTTCTTGTCTCTAAATGAAAAGATTCTCTCCTTGGCTCTTGATTTTTCTTCATCTCTTCTTGCACCACCTATAACTGCATCGAACTGATATTTGCTTAAAGCTTGCTTTAGAGCTTGAGTTTTCATTATATCTGTATGTATCTTGCTGCCATGCACGAATGGGCTTATATTCATCTTTATGCCTTCGGGGTTTGTGTAAACTATCAAATCCAGTCCAAGTTCCTTAACCCTTCTGTCCCTGAATTCAATCATCTCTCTAAACTTCCACAGTGTATCAACATGCAGAAGGGGAAAAGGAGGCTTTGCGGGATAGAAGGCCTTCATTGCCAGATGCAGCATAACAGAACTATCTTTGCCTATGCTGTATAACATAACAGGATTTGAGAAGTTCGCAGCAACCTCACGCAAGGTGTATATGGATTCGGATTCTAAGAGTTGTAGATGGTTCATCCTCCTGCCTCGTAGATGTAGTTTATCGATCTAATAAATCCTCGTTAGAGGTTTTAACGTATTTGACACACTCTTCCCAATCCTCTTTGAAAAATTCCCTTATGCCTCTCAATTTTTCTTTTTCTGGCATGAAATTAACTTTTGGAACAAACCTATCGGGCACGTATTTTGAAAGGTAAAGAATGGGATATCTTATTGGATAGACGAAGAGATATTTTTTAAGCTTACTGTCACCGGCGATTAAATTAATATGTCTCGACAAAACATATATAAACTTAAGTTGCTTTTCACTGTATGAAGCATGTTTTCTTGAAAAACTTATTTTATTTTTGTCATAGGTTGTACCTATATAGGCAGCTATTTTATCAAGGAAACTCTCAGGATTGTTTCTTAGCTCATTGTAGAGCAGAACAAGAGGTTTCTTTGTAAAATGTTTTTCAAGGAATTTTATCTTTTCATAAAAAAGCATGTGTTCTATTCTGAAGAAGCCTGTGCTGTTAAGATTGAAGAATTCATCAAAAGAAAACCTATGGCCATTTTTTATGTATCGTTTATATTGAGAAAGTATCCATTCATCGTGTCTTCTGAGCACCATAATGGCACCGGCGTCCGGAAAATCGGTTGAGAACCACTCTACCTCTCTTTCAAATTGACGATCAAATTCCCTTGAAATCAAGAATCTACCACTTCCTGCTCGTTTTATTATTTCCTTACTTTTTTTGTAACGAGTCATGTGTATATATTTAATACCTTTGAGAGCAGAAAAAAAAACAAACTGCAAATACTTTGACCCAGTTTTTCCAAGACCCACATGAAAGTAAACTTCAATCATAAAAACTCCCTAAACTCCAGCCATTAGAAATTTAAGGTTGGAAACCTATCGATGCCCAAACTTAATAGCCATTAGCATCTTATAAATTAAATTCTTTGTTTGACAAGTTAACTTTATCACCTCCCATTTTTTGAGTATTCCTTGGCCTAAAGTGCCAAAGAGTAACCCAAAAAACTGTTTCTATAATGTATTGATTTAGTTAACATAACATCACTAATCCCAGCATACACTCGTTATTAGATTTGGTTTTTATGCAGGCTAACTCGTATCTAAAGTGTGAAGCAACCTGTTTACTCAAATACCTTTTCTTCTTCTAAATCGCCGTTAGCTGCGTCTTTCTCTAAATCTCTCTCTTTTTGCTTTAAGGTCTCAAGTTCTTTATAAAATTCATGCTGTATGATTAATTTCATAATCTCATTTGTACCTGTCCAAATCATGATTAGCCTTGTATCTCTTAAAAGCCTTTCTATTGGGTAAACATCGGTGTATCCTATACCACCCATCACCTGCATTGCTTGATTGACAACTTTCCAAGCCATTTCTGTTGCAAACGATTTGCTTTCCGAAACCAACCTTCTCAGCCTAGATGGTTCGTCGCCCTTATCAATTGAGAGTGCAGTCTCGTAAACGAGTGCCCTTGCTGCATCAAGCTCTATTATGCTATCTGCCATCTTAAAAGAGACAGCCTGAAAGTTTTTAATTGGTTTGTTAAACGCTTTTCTTTTTGTGGAGTAGTCTGCCGCTATGTGAAGCGCGGCTTTTGCCATTCCTAATGCACCTGCTGCACTTGTCATCCTCTCTGGTATCATCATCTGATAAAAAACATCCGCACCCCTGTTAATGTTCTTCTCACCACCGAGTACATTTTCTATAGGAACTTTTGTCCCATTAAAGGATATTCTTGCTGTCCCCCCGCCACGTGTACCCATTAGTCCGTATATGTGTTCAACTTTTACTGTACTATCTCTTTCTACAAGAAATGCAGTTATTGATTTGTGTGGTTTTGCTTCTGGGTCTGTTTTTGCATATACCAAAAAGTAATCAGCGCCCTCTCCTCCAACAATAAATCTCTTTTGCCCCCTGATAATAAAGTTGTCACCCTCGCGTTTTGCATAGGTTGTCGCACCGAAAAAGTCAGAGCCGCCTCTTGGTTCGGTTAAACCTTCTGCTGTGGTTATTTTAGCTTCTATGGTAGGCTTTAGGTATTTCTCCTTTTGTTCTTCAGTTCCAAAGACATTTACAGCCTCACCAACTATGGATACGAGGGAGTAAAGACATGCCAAAGCTGTTCCTAAAACACCGATTTCTTCTAACGCCACAATCTCGGATGTCCAGCCAAGTCCTTTGCCACCGTATACTTTTGAAAACCTCAAACCCAAAAGGTCAAATTTTGCTGCAAGTTTTAAAAACTCTTTTGGATATTTAACCCTTTCAGCATCCATATCCAGAAGCAGTGAGCGAGGTATCGATTTAACAAACTCTATTGATTTTTCTCTAATTTGCTTTTCTTGGTTGCCTAAAAGTATTTCGCTTATCATTTTTAAACCTCCGTTTATTTTTGTTTTTATTTTATATTTTTTTTTATGCAAGTCAAAAAGTTAAATGTTAAAAAGATTAGGAGGTAGATAGAGTTTGTACTTGAGTGCTTTTTCTGAGAACTCTATTCTATCTAAGTTTTTTAGATTCTTGGCTGTTTCAAATAGTGCAGGTGCTAACTCTTTGGCAGAAGGTTTTATTGCAATTAATCCGTTTTCTTTAGCTATCTCTTTTAAACAACCTATATCTGTTGAAACCACTGTTAATCCAACGCTTAAGAATTCAAATAGAACTCTAGGTATAACTTCGCTGTTTATGCTTGATATAACGCCAATATCAAAAGCACTCATAATATCTGTAATGTCATTTCTCCTATTTGTTAATATAATAACATTGCTTAGATTAAATTTATGTGTTATCTCTACCAATTCTGCTTTTTTTATACCTTTCTCTTCACCCACTATAAATAAGACGCTATTTTCAATATTGGCCTTTGCAAATGCTTCTATTAAAAGTTTGTACCCTTTTACTTTGTCAAGTCTTCCTACGGCACCGAATACAATTTTGCCACTCAATCCAAATACTTTTCTAATTCTTTTCCTTCCTTCTTTTGAGAATCTAAATTTTTCTATATCGACAAAGCTTCTTAAAACGATAATATCCTTGAAATCTGCATGAATATAATCTCTCAAATATTGGCATGGTAGTATTATCCTATCTATGCAACCTTTAGGTGTTTTTAAACGACCTTGCACGCCGAATATGCGTATTAATTTGAAATTCAAATTCTTTTTTAATAGGCATGATAAGAATGTTGCATCTCCCCATATTGTGACGACAATGTTGGGCTCAAATTCCTTTAGTTTCTTGTAAAGGTGGAAGAAAGCTGCAAGGGTTTTTAATGGGTTTTTGTTTCTTAGGGCTTTTATAAAGCTTGCACCGTCAACTTTTCTTGATATGAAGCTATCTTCCAAGCAAAATACCTTTGTTATATGTTCTCTACTTGCAAGCCTGTAAATTTTAAAGGCATAGTCAGTTAATGCGCTATCCCATGGTTGGTCGAGGATAAAAGCTATTTTCATTGTTCTCTTGTTTTCTTTTCTTCAACGCCAGAGATGCCGAACCTTCTTTTTAGCTCTTCCAAAACAGCTTCGGGTGGTATATCTTTCTCTGTTAGACCAATGAGCAAATGAAAGATTAAATCCGCAGCCTCGTATATGGTTTCGCTTTGCGAGTTATTTTTTAAAGCGATAATGACTTCACTTGCTTCTTCGCCTATCTTTTTTGCGATTCTGTCAACGCCACCCTTAAAGAGCTTTGCCGTGTATGAGTTTTCAGGTAGCTCTTTTTTTCTCTTTTGCAAAAGTTTGTAAAGCTGATTTAAAATGTCATCCATGTCTTGGGGCTTGTAAATAATTCCCTTAAAATCACCCACTGTAGGTTCTATCTCTCTAATGCTACCCCTATAAAACTCCCTGTAAAAACAGCTTCTGTGGTTTGTGTGGCAAGCTGCACCTACTTGCTCAACTTTATAGATAACTGCATCTTCATCGCAATCAAACAGGATTTGTTTTACTTTCTGTAGATTTCCACTTGTTTCACCCTTTTTCCACAGCTTTTTTCTTGAGCGTGACCAATAGTGAGCATATCCAGTTTGTAAGGT
Source organism: Desulfurellales bacterium (assembly GCA_027035885.1). Classification (GTDB taxonomy): domain Bacteria; phylum Campylobacterota_A; class Desulfurellia; order Desulfurellales; family Hippeaceae; genus Hippea. Next base: position 16,695 of record JALVTR010000142.1, read on the forward strand.
TTTTTCTATTGCTTCCCTGTTTGCGTATGCAAGCATTAAAACTTGGTTGTTGTAAAAATCAACGGCAATTGTTGGTATTAGGCCTTTTTCGTCGAATTTTAAAATATCAGTCAAATTCATTGAGGGCCTCCATTTTTTATATATTAACCTATCAAAATTATGTGGCTTTATCAATGATTTGATTTATTAACTTGGTTTTTTAAAATATTAGAAAAGCAAAAAAAAGGGGGGGAGTAGAGATGAGAAGAATAGTTACCTTGTTGATGATAGTAGTTTTAGGTTTGGTTGTTTCAGCGTGCGTTACAAACCCTGTAACAGGACAGAAAGAGCTTGACCTCATTCCACCTGCCCAAGAGCTTGAGATTGGTAAGCAGGAGTATAAGAAAATATTAGACCAGTTTGATATTTATAGATACAAGGGCCTCAATAGATACATAAATAAAGTAGGTGAGAAATTGGTTCCATATGTGCAAGATAAAAATGTCAAATACACCTTTACACTCCTTGATTCACCAGCTGTGAATGCCTTTTCAACACCGGGTGGTTACGTTTATATAACGAGGGGCATACTTGCCTATTTGAATAACGAAGCCCAACTTGCTTGCGTTCTTGGCCATGAGATGGGGCATATTAATGCTCATCATGTAGCGACGCTTTTAACCAAACAGATGCTTTTCAACTTAGGTCTTGGCATTGCTTACATGAAATATAAGAAATTTAGAAGGTTTGCCCCTCTAATAGGTGTTGTGGGCAACTTGCTATTCTTAAGTTTCAGCAGAAGTGATGAGTATCAGGCAGATTATTTGGGTGTCGAGTATGCTACACTTGCTGGTTATGATGCGACGCAAATGGCGGATTTTTTTGATGAACTAGAAAGGATTGAAGTTTCTAAAAACGCTGTTTTGCCAGAGTTTTTATCTACCCATCCATCACCACCACACAGAAGAGAAAGGGTTATTATGCTTGCAAGGAAATGGGAGGCTATAGCAAAAAGGGGTTATTACAAAATTGGCAGAGACGTCTATCTTGAGCACATAAATGGTATACTTTTTGGTAAAAATAAAAGAAACGGCTATACTATCGGTAATCATTACTACCATCCAAATATGAGATTTACATTTATGTTCCCAAAGGGCTGGAATCTTATTAATATGCCGCACTATATAGGTATAGTTCCTAAGAATCAAAAAGGGGTTTATATAAAAATATTTCTAAAGAATGGGTCTATCTATGAATTAGCCAATAAGTTTTCTTCCCATGGTTTTGTTTTAGAGTCAAAAGAAACAAGAATTAATGGATATCACGCGTTTAAAGTTGTAAGAATGGTAAAAATAGGGAATAAAGTCATTAACCAATCTTCTTGTTTTATAAATTTTAATGGGAAAACTTTTGTATTTTTTTCTCAATCTCCTTCTTCTACATGGCCATTGCTTAAAAGTAAGCTTGAGGAACCAGAAAAAACCTTTAAAAGATTAACAAACCCTGCAAGGATTCATGTTAAAAATCTATATATTAAGGTCATTAAACTCCCAGACACCATGACTTTCTCTAACTTTCTAAATAGATTTAAATTGTCTGATAAGTTAAAAAAGAAGGTTTATATTATGAATAACATGTACCCTGATACACTGCTTGCTCAAGGTGACTTAGTAAAAATATTAGTTAAGAAATAGTATTGAATAGAATTAATTTGCTATTTGCGTTTATTGTAAAATCTACTTATACTTCGAAGATAGTGAATAAACTTGACACCGTTTTTTATAAACCATAAAATTCTCCTATGATTGATCTGCACACGCATACGTTCTTTAGCGATGGAGAACTAATTCCTTCTGAACTTGCAAGAAGAGCAAAGGATATTGGGTATAGGGCTATAGCTTTTACTGACCATGCAGATTTCTCAAATATGGATTTTGTAATTAAAAGCATTAGAAACGCTATCTATGGACTGGAGCGATATTTTGGACTATACGTATTTTCAGGCGTTGAGATTACACATGTGCCTCCACAGTTGATACCTGAGTCAATTACTTTGGCAAGAAAGTTGGGAGCTCAAGTTGTTGTTGTTCATGGGGAAAGCCCTGTGGAACCTGTTGCAGAAGGAACCAATAGAGCTGCTATTTTAGGTGGCTGTGACATTTTGGCTCACCCCGGTTTGGTTAGTTTGGAAGATGCAAAATTAGCAAGGGATAATGGAGTGTTTTTGGAAATCAGTGCAAGGAATGGTCATAGTTTTGCCAATGGTCATGTGTTCAAAATGGCAAAGCTGGCTAAAGCCAAGTATATGCTCAATACTGATACTCACTCTCCCAATAATCTTGTTTCTAAGAGTTTTGCTAAAGCCGTGCTGCTTGGTGCTGGGATGAATGAAGAAGAGGCCGATTCAGCGTTTAAAAATGCAGAGGAAATGTTAGAAAGATTGCTTAAGAGGAGAAATGATGAAGAAAACTATTAGTGTGATGTTAGTAATTTTTATCGCTTTTGCCATATATTCTTGTTCCAGTTCTAAAGAAATTGTATTGAAAGTTCAAGAACATAAGAAATTATCGCAACCCTTATCTCCCCCCCTTGATTATAAAAAAATATGTAATGTGGATGATGTTGGGTACAAAATAAAGCTTACAAATGACGGTAAGTATCTTTACGTTGGGAATTTAGATGGGGAGATATATAGAATTGACCCAAAGCGGGAAGAGAAGAAGGAAATTGCAGATATAAATCAACCCATTGAAGATGCACTTGCAGTAGATAATGAATACATATATGTTGGGACAAATAGGGGTTACCTGTTTAAAATAGATAAAAAAACAGGCAAGGTGGTTGAGAAAAGAAGATTTCCTTTCCCCATACTTGGTCAGATTTATTTAAGGAATAATAATTTATACTTCTTTGATGAAAATGATGTTGTGTATTGCTTGAACAAAAATACATTGAAGACGGTTTGGAAGTATACTCATGGAGCATACAACGTTTTGGATGTTAGGGGCGTTTCAGGTATTTGTTTTGGTAGCGATGGCTTATATGTTGGTTTTGACGACGGCAGTGTGGACAAAATCTCATACAAAGGTGATCTTATCTGGGAGGTCCAAGCTGGTAGAGGGAGTATGTTTGTTGACAGTGATACAACACCTGTTTTAAGCGGCGATGAGGTGTACGTGACTTCTGTAAAGGGCTATACGGAAGGTGTAGATGTTGAAAATGGAGAAGTTTTGTGGAAAAGAAAGATTTCCACATACTCCAATATGCAAAGCAACATATTTGGTCTATTTTTAGCGGATAATGAGGGCGGCGTTTACTGTCTTGATAACTCAAACGGAGAGACTATATGGAAGGTTAAGCTAACTAATAAAGGGAATATATATGCCATTAAGCTTTTGGGGGGTGTAGTTTATGCTATAACAGATGAAGGAAAATTAGTAGCCTTAGATGCTTTATCTGGAAAGATTATGGATATTTTAGATATTGATGATCCATTTAGTTGTAAAATGACGCTATGCTGCGGAAAGTTATTTGTGATAACAAGAGGTGGCAGCATTTATTCTGTATATTCTAAGTAAAAATGGATAAGAATAACAATCAGTTAAAAGGTTTTAACAACTTCTCTAAGTTTATCGTTTTTTATATGCTCTTGGCCATATTTATGGTATATATGTACCAGTATTTTTTCAAAACTCAAGTAACACAGATACCATATTCTGAGTTTAAAAGTCTTATAGAGAGTGGAAAAGTAAAATCTTGTACCATTTCTGAAAAGTATATACACGGGGTTTATATAAATAAAGACGGTGATAAGATAAGGTTTGTAACTGTTGTTGTTAGAGATCCTACTTTAGTTAAAGATTTAGAAAAACATCACGTGAAATTTTCTGGGAAGGTTACCAATACCTGGCTGACAAATTTGATTTTTGGTTGGATTCTCCCGTTCGGTTTTTTGTTTTTTATATGGTGGCTAATGACCCGTAAGATGAGAGGAACAAGTGGTGGGTTATTTGGGCTTGGTAAGAGTAGGTTTAAGGTATATTCAAACGAGAAACCTGATGTAAAGTTTTCAGACGTTGCAGGGGCTGAGGAGGCAAAGCAGGAAATACAGGAAATAGTTGAATACTTGAAGGATCCTCAGAGGTATCAAAGGCTCGGCGGTAGAGCTCCGAAGGGTGTTTTGCTTGTTGGGGCGCCGGGTGTTGGAAAAACCCTGTTTGCCAAAGCCACAGCTGGCGAAGCTGGAGTGCCATTTATCAGCATAAGCGGTTCTGAGTTTATTGAGATGTTCGTAGGTGTTGGTGCAAGCAGGGTTAGAGATTTGTTCAATGAGGCGAAGAAGCTTTCGCCGTGCATAGTTTTTATAGACGAGATCGATGCTATTGGCAAGAGTAGAGCAGTTAACTCATTAACAAGCAACGATGAAAGAGAGCAAACCCTAAATCAGTTGCTTGCCGAAATGGATGGTTTTGACTCATCCAAAGGTGTCATTATAATGGCTGCAACAAACAGGCCTGAAATTTTAGATCCTGCACTTATGAGACCTGGACGATTCGATAGGCAGATAATCGTTGATAAGCCTGATTTAAAAGGCAGGGAAGAGATATTCAAAGTGCATATGAAAAAAATAAAAATGGCAAACGATGTCGATATTAAGAGGCTCGCTCAGATGACGCCTGGATTGGTGGGTGCAGATATAGCGAATATTGTGAATGAAGCGGCATTGCTCGCAGCTCGTGAGAACAGGGATGCTGTCTATATGGAACATTTTGAGGAAGCAATAGAAAGACAAATTGCTGGTTTAAAAAAGAAAAACAAGGTTATATCTAAAGAAGAAAAAGAGCGTGTTGCATATCATGAGTGTGGCCATGCAATTTGCGCTTACCTTTTGCCAGGTGCTGATCCTGTGCATAAGATTTCCATAGTGCCAAGAGGTTTATCTGCATTGGGATATACTCAACAGTTGCCTACAGACGAGCGATACCTGATAACAAAAGAGGAGATGCTGGATAAGGTAATTACATTACTTGGAGGTAGGGCAGCAGAGGAAGTGGTTTTTAAATCTATTTCTACTGGTGCTCAAAACGATTTATCGAGGGCAACGGATATTGTTAGAGCCCTTGTTTCCCAATTTGGTATGGATGAAAAAGTTGGGCTTGTAGTTATTGAGGAGCGTGGTGGCCATTTCTTGACTTCGGAAGGTATTTTAACAAAGGGGGATAAAGTTAGCGAAAAGACTAAAGAGCTTGTTGATAGAGAAGTTTCAAGGATAATGCAGGAGTGCTACGAAAAAGCAAAGACTATTCTTACGGAAAATATGGATAAATTGGATAAGTTGGCTAATGAATTGCTCAAGAAAGAAATAATAAACGAGGAAGAATTAAAGTCGATAATGGAGGGAAGTGATGGAGATTAAAAATATACTTGCCTGTGTGGACTCAAGTGAATATTCGACAGCTGTTATGCACTTTTCCGCATACATTGCCAAAAACATTAAGTCAAAGGTTTGTGGGATTCATGTCGTAGATATTTTACAACTTGAAGGACCGTTTATGTATGACATAAGCGGTGCATTGGGGTTTGAACCTTTTTCTAATTTTTCAACTAAGATAAAAGGGGTTTTAGAAGAAAAAGGTAACAACATTTTAATATCTTTTGAACAGATAGTTAGGGGCTTAGGTGTTGAATTCAGTAAAATTATGGATGTTGGTGTAATTTCTAAAACTATACTTGAGCATGAAAATAACTGTGATATGACTATTGTTGGTAGAAAAGGTGTAAACGAGCAGTACGATAGAGGGATTTTGGGTACTAATATAGAATCAATATTGAGAAAAGCAAAGAAACCATTGCTCGTGGTTCCACGTCATTTCTACACGTTTTCTACAGTAATTGCCTGCGTTGACAGCAGAGATCCATCAAAAAAAGTTTATGATTATGCTAAATTCTTCTCAAAAAAATTTAACGCGCCTTTAAGGTCTGTCTTCATAAATAACAGAAAGAAAG
>JALVTR010000143.1 GCA_027035885.1 Desulfurellales bacterium
TAGATAAAGTTACATTATAATTCAAATCCTTTCTCTGTGTGAACGGCTATATCAAGACCCTTAAGCTCATCTTCTTCATTAACTCTCAAGCCATTTGTCATAAAGGAAACAACTTTGACTATAATAAATGTTAAGGTAGAAGTATATAGTAAAACAACTACAACTCCCAATAACTGTACAAAGAATTGATGGATATTTCCATAGATTAAGCCAGCCGAACCACACATTTTAGGATCAGCAAAAATTCCTGTAGCTAATGCCCCCCATATTCCATTTATACCGTGAACGCCGAAAGCATCCAAAGAATCGTCGTAGTTGAGTTTAAACTTCAAATACGAAGCAGAATAAAAACCTAAAACTCCAGAAACAATACCTATAATCATCGCACCCAATAAGTTTACATAGCCAGCTGCCGGTGTTATAGCGACAAGACCTGCAACTGCACCAGAAGAAACACCTAAAACCGTGGGGTGATTGTTTCTTATCCATTCAATACCCATCCAACTCAAAGCAGCTATAGCTGCTGCCGTGTTAGTATTAATTAAAGCTAAAGCCGCACTACCGTTTGAAGCCAAAGCACTTCCAGCATTAAATCCAAACCAACCGAACCATAACAAAGCTGCTCCCAACGTTGTTAAAACTATAGAAGATGGAGGCATAGCTATTTTCTTAAAACCCCTTCTTTTACCTAAAATAAGGGCAAAAACAAGTCCTGCAACTCCAGCATTAATATGCACAACAGTTCCTCCAGCAAAATCTAAAATACCTAACTTTGATAAAAAGCCACCGCCCCATACCCAATGGGCAATGGGAATATAAACAAATGTTACCCAAAACAAACTAAACAAAGCCCAAGATGAAAATTTTAACCTCTCCACAACACTTCCACTTGCTAAAGCCACCGTTATAGCGGCAAAGGTCATTTGAAAAGTAGCAAAAATAAATACTGGTACGGAGCCAGACAAACTGTTGGGTAATATACCCCACATAAAAACATAATCAAAGTTTCCAATTAAACCTTTGATATCAGGTCCAAAAGATAAACTATAGCCATAAACAACCCAAACTATACTCACTATACAATAAGCCACAAATGACATTGCAATTGTATTAAGGACATTTTTTGATCTGCTCATACCACCATAAAATAAAGCTAATCCCGCGGGAGTCATAATCATAACAAAAGCCGTAGCAGTAATCATCCATGCTGTGTCTCCACTGTTTAACTTACCTACAGATGCAAAAACTGTCACTGGAAACAAAACAAAACTAAAAATTTCAAAAATCCACTTAAACAGCCTCATCATCTACCTCTCCTGTTCTTATCCTCACCACTTTTTCTATATCATAAACAAAAATTTTTCCGTCACCTATTTTACCGGTCTTTGCATTTTCAACAATAACCTCTAAAGTGCCTTCAACCATATCGTCACTTACCACTATTTCAATTTTCACCTTGGGCAAAAAATCTACTATATATTCTGCGCCCCTATAAATTTCAGTATGTCCTTTTTGTCTACCATAACCCTTAACCTCACTTACTGTCAGTCCTTTAACGCCATGTTGGGTAAGCGCTTCCTTCACAGCATCTAATTTAAACGGTTTAATAATGGCCTCGATTTTTTTCATAAAGCACCCCCAAGCAAAAATTTTTGCTTTTTTAAGCATAATACGTTCCGTTACTGTTATGACAGTATTTTATTAAAATTTTAACCGTAATTTATGTACAATGATTAACATAAAAGTAAAATTATTAACAATTTTGTTATTTTTTTTAAAAAACAAGTTAGCAGTACTCAACAACTAATTCCTTGACAAAATCAAGCATGTTTTACATACTCATCAATGTTTTTTAGGAGGTAGAAAATGGATATTCTAAGGGGTTTCAAAGACATTTTACCCCAAGAAATGAGGAAATGGCAAAAATTGGAGAAGATAGCAAGGGAAACGCTCGAGTTATTTGGATACAAAGAGATAAGAACACCTATATTGGAGAAAACCACCCTTTTTTCAAGAGGTGTTGGAGAAACTACAGACATAGTAGAGAAGGAAATGTATACGTTTTTAGACAAAAGCGGCGAGTCTATAACGTTAAGACCTGAAGGCACAGCTGGGGCTGTTAGGGCTTACATCAGCAATCACCTTGAAAATTACCCTTTCAAAAAGTTTTACTACATAGGACCTATGTTCAGGTACGAAAAACCACAAAAGGGCAGACTGAGACAGTTTCACCAGATTGGTATAGAGGTATTTGGAGTACAAGATCCCTCAGTTGATGCAGAAGTTGTGTATGTAGACAAGATAATGTTAGATAAACTTGGTTTAACAGATTTAAGAATAGAGGTAAACAACATTGGATGTCCAAACTGCAGACCCAAGTACATGAAAAGCTTAAAAAACTACTTCGAAAAATACAGAGAAGAACTTTGTGATGACTGTAAAAATAGATTGAATAGAAACCCATTGCGTATATTGGATTGCAAAAACAAAACGTGCAGAAACATAGCTTCAAATGCACCAAAGATACACGAATTTGTCTGTGACAATTGCAAAACACATTACGAAGCCGTTAAGGAAAATTTATCAAAAATAAACGTAGAGTTTGAAGAAAATCCGCACTTAGTCAGGGGTTTGGATTACTACACAAAATTTGTATTTGAAATTATAACGGACAAGTTGGGTGCTCAAGGAACGGTTTCTGCTGGTGGAAGATATGACAACTTAGTTGAAGAATTGGGTGGAAAACCAACATGCGGCATAGGTTTTGCCTCTGGCTGCGAGAGGTTAATTGAACTCATTGACTTAGGCGATAACCAAAGCATAGACTATTACTTTGCCTGTTTAGAAGATTACACAACCTGCTTAAAACTTGCCAAAGAACTTGCAGACAAACTAAACAAAACCACATACATTGAATACGAAAATAGAAGTCTCAAGTCAATGATGAAAAAGGCTGATAAAATGAATGCAAACTTTGTTGTGATATACGGTAAAAATGAGAAGGAAAAAGGCATAGTAATTGTAAAAGATATGAAAAAATCAACCCAAAAAGAGGTAAAAATAGAAAAATTCTTAGAAAATGAGGTGGAAAAATGGCAATAGAAAACTTAAAAAGAACCCATTACTGCGGAGATGTTAGAGCAAATGATACAGGAAAAGAGGTCGTACTTTTTGGTTGGGTTCAAAATTGGAGAGACCACGGTGGCGTGATTTTTATAGATTTAAAGGACAGAAAAGGCATTGTTCAAATCGTGTTTGACCCCTCAATAGACGAAAATATGCACAAACAGGCGTCAAAGCTCAGAAGTCAATACTGCATAGGCATAAAAGGAAAGGTTAGACACAGGCCTGAAGGGACGGTAAATCCAAATCTGAAAACAGGTGAAGTTGAAATAGTAGCAAACACATTAAAAGTCTTATCAGAGTGTGAAAATTTACCGTTCCCTGTTGAAGAATACGTTCACGTAAACGAAGAGGTTAGACTTAAGTATCGATATCTTGACTTGAGAAAACCGACAATGCAAAGAAATCTTATAATCAGGTCAAAAGGAGCTTTTGCTACAAGGAAATTCTTAAATGAGCAAGGATTTATTGAGATAGAAACACCGATACTTACAAAGAGTACACCAGAGGGGGCTAGGGATTTTCTTGTGCCAAGCAGGTTATCACTAGGCAAATTCTATGCCCTACCCCAGTCTCCACAACTTTTTAAACAGCTACTTATGGTTTCAGGCTTCGATAAATACTATCAAATTACAAAGTGCTTTAGAGACGAAGACTTAAGGGCAGACAGACAGCCTGAGTTTACACAGATTGACTTAGAGATGAGCTTTGTAGAAGAAGAAGATGTTATGGAGGTCACAGAAGGCGTAATCGAAGCTGTGTTTAAAGAGACGATAGGATATGAGATAAAAAGACCGTTTAAAAGGATAACATACCAAGAGGCTATGGACAGGTTTGGCTCTGACAAACCAGATATGAGATTCGGCCTAGAACTCAAAAAACTTACCGAGATTGTACAAAAAACAAATTTTAAAGTTTTCAGAAATGTCATCGAAAAAGGTGGAATAGTTTATGGATTAAATGCCAAAGGGTGCATAGACTTTTCAAGGAAAGAGATAGACGACCTAACAAATTTAGTGTCAATCTACGGAGCAAAAGGTCTTGCGTGGATAAAGGTTAAGCAGAACGAGCTACAGTCTCCAATTGTTAAGTTTTTCTCAGATGAAGAGATTAAGGGTATTCTGGATAGATTAGAGGCAAAACCAGGGGATTTATTGTTCTTTATGGCAGATAAGCCAAAAATCGTTTTCGATTCGCTTGGCTCATTGAGACTTGAAATTGGTAAAAAGCTTAATCTTATGGATGAAAATGAGTTCAATTTCCTTTGGGTAACTGACTTCCCGCTTTTTGAATGGAATGAGGACGAAAACAGATGGGAAGCCATGCATCATCCGTTTACATCACCCAAAGAAGAGGATTTAGACAAATTAGAAACTGAACCGGAAAAGGTAAAAGCAAGAGCTTATGACGTTGTTTTAAACGGTGTTGAGATTGGTGGTGGAAGTATAAGGATTCACAGAAGCGATATACAACAGAGGATGTTCAAAGCTTTAGGTATTACAGACGAAGAAGCCCAAGCAAAATTTGGATTTTTAATCGAGGCATTGAAATATGGTGCTCCGCCACACGGAGGATTGGCTATAGGTTTTGATAGATTAATTACGCTTATTTTAAAAGAGAAATCAATAAGGGATGTAATAGCATTTCCAAAAACTCAAAAAGGCGTATGCATGCTTACAGACGCGCCGAGCGAGGTTAGTGAAAAACAGCTTTTAGAGCTATCAATAAAGGTAAGAAAACAAAAGAAAGAATAAAAAATGGTGGGCGGTA
>JALVTR010000144.1 GCA_027035885.1 Desulfurellales bacterium
CACCATTAAAAAGTCCAAACGACGGCGTTATCTGAATCCTGTCCTCACCTGTTACTCCGGCTGCGTAGTAGCAGCGAGCCATCATTTCGCTCCACTGATTAATGTCAGATTTTGTCATTACATTTATAATGGGTGTACCGGTTGTGCCTGAGCTCATGTGCATTCTCATCCATGCACCATCATCCTCTACAGCTATATGGCTAAAAGGGTACGCTCTCCTTAAATCATCTTTTTCCATCAATGGCAGCTTCTTTAAATCATCGAGACTTTTTATATCCTCTGGCTCAATATCTCTATACTTCTCCTTAAGCACAGAGTTTGAAGATTTTATCCTTAACAGTGTTTTCCTAATACTTTCAAGTTGAATTTTTTCAAGTTCTTCCCTTGGTAATGTCTCCATTTTTTCATTAAAAATCATACCAAACCCCTCTCAAAAGCTATTCTATTTTTTTTAAAGAATTTGAAGTTTTTTAAAACCTCAATTGCATCATCATTAGTGAATAGATTTTGCTGCTTCACAAAACGTCCCAAAATCAATGCATTGGCAAACCTAATATCGCCCAAATCTTTCACTATCCACTCCTTATCCTTATTTTTTAAAACTATAAAACCAAACACATCCTCCCTCAAGAAAGCCTTTCCATAGTCTAAATACGCCTCGTCTAAAACTAAAGTAAAATCCGCTGTCTTTTGTAAAACAACGCCGCTTTTTCCTTCTCCAATCTTCATTTGCACCTCAACAAGCCCACCCTTCTTTGCCATACCGTGTATTTCACTGGACCTAACAGATATGTTTCTGTTCATACTCATTTGGGCCACTATCTTCGATAGGGACAAGGCTCCCATACCGCCAACACCCAAAATTATAAGTTTCATTGTTCCACCTTTATTGCATCAAATGGACAACTTTTAACACACTGACCGCATTTTATACACGTAGCCACATCTATAAAGACTTTCTTTCTATCCTCATCAAAAATCAAAGAGGGACATTCAAACTGATTTACGCAAACCCTGCAACCAGTGCATAAATCCTTGTTAATATAAATGTTTTTAAATCTTATATTGTTTTCCAATCCCTCGCCTGAATACACGCAAGGATGTCTAAAAATCAAAACAGCCGGTACTTTGTTATCTAAAACAAAATCCTTAGCATGCTTCAAATCATTAATCATTCCATCTATATCGTAGGCATCGCGAATTTTTAAAAATTCCACACCCAAAGCTTCTATAACTCTCTCGATTTCTATAGATTTTGTTTTCTCGCCAATTTGATTATACTTGTCAGCTGGTGTAGTTTGATTTCCCGTCATCGCAACCGTCGAGTTGTCTAATATTACCAAAATTAATTTAGAGTTGTTATGAACGGCATCGACTAAAGCCGGCATGCCACTGTGGAAAAATGTTGAGTCCCCAATTGTAGCAACAACAACCTGATCATTTTTGCCAAAAAGCGAATAAACCTTGTCAAAACCAAAACCAAAGGAAATACTTGCACCCATACAATGCACGGTATCCACGGCGCCCAAATTTAGGCCAAGTGTATAGCAACCAATATCACTTGCGTAAATAGCCTTATTCTTAAAAACTTGTTTAATCGCATAAAAGGCACTCCTGTGGCCACATCCTGGACAGAGTGACGGTCTTTTAAACGGCGGTAAAACAAAACCATGAGACTTCTGATTCAAAACACCCGCTTTTGCCAAAATCTCGCCAATCTTATCTATAGTTAATTCACCTTCGTTGGGAACCAAACCGCTTAACCTACCTTCAACCGTTGGCATCTTCGTTTTTAGCTGCATCTCTATAACGGGATACCCTTCTTCAATAACCAAAACCCTCTTGCTGCCCGTTTTATCTATAGCTTTCTTTAGTTTCTCCAAATCTAACGGATAAGACATACTTATGCGCAAAAGCTTTAGCTTATCTTCCAGATTATTGTCCTTTACAATGTCGTAAAGATAAGCAAAGCTAACTCCACTCGTTACAATCAAAACACCGCCTTCAAAATACTCTTCAAAGTCAGAAAACCACTTTAATTTTTTAATACTTTCTATTTTCTCATTGAGTTCTTTGTGTAAAATCAATCTAAAATGCGGAGTTGCAGCAAATCTATCCACATCCCTGATAAAATTGGGTTTAACCTGCAAATCATCTAACCTGCCAACTTCTATATCCTCTCTCGAATGGGATACGCGTGTCACAGAACGTATCATAACAGGAATCTCAAAATTCCTGCTCAAAAATAGGGCTTTTTTTGAAAATCCATAGGCCTCTTGAGGTGTAGAAGGCTCTAAAACAGGAATTTTTGCGAAAAATGCTAAAAAACGTGAATCCTGCTCTGTTTGTGATGAGTGAGGACCAGGGTCATCTGCCACAACAACAACCAAACCACCCGGCGCACCCGTCATAGCCGTATTCATAAAAGGGTCCATTGCCACATTTAAACCAACCTGTTTCATAACAACAGCAGAACCAATATGTGAATAACTTGCAGCAGTAGCTTCTTCAAATGCAACCTTTTCATTTACAGACCAATCGAAGTAGCCCTTAATACCAAACCTCTTTTTAATATCCATTGCTGTTGGTATAACTTCGCTTGAAGGTGTACCCGGGTAACCAACGATAAATCTCACCCCAGCTTCAACCAAGCCAAATGCTATAGCCTCATTTCCAGAAAGGAATAGTTTCATTTCTCTCCCCCAAAAAACTACACAATTATCTAAAAAATGGTTTAATTTTCAAGCTTTTATATTGCCAATAGCTTCTTCCTATAAACTTGAAGGTAGTTGTGGGCAAGACGTGTTGGTTCAGGAACTTTGTACCCATTTAAACATCTCATTGAAATCTCTAAAGCTGTCTCGCATGTTATATTGTTGCCTGGAGAAACAAATATCGGTTTTGTATTCTTCTTCGATCTCAACACATATCCGACTTTTTCACCATCAATCCTAAGAATCTCATAAGACATGGGTTCATTTTTAGGCTCATTATAATCACCAATCAAAAAAGACTTGGCACAGCCTATAGATACGCAATTTCTCACCACGCCAAAATGGGCAGCTATGCCCATTTTTCGGGGATGTATTATACCCATGCCATCAAGCATAAACACGTCAACACGGTTTTTCAACCTTTCTGTAACCTCTAAAACAAGTGGCAACTCTCGATAAGCCAAAAAAGTCGGTATATATGGAAAATTAACCTCTTTAAGGGCATACTTAATTTCAACTACTTCCGAACAATTTTTTAAATCTAAAATAACAGCACAGGCTATGCCTTCTGTAGGGTTTTTCCAAATGTCTAAATATGTAAGGTCAACACCAGCTATGTATCTGATATTTTCAACCTTTAACCTATCGATTAGTCTGAGATTCTTCTTTAAATCTAATTGCTCTTTTTTTAAAGCTTCTAAATCCATTATCGCTTTACATACACATAGAGCGGCTCACCAAAGTATACATCCGCTTTCTTTAAGTTGAACTCAATTTTAACGGGAATTTGAGGATTTGTGTTACAAGCAGCAAATAAATTTAGTCCTCCAACCTTATCAACTATTCCCGTAAAACCTTTTTTACTTTGTGGATCAAATATTTCAACCTTCTCATCCTTGTAAACGTATTTAAGATAATCTGGCGTTATGTAAGCCTTAACGTACATTGTCTTAGGATTGTAAATGTAAACCAAGACAGTTGTGGGAGAAACTGTATCGCCAACATGAACTAAATCTTTGGCAACAACCCCATCCACTGGACTTGAAACGCGTGTGTAGGATAACATGAGTTCGGAGAACTTTAAATCTTTTTGAAAAACATCAAACTCTGCCTTTAGCTGGGCGTACCTATTAGGATCTGTGCTATTATCCACCTGTTTAAGTTCTAACTCTATACTCTTTAACCTACTTTTTTTCCTTTCAACTTCAGCCCTGTAAAGTGTATCATCAATGAAAGCAATCATCTGACCTCTCTTTACAATATCACCAGATTTAACATACATCTTGGTAACCATACCTGTAACATAGGAAGGAGACACGCCAACAACTTTCGCTGATACAAAGGCTCTCTTTATGATAATTCGAGAGAATTTACTGTAAAGGTCACTATAAATTATCGGTATAGCAACAATCAAAATTATGGACAAAATAACAATACCAATATTTAGCTTTCTGTTCATAAAGCTAAAGGAGGTTTGAACCCCTCACCTCTGTATAGTTATAAAAATCTGGGCAGATCCTCTAACAATATTCAAGAACAAAACGTTTTTGTGTTTATTTTTATTCAAAATCTTTTTAAAGTCATCCAAATTCTTAACCTTTTCATAATCTGCTCTAACAATGACATCGCCTGGCTGTAAACCAACGGCATAGGCAAAAGAATCTTTTTTAACCTCAACAATAATAACGCCCTCTTTCTGTTTTATGCCGTACTTGGCACGCAAAGATGGAACTATATTTGCCACTGTAAAACCATAAGAAGTCTTAAAGACCCTCACACCATTTTCTGCCATTTCACCACTTGATGGCCTAACGCCCAAAGTCACCCAAACGCTCATTGGCTTTCCATTCCTTATAATTCCAAACTCGACTTTTGTTCCAGGTCTCATTGTAAAAATCATATAAGGCAAATCACTTGATGATCTTATTTTCTTACCATTTACACTAACAATTATGTCACCTGGCTTCAGTCCTGCTTTGTATGCCGGGCCATTTTTGAAAACCTGTGAAACAATAGCACCGCCATTCACACCTTTAAGACCCATACTGTGTGCAGCATCAGGCGTTAAATTCTCAATCATTACTCCCAAGTATCCTCTTTTAACCCTTTGACCTTTCATTAAATACGGGAGCTCTGCTTTAACCATATTAATTGGGATTGCAAATCCTATTCCTT
>JALVTR010000145.1 GCA_027035885.1 Desulfurellales bacterium
CACAGTATCACCTGAATTTCATCACCAGGTCCTATAACGTAGTTTGGAGGAACAGGTTGTATAAACAGAGGCTTACCTGGTTTTTGTCTAAACAAAGAATAGCCATAGGGCTTTAAATTCTTCAAAGGCATATTTAAAGCTCCGGATGAATTCTTAAGGTATACACCAAACAAACCACTACCATTGGTAGTTTTTGTATAATGAGTATTGCTTGTGGACTTATTATTACTCGATTTTACATTAGGATTAGATGAAAGATTAAGCTTTGACCCCTTGATTTGCTGGGCTTTCCCACTTTTTAGTATCTTCAAGCCTTTTTGTATTTCCTCAGGAGATAGATTCTGAAATTGAGGATTATTCTGAATCGCCTGCTCTATCTGTTGTTGAGAAACATTAGCAGGCAAATTAGCTCCGCTGCCAGATAAGTTTTGACCAAAAGCAGTCAGCGCTAAACCAATTGTAATTACAAAGAGAACTTCAAAAAATATAGCAACCAAT
This sequence comes from Desulfurellales bacterium, assembly GCA_027035885.1. Classification (GTDB taxonomy): domain Bacteria; phylum Campylobacterota_A; class Desulfurellia; order Desulfurellales; family Hippeaceae; genus Hippea. The sequence goes on from JALVTR010000145.1 coordinate 499, forward strand.
TTTTTCATACTGATTCCTCCTTTAGTATTTCCTGTCTCCTTCTTTTAGCATCCTTTATAAATTCAATGAAGAACACTAAAAAGATGCTTAAAATAATACTTGTAATAAAAGCCACTATAACAATAAGTTTTCTTTTGGGTTTATACTTTTTAATAGGAATTTGTGGTGGATCTATAACTTTAAAGGCAAAATCCTCACTAACCTTAGCCATTACCATTGTTTCTTCTTGTTTGGCTATTAAGCTATAAAGCTTTTGCTGTATTGTTGGGTCTTGAGTTTTATTGAGCTCGTTTTCTAAAATATTTTTTCTCTTCTTTGCAATTTCTATAGCCTCTTTAGTCATTCTATCCTTCAGAGTTGAAAGTAAATCTTTAACAAGATTAGCAGCTATAATAGGGTCAGGGTATTCTACAGACACAGTAATTGTTCCGAGGTTTTTATCTTCACTAACATCTATCATTTTAGAGAACGCTTTAATGGCTTTTGCCATTCTTATCTCTTGTTTACTAAAAATCTTTTTTCCAGACCCTAATATAGCCTTTTTTATCTTCTCGATTATACCCTCTTTATTTATCCATCTCTTGTCTTTACTATCCCAAGAATTGTAAAGTATAATGGGTAAAAGGTGATATTTCTCTATTGTCTCTTTCTTTAGACTTCTGGACTTCAAAAGGGCCATTATATTTTCACTACCACCTGAACTTGGCAGGCTTATACCAACCAAAGATGCTATACCACTGTATTGCGACACCAAAGAGCTACCACCTGAACCCTGTTTGGTTGGTAAAATTACAGCACTACTTTTATAGATATTTTTCATGAAAAGTGTTGCAACAATGGCTATAATTGTCAAAGAAAGCGTAAAAACTGTTATAAATTTTCTATGATTCCAAATTTTCTCCCAGAGTTCATATAAATCTATCTCGTCCTCTTCACAAACTGGCATAGTTTGTTGATATATAACATTTGGCTTAGCAACGTTTGATTCCCCTATCTTCTCTTTGTCTTTTTCCTCCATAATCCACTCCTAAACGTGCAATTTATGTGATTTTATAGAATTAGTATGCTCTTTTCAATGTTTTATTGGCACAAACACAATCCCCAAGTTGACTCAGGTGTGCTTTTCGTGTAAATTCTAAAGCGTGGGAGAGCAAGTTTATCTTATTGATGGAAGCTCATTTTTATATAGATTTTTCTTTGCCATAAAGGGCTTGTCCTATAAAGGTCTTCCAACAGGTGCCATATACGGTTTTGCAAAATTACTGATAGAAATCGAAAACACAAAAGCCAAGTACGTTGCAATATTCTTCGACACAAAGGCAAAAACGTTCAGAGAAGATATACTCAAAACATACAAGAAAAACAGGCCAAAAATGCCTGATGAACTGTCTGTTCAGATTGAGTCTATCAAAGAGCTAATAGACGCTTTTGGTATAACAAGAATCGAGTTGGATGGCTTCGAAGCCGATGACCTAATTGGCACATACGTAGAAAAACTCAAAAATCAATACGATATTGTAATTATCGCTTCCGACAAAGATCTATTCCAACTTGTGGAAAACAACGTTGTAATCTTCGATCCAACAAAGAAGGTCTCCTACGATAGAAACAAGGTCTATGAGAAATTGGGTATCTATCCAGAACAAGTTCCAGATTACCTTGCCTTAGTGGGCGATAGCATAGACAACATCCCAGGCGTTAAATCCATCGGCCCAAAAACAGCTACACAGCTCTTAAACGAATTCAAGTCCATTAATGGTATTCTAAAGAATTTAGATAAGCTTAAGCCCAAAATCAAAAAAGCTTTGGAAGAAGAAAAGAACCTCGAGGATTATATAAAACTTACAACAGTGGATAGAGATTCACCCATCGAAATAAATTTGGAAAGTTTGAAAAAGAAAGAGACAGACTTTGGAAAAATTAAGGAAATATTTCTAAAATTTGGCTTTAAATCGCTAATGGACTTTATCCCGAAAGAGAAAGGCAAAAGTGATATAACAAATACCGTCAAAACGCCAGTAATAATAGCCCAAAGTGGTGGTGCTCTTCTTTTTAAAGATGGTCAACTAAAACATATTGAACCAGCACTTTTTTCATCCAACGAAAACTACGTCGTTTACAACCTCAAAAACCTTTTAAGTAAAGGATTTAGGTTTGAAAAACAGCCCTTTGATGTGAAATTGGCGTGTTACCTTATAAATCCTGACAGTAAAGGTAACATAGATTCATGTTTTGAAAGCATAGACGATTCTACGTTTATAAATATAGTGAAATTGGGAACTATTGGAGAAAAAATAGCAACATCAATCAGTAGGATAAAGAAAACTATTGAAGAGCATGAGCTCGAATTCTTACTAACGGAAGTTGAAACGCCGTTGAGTCAAGTGCTCGTTTCTATGGAGAAGCGCGGTATAAAAATAGACACTGACAGTTTGATTGGTTTCAAAAATGAGTTAGAAAATAAACTTGATGCCATTGAAATGAAAATCTATACACTTGCTGGAGAGCGTTTTAACATTAACTCAACAAAGGAACTGCAAAAAATCTTGTTTGATAAATTGGGTATAAAACCTTTGAAGAAAACAAAAACTGGCTACTCAACAGATTCAGAAAGCCTGATGCAGCTATCGCAAAAACACGAGATCGCAGATTTGATTATACTTTACAGGACCATAATGAAAGTGATTTCAACGTACATAAATCCATTTTTAGAAAAAGTGGACAAAAACAACAGAATCCACACAACGTTCAATCAAACACTCACAGCGACCGGCAGACTTTCCTCTTCAAATCCGAATCTCCAAAACCTACCTGCCGGAGACGATGAGTTTCACTCGAGTATAAGAAAATCCGTCGTATCTGAAAAGGGTTATAAACTGATATGCTCAGATTACTCACAGATTGAATTGAGAGTATTAGCGGAACTTTCTAAAGATGAAACGTTGATAAATATATTTAAAAATGATGAGGACATACACACACAAACTGCCGTTAGGCTATTTGGTGTGCATCCGCAAATGGTGGATCATAACCTAAGAAGAACAGCAAAAACGATAAACTTTGGAATACTTTACGGAATGGGATACGTATCACTCGCAAAGACACTCAGCATAAGCAAAGATAAGGCAAAGCAAACCATAGACACATATTTCAAACGATTCTCTCGTGTAAAAGATTACATAGAAGAAACAATAAACAAAGCCACAGAAAACGGCTATGTCAAAACATACTTTAACAGGCGCAGATACTTTTTTAACATAAACAGTTCAAATAAACGGCTTGCGGAGTTTGAAAAACGAGCAGCTGTAAATGCTACAATTCAAGGAACAGCAGCAGATATCATAAAAATCGCAATGGTAAGGCTGTATGAGAAGCTAAAAGACTTCGATGCATACATAGTTCTTCAGGTTCACGATGAACTGTTGATTGAAGCAAGAGAGAATATAGCTGAAGAGATCGCAAAGATTGTTAAAGAAACAATGGAAAATGTTGTGAATTTTGAAGTCCCTCTAAAGGCAAATACAAAAATTGCGGATAACTGGTACGATGCAAAATAAAAGAGAAATCTTTTTAGAAACTCTAAAGGGTAAAAAAAGCCAATACACGCCTGTTTGGTTTATGAGACAGGCTGGTAGGTTTTTAAAAGAATATAAGGCTTTGCGTGAAAAGTACGATTTTCTTACTATGTGCAAAAGCGAGGATTTGGCAGCAAGAGTAACACTTCTACCCAAATCTATAGGTGTGGACGCATTAATCCTTTTTAGCGACATATTAATACCTTTAATTGCATTTGGTGCAGAATTAAATTACAACGATGACACTCAGCCACATGTAACATTTGACTTAAAAAACATTCCACACACAGGCGATTTGGATAGAATTTCCTTCGTTTTCGACGCCATAAGGATAGTTAGAAGGAAGGAAAAGGATACAGCGCTGCTTGGTTTTGCCGCCTCACCCTTTACCCTATTGTGTTATGTCTTCGGCGGAAACGACTTTTCAAAGCTGAGAACATTTATGAAAAACAACGAAGAAGAATATTTTGAAATTGCAGATAAAATAACTAATTTGACTATTGACTACCTAAACAAACAACTTGAAGCGGGATGCGACGCTATACAATTGTTTGATACCTGGGCTGGAATCCTTTCTAAGGATGATTACGAAATATACGTGT
>JALVTR010000146.1 GCA_027035885.1 Desulfurellales bacterium
TGTGCAGCATCAGGCGTTAAATTCTCAATCATTACTCCCAAGTATCCTCTTTTAACCCTTTGACCTTTCATTAAATACGGGAGCTCTGCTTTAACCATATTAATTGGGATTGCAAATCCTATTCCTTGGCCACCCTCAACAATAGCTGTGTTTATCCCCACAACCTCACCCTTTAAATCAAGTAGAGGGCCTCCAGAGTTTCCAGGATTTATTGCAGCATCGGTCTGTAAAAAGTGATCAAATGGCCCTTCTCCAATTACCCTCCCCTTTGCACTAATTATTCCAGCGGTCACTGTGCCATTTAAACCAAATGGGTTGCCAACCGCAACCACCCAATCTCCTACTTGAATGGCATCTGAATTGCCTAAAGGAAGAGTGGGTAACGGTTCTTTTGGGTTTATTTTTATCAAGGCTATATCTGCTTTTGGGTCTACACCAATAACCTTTGCTGTGTAAATATCCTGATTCTCAAGTAGAGTAACTCTAATCACAGAAGCCCGCTTTATAACATGGTAATTTGTCAATATATAGCCATCTTTTGAGATAATAAAGCCAGAACCTAAAGCATGAATCTTTCTTTTTACAGGAAAATTGTTAAAAAACTGATTGAAAAACTGCTGGAAAGGGTCATTGGGGCTAAAATTAAAAAAAGGGTTGGCAGGTGCTTCAACGGCCTGAGTTGTACTGATATTCACAACTGCGGGTAATGCTTTTTTAGCGACATCTTTAATGTCTGGCAAACAAGCAGCAAAAACTGTTGAACCAAAAAGAAAAATCAAACCAAAAATTATGTATAGTTGCCTTTTTAAAATCATCCTTTTCATAAGCACCCCCTAAAAACGTTTTCCAAATAATAAACCTTTTACTTAAATTTTTAAAGTTTTTTCCAATATAGCACCAAGCAATATCACATTCCAAAGCAGAAACAGCCACAAAAGAACGGAAGGAACAATAGCAACAGCTCCATAGATTTTATTATAGGAAAAAATAGAAAAATATATTCCCATACCAAATTTTAGCAGAAACACATTTATAGTTGTAATAAAAGCACTAACTATAACATTCTTAAACTTTACCTCTTTTGGCTTCGAAACATAAAATAGTGAGGAAAGCATTATAAACCATATGATAAAGGGCAAAATCTTTACGTAAGCACGATCTGCAATATGGGGTGCAAAATACGGAATCACTATCTTTAAGGCTAAAGCTATGGAAATAATTACGGCAACAGCAACGAGGTTTAACAAAAAGAAAAAAATATCTTTCAGAATGTTAAATCTCTTTGATGATGAAAGTATATCATTTATTGCCTTCATAAAACCCAAAATCAAGCCTATCATGGAGAGTGAAAATATAATTGAGTTCAAAAGTTCCATGCTAGAGAGATTCTTCAAAAAGATATCAAAATAATGCAAAATTCGCTCAGAATATGCAGGAATGATTTTTACAATCATGGATTTAATATATGGCACTTTCTCTTTTACGAATGGAACTTTAGATAGGATAAAAACAACCGTATATAAAAAAGGAACAATGTTTAACATTGTTAGGTATGTTAAAAATGCACTCCATAGAAAGACGTGTTTTTCTTTGTATACCCTAAAGGTTTCTTTAGCCTGAATAAACAACATCAAGCAATTTTCTAAATCTCTTTAAACTCTCATCTTTGCCTAAAACAACGAGCATTTCATAAATTCCAGGACCGATTGTCCTACCAGTTAAAGCAATTCTCACGGGCTGGGCCAATTTAACCATCTTCAAACCAAACCTTTCCATTGTATCATCAAATACCTTCTTTAAGTCATCCTCATTAGAGAAATCTGACTTCTCAAGTTTTTTATACAGATATTCAAGTGGTTCTCTAACGCCACTTTTCAGGTATTTTTTTATACCCTTCTCCTCGTATTCTATAGGTTCCACACAGTAAAACCTAATCTCATCTGCAAGCTCAACCAACGTTTGAGCCTTTGTCTGCCTTGTCTTTATCGCTTCGATTAAATAATCATCAGAAAATTTTAAACATTTCTCATCAAGAAAATCCTTTAGATAATCAAGTATATCTTTAGGAGTCACCATTTTCATATGCTCTGAGTTCACCCAGATAAGCTTATCTGAATTAAATACGGCTGAAGACTTGTTGAGTCTATCCAAGGAAAAATGTTTAATCATTTCCTCCCACGTGAAAATCTCCTTGTCCCCATAGGAAAATCCTAACCTAAGCATGTAGTTCACAAGTGCAACAGGCAAAATTCCCATTTTCCTATATTCTAAAACACTCTTTGCTCCATGCCTTTTCGAAAGCCTCGCCTTATCCTCCCCCAAAATCATTGGAACATGCGCATACTCAGGTAGCTTTTTACCCAACAACCTGTACAGAACAACCTGTTTTGCAGTGTTTGTTAAATGATCATCACCCCTTATCACATGAGTAACACCACACTCAATATCATCAATAACATTCGTAAAATTATACATGAAAGATCCATCTGATCGCCTTATGATAAAATCATCAAACTCTTTATAAGAAAAGTGCAAATCACCATGAACATAGTCGTGAAAGTCTATGTGCTCCTCTGGCAACTTTATCCTAACAACGTGCGACTTATCCAAAGGATACTCCTTTAAATTCCTGCAATGACCGTCGTAATGGGGATTTTCCCCTCTTGTCAACTGCTCTTTTTTTAATTGTTCAAGCCTTTCTTTGGAGCAATAGCATCTGTACGCCTTGCCTTCTTCGATTAGTTTATTCATATATCTTTCATAGATTTCGTTCCTCTTGCTTTGAAAACATATATCATTCCACTCAAGGCCACACCACTTCAAACTTTCTAAAATCGCTTGCATATATTCGTCCTTCGACCTTTCTCTATCTGTATCCTCAATCCTTAAAATAAACTCACCGCCGTTGGCTTTGGCAAAAAGGTAGTTGAATATGGCTGTTCTCAATCCTCCTATATGTAAATATCCTGTAGGAGAGGGAGCAAATCTCGTTTTAACCATCACTTTTTCCCCTTCTTGTTCGGATATATCGTTACCTCTACCCTCTTTGTCTTATTGTCAGCTTGGGAAACTACATAATCCTTATTTAAGTAGTAAACAATTCTGTATGCTTCTATGTTATTTTTATCAGATACCACTTTGGCATTGCCAATTAAAGTCACTATGCCTCTGTTTGCCTCATAGATTGCCTTATCCCCTGTTGCTTTTTTGTCTTCCTTTGTTATAACTACATTTCCTGTACAGATGACTTTGCTTATTTGGCCAGTTTTTAAGTTTTTGATAACCTTCATCCTGTCAGCCTTCAGCGTAATATCCCCTCTTTTTGCAACAACATTGCCATCAAAAATATATATCCCCTTTTTATCAAATGCAGTCAACCTATCTGCCGTTATATGGACAGGCAAATTCTTCTTTTCGATATACTGCTTTGTGTTTACAGCATAGGAGTTAAAACTCAAAATAGAGATTAATAAAACAACCAACAGAAATTTAGACATCCAAAGCCTCCAATTCAATCCTTATCTTCTCTAAAGCCTTTCTCCTGTGAGAGAGTTTATTTTTTTCTAAAGGAATCATCTCAGCAAATGTAACTTTAAAACCATCGGGAATAAACACAGGATCATAGCCAAACCCATTTTCACCCCTTGGTTGATCTATAATTCTACCATAAACGTAGCCTTCCCTTTTAATAACCCTTTCACCAACAATCAAAGTCATACAGCAAACAAAACGTGCAGATTTATCTTTTTTACCTTTTAACCTATTTAGCAATTTCTCAACATTTGCTTGATCTGTACCTTCAATAGAATAACGGGAGGAATAAATACCAGGTTCACCACCTAAACTAAACACCTCAAGTCCAGAATCATCTGCCAAAATCGGATATTCGATATATTTTTTAAGTTCTTTTGCCTTGATAAGCGCATTTTCACAAAAACTGTTGCCTATTTCTTCTGGGTTGAAATCCTCAACAAACTCCTTAGCCGGAAGAATTTCAAATCTCTCCAATATCTCTCTGATCTCTCTTAACTTATGCTCGTTATTTGTCGCAACAACAATCATCCTATTTTTCAAAGGTATTTTTCCAATCATTCAAAAATTTCTCAAGGCCGATATCCGTTAACGGATGCTTAAACATCTTTTCCATAACATCTGGAGGAATTGTCGCAATATCGGCACCCATGCGTGCAGCTTCAACAACGTGTAAAGGATGTCTGACGCTAGCAACAATAATTTCGCAATCAAAATCATAGTTATCTAAGATTTCACGCGTCGTAGACACAAGCCACATACCATCGTGGGAAATGTCGTCCAGCCTACCGACAAAGGGACTTAAATACCTTGCGCCAGCCTTTGCGGCAAGGAGTGCTTGAGATGGAGAAAAGACAAGCGTCATATTTACTTTCATTCCCTTATTTGCAAGAACATGGGTAGCTTTGATACCATCCTTTGTCATTGGTATCTTTATAACAATATTCTCATGGATCTCAGACAGCTTTAGCGCTTCTTGAATCATACCCTCGCTGTTCGTAGACAGAACCTCAGCAGATATTGGGCCATCAATAATCTGTG
>JALVTR010000147.1 GCA_027035885.1 Desulfurellales bacterium
GTCCAGTTCGGCTTCTCCCAAAGGTATAAACCTCATAATTTGCAACGGAATATCTTTAGATAGATTCCCTATAAATTTGGCAACGTTCAATACCTCTTTTTCCTTACCTTTAACATAAGGAACGGATACCTCCACATGAACCTTATTTTTTATAAGTATCTCGATGTTGCGGAAAACGGGTTGAGCAATTGGAACCCTGCATATTTCTCTGTAAATATCATCACTAAAGCCCTTAACTCCAACATTTACAAAATCAATATATGGTATTAATTCATTCAGAGCCTCCTCTGTAAAATACAGGTTACTTGAGAAACCCACGAGCAAGCCATTTTTCTTTGCTACTTTAGCCAGTTTTTTAAAAGAAAAATATGAAACTACAGGGTCATTTATTCCAAAGCTTATACCTATGCAACCTTCACCTCTGGCTTTCTTAACCAATTGTTCTGGTTCCATCTTTACAAGCAATTTGGATAAATGAAGCGTGTTTCTCGTTAGCACCTCCGAGACACACCCCTTACATTTAAAATTGCACCCCAATGTACCTATCTGAAGAAATTTGTTATTAGGGTAAAAGTGGAGCATAGGATGCGTCTCGATGTTTATTGGAAAGAAGAACAGAAAACTATCTGGGAATTTCTCAACTATCTCGTTGCTTTCGCATTTATACATATTGCAACGGCTTCCTCTTTCGCCAATGATATTGCATCTCAGTTCACAAACATTGCACTGCATCTAACTACTCCTCACTGCTTCATTTTTTCACAAGCATCCATATACCAGTCCTTCTAACTATCCTACAGCTTTTCACACCCTGATTTTCTACCATAGAACAAATAGCATCAAAGTTAACCTTTTGCATTCTCTTTCTATTGTCAACACGCCATGTTGGTTTTATTTGTTTCATCCTTTTTTCTATGTACCTTTTTAACTTTGCATTTCCAAAACCACCGCCTATATAAGCTATTCCTCCTGACTTTAAAACTCTGATTATTTCCAAGAGAGCTTTAACCTTATTTCTCCAGAAGAAAATGGAACCTCTGCTCACAACCAAGTTTATAGAAGATGAATCGAATGGTAAATTTTCTACTTCCCCGTTAACCACAGCAATTTCGAGCTTATCATCCTTTATGTAGCGCTTGCTTATTTTACATACACTTCTGGAAGCGTCTAACGCTACTATCCTTAAGTTTGCTATCCTTGCCAAGCTTCGAGACAAAGCAGCAGTTCCTGATCCTATTTCGAGACAAACCCCTTCTCTAATATTAGTAGTTCTTATAATGTCCCTCGCTATAGCTGGATAAATCGGTCTGAATATCTCTTCGGCTACAAAGATAAACGGTATCTCTCTTTTTTTCTTCATTTTACCTACAAAATCTGTGGCATTACCATGCTAATTTTGCCTTGAGTTTTTACAAGAACATCCGTGTCATACAAATTTGACAATATGTTTTCTGTTAGCATCTCTTTAGTCCTACCATAGCCAATCACTTTCCCATTTTTAAGCATGAGGATTTTATCCGCCAAAAAGCTCGCCAAATTTGGATTGTGTAGGCTCACCACGGCACAAATATTCTCACTCTTTACAATGTCTCTTATCCTTTTGAGAAACATGTATTGATTTTTAAAATCCAAATGGTTAGTTGGTTCATCTAATACCAGTATTTGTGCCTTTTGGACTAAGACTCTTGCAAGTGATACCAACTTTTTTTCTCCTCCGCTTAAGGATGAGTAGATTTTTGTGGCTAAATGTCTTACATTAAGCATTTCTAAGGACTTCATTGCAAACCTCATATCGGTAAAAGTGGGTTTTCCAATAATTGAGATGTAAGGAGCTCTACCCATTAAAACCACATCTATAACCCTATATGAGAAGTTCATTGCATCTTCCTGCGGTAAATAGGAAATAAACTTAGCTCTTTCCCTTAAAGTAAGATTCGCAATTTCTAAATTATCAATTTTAACCTTACCTTTGTTCGGGTTTAGAATACCAACAACACATTTTAAAAGCGTAGTCTTGCCAGATCCATTCTGACCCAAAACCACCAGAATCTCCCCATCTGTTACATTGAATGATATATTTTTTAAAACATCCATGTCTGAGTAGCTAAAACATAAATTTTCCACACTAAGCACGCTCATATTTTTATTCTCCGATTTTTGTAGATATAAATAAATATGGGTGTTCCTAACAGTGACGTGATTATGCTTATAGGTATCTCACCACTTATTATGTTTCTTGCTAAATCGTCAGATAAGAGCAATAGTATGCCTCCTACAAGTATGGTAGCTGGTATAACCCTAACGTTGTCGCTTCCTGTAAGTAGTCGTGCAAGATGTGGAACTACAAGACCAATCCATCCTACTATACCCACAACACTAACACTTGCCGCTGTTATTATCGTAGATAATGATATCACTATTAACCTTATGAGTCTTAAGTTTACTCCGAGTGTAACGGCACTTTCTTCATCTAATGAGGCTATATTCAACTGCCATCTCATAAGATAAATGACCAGGATACAAGCCGATATAACAATCATTATAGGCCATATATTCCATGTAACAAACGAGAAACTTCCCAAAAGCCAAAATATTATTTGTGGTAGTTGGTTGTTTGTGTCTGCCAAGTATTTCGCTATTCCAACTAAAGAGGTAAAAAATGCGCCTACGACAATCCCAGATACGATCAACCCCAAAATAGATTCTTTTCCATTTCTTTTGGATATAGAAAGTGCTAAAAAAACTGCCAACATTCCAAATGTAAACGAGGAAAGAATAAGCAAGTAGTAGCTAAAGTTAAGTAATATTCCCACTGCTGCTCCAAGTGCTGCCCCGTTGGCAACCCCTAAAATATCAGGTGAAACTAACGGGTTTCTAAAAATTGTTTGATAAGATGCACCAGCAACACTCAAACCGCTCCCTACAATGATTGAAAAAATTATTCTGGGTAATCTCAAATCCACTACAATTGTTTTATATGTTGCATTTATATTGTTTGATACTAAACTTTTTAATACTTCGTAGATCGGTATATTACAGCTCCCTATAAATAGGGAAGCAAATGAAACTAATAAGAGCACAGCAAACAACAAAATGAAACTTCTACTCACGGAATGTAACCTTCTATTTTCATTTCTTTAATATCTAAACCCCAAAAAGACTTATAGTAGTATTCCGCATACTGCCATAGATTCACATTCTTAAATAAGTTAGGATGTGTAACCTTTGCAAGCCAAAGTAGGCCTAAACAAGATTTTTCAGGTGCAAACCAATTAGAATACTTCTCACCGTCTATAGGAACCTTAAAAACTCTTTTTTCTTTAACAGCTTCTACACTCCTTAACAAGCTATTCCTATATATTTCCTTGGGATTCCCACCTCTGCCCAAAATTATAAAATCCGGATTCCATTTAAGAATATCCTCAATCGATATCATTCCAAACATTCCCTTCACGTTTTTTGAAACACTTACACATCCTGCATTTTTTATCATATCATTGACTAAAGTATCGAACCTGCCACCTGCAGTTAGTCTATTGCCACTTGGACCTTCAAAACTTAGAAAAAGCACCTTTGGGTGTTTTTTCTGTCTGTAAAGTTTAGCCTTCACAACCCTCAATACGCTTTTGTAATAGTTAACAAACATTTTTGCAGAATGTAAATGACCGGTGTATTTCCCCAATCTCAAAACTCCATCTAACAAATCATCTATATTTCCAAAACTCCCTGAAAACGTCACTATTCGGATGCCCAAGTCTTTCAATCTTCTGTTAGTTAATTTAGCAAAGGAGCTATCCACTACAAAATCTGGGTGCAACTTTACTATTTCTTCCATATTTGGCTCCATAGGGTATCCAATATCGGTAGTTCTCTTTATAAAATCAGGTTCCTTCTTTAATATTAAATTACCGGAAAAATAAGGAATACTTTTGACACCAAAACCGGGATAAGCTACAATGTTTTTTTGGGCATTTATTATGAATAAAAATGGTAAGGCCATCGGAAATAGAACCGCATACTTTTTAACCTGTTCTTTGACCTTGATTTTGTTATCATTAAGTGCACTATTTGAATAACCAAAAGCTTTTAAAGAGCTAAACGATATCAAATAGAACGTTAACACAAAGATCATAAAAACTTTGTTCTTTCCTATCATCATAACCCCCTTAAAAGTAATATCTATACCCAGCCCAAAATTGATCTCCATCTGTTTCAGTGAACTTTCCTAATGAGATTGCATATTTGGTTTCTATCTTCCTGAATTCTATAAATAGCTTAGTCAACTTTGTGGTATTTATTTCAAGCATTATGAAACCTGTTCTCACGTTCTTTACCTCGTTCTTGAGAAATAAAGAATCCGATGAATTTTTGTTTTTAAAGGACACAAAATCAAAGCCACCAGCAAACATCAGTTTTTTAGACAATCTAAACTTTCCTTCAATGTTAAATGC
>JALVTR010000148.1 GCA_027035885.1 Desulfurellales bacterium
GGAATGCCTAAAAATCAAACATCATTTGAACCATTTTGCACTCAGGGCTAAGTTGCTCTTTAGAGCCAATCAGATTGCCTTTGAAGAACTGCAGAAACTGAAGGGTGCGTAAGGTCAGTTAATAAAAGAAAATTTAAACAAATTGAGCATCGCGGGCGTCTCATCCCATGCATTAGAGGAATTGATGAACGAAAGCAATGTAGAAACAGATATGGTGGAATACAAGAAAGAATACCTAACAAACAGCAAAGACATAATAAACACCCTAACTAAAAGAACTAAAAAGGGTGTTTTGCTGGTTTCACCCAAAGAAATACCCAAAAAGCAGCAGCTCATATCAGTTAAGATAACGCGGCTTAGCAGGAAATCTGATGAGTTAGACCTAAGAAGAGAAATAGTATACAATGAGACAGACGACATTCTTTATATAGGAAATAGTGAAACAGACTCCTTCGAGCAGTATTCAAAACCTATCGATGAAGAAACGATAACAACTTTCATAAAGAAAATAAATATGTTTGTTGAAGCATACGAAAAATTCACCATTGGCGCTAAAAAATTGTATTCCAAGCAGAGGGTCTTTGAGGCAATACTTTATGCTTTCAGTTCCCCATTTATATGGAAAATCAGACAGATACATGCAAAGAACAAAGGAAGAGATACAGCACTGTCTGATATACCACCATTTTTAATAATTGCCGGTCAAGCCTGGACAGGAAAAACCCATCTACTTGAGTTCATCAGCAGATTATTGGGCACGCAGGGTAGGTATTTTCACTACAACACCGACATAAAACCGGCAAATATTAGAGACTATTTCTTTTCAGAGAATATCTTTCCCATTTTAATAGATGAGATAACGAAGGATTACTTCACAAGCTCATCTGCCTCAGCAACAAAAGGCGAAAGCTTTGTAAAGAGCATAACAAATTCATTAAGCGGAAAGCACCCATGCTTGATAGCAACAACAAATACAGAATTCAACGCAAACATGCAAATAATCAGAAGAATCTACTACTTACAAATCAACAAGCCCTTTGATAAAACTAAGAAATCCCAAACAGACGATTATTTTAGCAAAGTTATAGAGGGAATTGATGATTCCTTATTCAAAGACTTTTCATTTAGATTTTCACAACAGATTAAAAACGAAGAAAATGTCGTCAAAAATGGAGATTATCTGAGCTTAACCAGAAAAATATTTGAAGAATATTTCAAAATACCAAAAATGGAAAAACCAGATTACTTCATAAATAAACCATTGCTCGACTACTATCACAGGGGAAGTTTCATGTGGAAAAACCTATTCCAAACAAAAAGAGAGGGCTTCAAAATTCAAGAAAACATGGTCATTGTTGATCCAACAATAGTTTTTAATGGCGACAGAATAGAAAAAGAGAAAGCCAAAAAGTTCTTAGATATAGGAGTGATATTGGAAGATAGCGTAGTGTTGGTCTTGGATAAGGATAAATTCTTCGAGTTTATAGATTTAAACAAAAAAACTGGCCTTTTTGGAAAAATAAGCAGTTTATTTAAAGCTTAAAAACAGTAAGAGGCGCAAGACCTCAAATTTCAAGAGACCTGCGCAACTTTTTTGTAATATCTCTTATAAAGGCGAGAAACCAAACGTGAGGCTTTATTTTCATGGATTATGCCTTTGGAGCAAATCTTTCTTATTGTCCTCTCTGCATTTTTGAGTTGTGCTTCTAATGCTGCCTTATCCGTTTCTGTTTCTATCATCATTCTTGTTTTCTTTAAAACGTTCTTAAGTCTTGTCCTGTAAGCTTTGTTTCTCATATATCTCTTCTTATTTTGTCTTGCCCTTTTCACTGCAGACTTGTGATTAGCCACTTACCAAACCCCCTTCTACCTAAATTTACAGCAACATCTTATTACCACAACGCTCTATCTTTGTCAAATTTTTACTAAAATCATGCTAAATGTGCAAATTTTTAAATTTAAAAGAATACATTAGAAAACTGGTGTTATTTTCATTTATTATCATGTATTTTTTGATATTTCGTAATATATTGACTTGAAAATTAAATAAAAAGGAGTATTGTTAGCACTCGAGAGCAATGAGTGCTAACAAAAATTAAAAGGAGGTGTGAAAATGGCATTCAAGCCTTTAATGGACAGGGTTTTAGTAGAACCACAGGATTTAGAACAGAAAACAGAAAGCGGAATCATCATTCCGGACACTGCAAAAGAAAAACCACAGCAGGGCGTGGTAGTAGAGATTGGAGAAGATGTAGAGAAAGTAGAAAAAGGTGATATTGTAGCTTTTGAAAAGTATGCAGGCAATGAAATCAAAATTGACGACAAGAAGTATGTAATTCTAAAAGAAGATGAAATTTTGGGTAAATTTGTTAATTAAAATAAGGGGGTGATAGGATGACAGCAAAAATTTTAGAGTTTAGTGATAGTGCAAGAGAGGCAATCTTAAAAGGCGTGAATAAATTAGCCGATGCAGTTGCAGTTACAATGGGGCCAAGGGGAAGAAATGTAGTCATAGACAGAAGATTCGGCAGTCCAACAATTACTAAAGATGGTGTTACTGTAGCAAGGGAAGTGGAGCTCAAGGACCCTTATGAAAATATGGGGGCACAGTTAGTTAAAGAGGTTGCATCCAAAACAAGTGATGTAGCAGGTGATGGTACAACAACAGCAACAGTATTGGCAAGAGCAATATACAGAGAAGGTTTAAGGAACGTAACGGCCGGTGCAAACCCAATCGAGATAAAGAGAGGAATTGATAAAGCCGTAGAAAAGGTTGTTGAAGAGCTCAAAAAGATATCCAAAGAGGTAACTGAGAAAAAGCAGGTTGCTGAGGTAGGTACAATCTCTGCAAATAACGACAAAGAAATAGGCGAGATAATCGCCGAAGTTATGGATAAAGTAGGTAAAAACGGAGTAATAACAGTTGAAGAGGCAAAAGGAACAGAGACAACACATGAAGTTGTTGAAGGTATGAGATTTGATAGGGGTTATCTGTCTCCTTACTTCGTTACCAACACAGACAAAATGATAGCTGAGCTTGAGGATGCATTTATCGTAATCACAGACAAGAAAGTAAGCTCCATGACAGAGTTCTTACCTATTGTAGAAAAAATAGCAAAGACCGGCAGGCCATTCTTAGTAATCGCAGAAGAGGTTGAGGGTGAAGCCCTAGCAACACTTGTTGTCAACAAACTAAGAGGAACTCTGCAGTGCTGCGCAGTTAAAGCACCAGGTTTCGGCGACAGAAGAAAAGAGATGCTTAGAGATATAGCTATTCTAACTGGTGGGCAGGTAATTAGCGAAGAAACAGGAATGAAGTTTGACTCCGTAGATTTGGACGTTTTGGGAAGAGCCAAAAAAATAATCGTTGATAAAGAGAACACAACGATTGTTGATGGTATGGGCTCAAAAGACGAAATACAAGCAAGAATTAAACAAATACAGGCTCAGATTGAGCAATCTACAAGCGAGTATGACAAAGAGAAATTAAGAGAGAGAATGGCAAAACTTGCTGGCGGTGTAGCAATCATCAAAGTCGGAGCTGCAACAGAGACAGAGATGAAAGAGAAAAAAGCAAGGGTTGAAGATGCATTGAACGCTACAAAAGCAGCTGTTGAGGAAGGCATTGTTCCTGGCGGTGGCGTATCACTATTAAGATGCCAAAAAGCTCTTGAGGATTTGAATGGCGAAAATGAAGATCAGGGTATCGGCATAAGAATAATAAAGAAAGTATTAGAAGAACCATCAAAGGTTATTTCAAGCAACGCTGGATTTGAAGGTTCAATAATCATCAACAAGATTAAAGAAAACAGCGATGTATCTTACGGGTTTGACGCAAGGAACGGCGAATTTGTAAATATGTTTGAAAAAGGTATAATCGATCCAACAAAAGTAGAGAGAACCGCAATCCAGAATGCAGCTTCAGTTGCTGGATTAATGCTTACAACCGAATGCTTGATTACAGATGATCCAAAGGAAAAAGAAAAAGAAGACAGAATGATGGCTGGTGCTGGTGCTGCCGGCGGCGGTATGTATTAAAATTAACGCTCATGCACCCTCCCCGCAATACGGTCGTGTTGCGGGGTTTTTTATTTACAAATTCACAATTCTATACGATCTTTGGCGAAATATAAAAGGCTAATCATTAATGTAAGGTAATCCCTCAAGTG
Source organism: Desulfurellales bacterium (assembly GCA_027035885.1). Taxonomy (GTDB): domain Bacteria; phylum Campylobacterota_A; class Desulfurellia; order Desulfurellales; family Hippeaceae; genus Hippea. The sequence continues at coordinate 4,170 of JALVTR010000148.1, forward strand.
ACGAGTAATAAGAAAATTTCTCCTTACAAATTCCTTAGCCTTTCTACCCATTTCCTCTTTTTTAAATTTATGGTATAATAAATATCTTATACGGAGGGCAGCTCCTTCAGGCGTATCAACCAAAAAGCCTGTATGGTGGTCTGTTATCTGTATTTTTATCCCTCCAACATTACCACCTATGACAGGCTTTGCCTTCCACATAGCCTCCGTGACAGTTAAACCAAAGCCTTCCTTGATAGACTTCTGAAGTATAATATCAGCACCCCTCTGAAGCGCATTAACCGTCAAATTGGCTTCGGGCGGCAATAGTAGAATGTGAATATCCTTATCTTCCTCAGCCACGCTCCTTACCTCATTATAAACAATCTGCCCCTCCGGATCGTCATCTGCCATACCACCAGCAAGCACAAGTTGCAAAGCAGGAACAGGTTTTTTCAGAAGCTTATATGCATAAATCACACCTATTGGATCCTTGAATCTATCAAAACGGGATATTTGCAATATAATTGGAGAATCTACATTTATACCAAACTCCTTGTAGGTTCTCAAAACATACTCATCATCCAACTCTCTGTTCTTATCACTCAATGGGTCAATACTGGGGGGAATTATGTATAGAGGGTGCGGTATAGGTTGAGCAAAGCTTACCGTGGAGAAAATACTTGCATCATATTTAACCACATACTGTCTTAGATATTTCCAGATACTCCTCTGCGGTTTGCTAATATCAATATGACAACGCCATATCCATTTACCTTTTCTCTTTGGAAAAAAATCAATCAATGAAGCGGGCTGGGGATCATGTATGAAAACTATGTCAGCTTCCTTTAATTCATCCTTCAACAACTCTGCATTTTCTCTGTTTGTTTCTTCATAATTCTCAAACAAAGGTTTTGGTATATGCAAACGATTCCCCTGAAGAGCGTTATGCATACTTTTTGTAAATTTAAAGAAATCGTCATTACCTTTAATCACCTTCCAATCCGCATCTATGCCAAGTTGTTGCATTAACGGAACAAGTCTTTGCAAAATTTCTGCGACACCACCTCCCACTTTGGTTGAGTTAACATGAACAACTCGCCTCCCTCTTAAAAGATCGGCCAATTGATGCAAATACGAAATAACATCATCACCAACTATATCCCTATATGATTCTAAGCTTATCATTCTCTATTCCTCATCTTAAAATAATCGTTAAATGTTTGAGCGAGTAACTCCCTCAATTCCAAAAGAGTAGTGAAATACGGGTCTATTTGTGATATTAAAGTAGATAATTTCTTATATCTATCGCCAAACATCTTAAGCCATGCCCTAAAATCATCAATATTTCCTTTTGTTCGCCTTCTGGCGTCAATGAAATGATAAAAAATACTACCAGAGGAAAAGCTCATGATGGCTTCTCCCAATTCTTCTGGTTTATCAATTAACTTTTGAGTGTTGAAAACAACAATCTGACACTTGACAAAATTAAACTGCTGATCTGAAGATGAAAAGGGCACAACTTCAACCTCGTCCAACCTTTCATCAATAACATCTAACAAAGCTAATCGTAAACTTTGTATATCACTGTACTGCAACGGATCAATAACAGACAATCTTTCGGCCAAACTTCTATCGTGTAAGGCATGAAATGCCCACGAAGCAAAATCGTTTCCAAATTCTGGTTCTCTAAACCTCGGCGTGAGTAAACTGCCCCAAAAGTGGTAGTAGATACTATCTTCGTCTATCGTTAATAGTTCCTTTTTTAATTCTCTAAGGGTTTGAACCTTTACACCAGTTGCTATCTGTATTAGTGCACAGTCTTTAACAACAAAAGGATTGCTAATCACTCTGTCACCCTCCCACTGATCAACTCTTTTAACAAACTCCTAACATCTTCTACGGATATAACATTGTATTTAGCCTTTGAAAAACCCAAACCAACCTTTATTGTGTAAGCACTCTCAGGCAATGCCTCAAAAACATTCTCGTCTGTATAATCATCGCCTATAGCTAAGACAAAATTAGTATCAATATTAGCCAACCACTTTAGTGCAGCCCTCCCCTTATCTACACCTGCGTCCTTCACTTCCAGTATTTTATTTCCATCCATAACCTCTAATCCCAAATTTGTAACATACTCCAATAATGTATTCTTCAATTCCATTGCCCTGAGAGCTGCCAACTTACTGTCCGCTCTTCTATAGTGCCAAACAAGTGAAAATTCCTTCTCTTCAATAAAGGAGCCTGGCGTTCTGTCCTCGTAAAGTTCCAATATTGGTTTTATTACACTTTTCCACTCGCTCGTTAAAGGTTCTATTGTCTGCCAATCGCGACCAACGCATTTAATCCATGCGCCATGTTCAGCTATTATGCCAATGTTTAAATTATCGAACCATTCGCTAAGTGTATCCTTACTTCTCCCGCTTATGATTACAACACTATTCCTCTTATCAGAGGACAATTTTTCTAATATCTCTAAAAGCTCCCTATCGGGCCTTGCCTCTTCGGGACTTGAAGAAAAATTTACAAGTGTTCCGTCGTAATCTAAAATCAAAACCCTATTATTTGATTTTCTATAACTCTCTATAATTTTTCTTTTTATGTTTAAATTTAAAAGCCTCATGAAGAGTCTCTCCTGCAACTTTTCGACCTCATCTAAGGCTCCCATGAAATCCACCGCCCATTTAATTATGTCGTATCGTCTCAATCTACCTATCATTGTTCTATTTCTTTTAACTTGCTCCTTCTCTTGCATATTTAAAGCAATCTCAAGGGCATCAACAATTTCATTTGTATCGTTTGGGTTCACTATAACCGCCTCCCCCAATTCCTGAGCAGCACCAGCCATTTCACTTAAAATAAGGACACCCCTACCATCCCGCTTAGAGGCTAAAAATTCCTTTGCAACCAAATTCATGCCATCCCTCAACGGAGTAATTAAAGCTATATCAGAAATCCTGTATAGCGCCAAAAGTCTTTCAAAAGGTAATGACCTATACAAGTAGTGTATCGGAGACCATTTAAATGTTGATCTCTTACCATTAATATTACCAATTAGCTCATCTATTTCATTTTTTAGAGCCCTGTAATGGCCTATGTTCGTCCTCGAAGGAACAACTATTATAACCATAGCAACCTTTCCAATGTACTTGGGATTTCTGTCCAAGAATCTGTCAAAAGCTTGAAGTTTTTGGATTATCCCCTTTGTATAGTCCAATCTGTCAACAGACAAGATAACTTTAATATCACCTATTCTATTCCTAACGTTCTCTGTCTCATTCTCTATTTCTGTGCTTTCCACACTGAATTTCTCAAAGTTAATCCCAATAGGAAATATATCAGCTTTTATAATATGCTTTTTATCATATATGTAACCCAAATTGCTATCGATACCTAAAATGCGCCTAACACTTTCAAGAAAATAGCGTACATAGTCGTATGTATGAAAACCAATTAAATTTGCACCCAATATGCCTTTCAAAATTTCTTTTCTATACGGAAGCATACGGAATATTTCATAAGAGGGAAAAGGAATATGAAGGAAGAACCCTATTCTTGCATCTTCCAAACGTTTTCTTAACATATCAGGAAGCAACATAAGTTGATAATCATGAACCCATACAGTGTTATTTTTATCTGTAAACTCAGCCACAGTATCGGCAAATTTCTGATTAACACTTTTATAGGTCTCCCAGAACACATTTTTATTTACTACATACGATGGGAAGTAATGAAACAAGGGCCAGAGAACATTATTGCAAAATCCATGATAATAATTATCCACTTCTCTTTGTGTAAGAAATACTGGATAACAACCGTCTCTTGAAAGTCTCTCCACTATGTTATCCTTATCCTTTTCTTTCAATCTATCAACTGCTATGCCCGGCCATCCTATCCATAAGGCATTGTAAGACCTATAAAAGGACGACAAACCCGTAGAAAGTCCTCCAATGCTACTGCGGAATTCCAAAGGTGAATCTTTTTTACCTCTTGCAACCGTTATAGGAAGCCTATTAGAAACTATTATCAACCTTTTCACTAATTCATCTCCTATGTTCTTAAACTCTAAAATATTCTACACTTAGAAAGGCAATATTTCCAGAAAATTTTAAAAAGGCGTGGTTAGTGAAAGTTATTTTAAAAATGGATTGTATCTTTTCTCATGCCCAATAGTGGTTGGATCTCCATGGCCAGGATAAACAGCAGTGTCATCAGGTAAAATAAAAAGTTTCTCTAAACTACGCATTAATGCCGAATAATCGCCACCTGGTAAATCCCACCTGCCAACAGATTCAAAAAACAGCGTGTCACCACTAAATAGAACTTTTTCCTTTGATTCATATAAGCAAATAGAACCGGGAGTATGTCCCGGTGTGTGAATTACGCTAAATTTAGAATTGCCAACATTTATCACATCTCCATCATTAAGGAAAATATCCGGCTTTGGTGATTGTTTAATACCCACTCCAAAAATCCTGGCCTCTAAATGTGCCATTTCTAAACAGTTGATATCATAATAACCAATTGCAAGTGAAACTCCGTATTTTTCTTTGTAATAAGCATTTCCACCCACATGGTCGAAATGACAGTGGGTGTTGACTATGGCAACAACTCTCAAACCATTTGAATCAACAAAAGAGTCTATGGAGCTATCACTTTCTGCCGGGTCTACTATTATTGCTTCTTTTGTTTCATCGTCTACGTAAACATAGCAGTTAGTCAATAATCCACCAACAACAAACCTTTTAACCATAAATTCACCCAAATAAAAAAGCCCCTCTACAAGGGGCTTCAAATGTAACTTGGCAATATTCACTTTTAGCCAAATTTATAGGCTACTCCAAAACCACCTCTTGGATACTTCCAGGTTATATAATCACAAGCAAACCTGCATGTACCGCATTCTAAACAAGCATCGTAGTTAATATTAATTTTTTGTTCCTTCTCATCCCAGCTATATACGCTTGCTGGACAAACATATGTGCACTGTTTCTTTTCACAGGTTTTGCACACCTCTGGATCAGAAATTCCTAAATGGCTATATTCATGATCAACGTTATAACCCACAAGATAAAGCTTATCTTCAATCCTAAGCTTTTTCATCTTAGTTTCCTCCAAATAGTGTATAAATCTTTTGCAAGTCCAATATACCCAAACCTACTCTTAAGTTCACCCTTTATCTTTTTAAACTTCTCTGGTTTTGGAACACCGTCAACCGTATATATTTCGGTCATAGCGTCAATTAAGAACTGCGGGTATTCCGTTAGCAAGTATCTCTTCTCTTCAAGCAACTCAGGTAAGTTTCTGTAGTATCTTAAATCTTGGAGTATATATGTTTCTTCTAATTTCTCTTGATACCTAGAGAGTGTTTTTTCAGAAAAATCGCCAGACTCCTTTGCTTCTAAGTATGTTCTTGCTGCCAATTTACCACTCTCTACGGCCAAGTTTGAACCTTCTCTATGTATACTATCAACAAGCATCGCTGCATCACCAGCAACCATAAAACCATCTGTATACATTTTAGGAACACTCTTATAGCCACCCTCTGGTATTACATGGGCAAGATATTCCCTTGTTTCCCCGCCTTCAATCAAAGGTAAAACTGAAGAATGGTTTTTCAAAGACTCAAGTAAATCATTAGGATTCATGTTATGGTTAATCAAATCATCTATTATTACACCTATACCTATAGAGACAGAATTTTTGTTAGTGTAAACCCAAGCCATTCCTTCCATCCCTTTTAAGAATGGACCTGTAATTTCTATGGTTACACCTTCATTAGAATCTTTTATACCAAATCTATCATTAACCTGCTCTTCACTCAAACCTATAATCTCTTTCACACCTAAAGCAACTTTGTTCGGCGTTATCTTTTTCCTTAAGCCTAAAGATTTAGCTAAGAAAGACTGGACACCGTCTGCCGCTATAACACAATCTGCATAAAGGTCACCTTGAGGTCTATCTGTTCTAACACCTACAACCTTTCCATTCTCAATTATCGGTTCTGTAACAACCGTTTCGTTGATTAACAAAGCACCAGCCTCAATAACCTTCTTAGAGAACCACTTATCAAATTGGGCTCTTAATACGCTAAAGCAGTTGTACGGCTCAGAGTTATGCTTTTGAGTCTTAATTCCCATGCTAAAGTGAGAGACATCATCCATAAGCCACATTCTTTGCTCAACTATATGTCTTTCAATGGGGGCTTCCTTGTAAAATTCAGGAATTAGGTCATCCATAGGCTTTCTGTAGAAGATACCGCCCATTACGTTTTTAGAACCAGGAAATTTTCCTCTTTCTATGACAATAACATCAACACCAGCTTTAGCCAAAACGTAAGCAGCTGCCATTCCAGCTGGGCCAGCACCAACCACTATTACATCAAAATCCTTTTTACTCATTTCGCTCTCCTTTTTAAGCCTTTCCTAATTTTTCCTTAAACATTTGAGTCATCTTTGGAAGAACCTCTACAACATCGCCCACAATTCCGTATGTTGCAATCTCAAATATCGGAGCATCTGGGTCTTTATTGATTGCAATAATTACCTCTGAAGATTTCATGCCAGCTTGGTGCTGTATTGCTCCTGAAATACCACAAGCTATGTAGATTTTCGGGTGAACAGTTTGGCCAGTTTGCCCAACCTGTCTTGTTTGAGGGGCCCAACCAGATTGAACCGCTTTTCTACTTGCAGCCCATGTACCGCCCAACACATCAGCTAATTCTTGTACTAACTTCATATTATCTTTGGATCCCATGCCAAAACCGCCAGACACAATGATATCGTAGAATCCAAGATTTACCTTTTCTCCTTCTTCTATAATCTTCTCAATAATCTGTTTGGTATACTTGGATTTGTCAAACTCAAACTTCTCCTTTATAACTTCACCTTTTACTGGCTCTTCTATGGCTTTATAAACGCCTGGCCTTGATGTTGACATCTGAGGCCTATTGTCTGGACAGAAAATTGTAGCCATCAAGTTACCACCGAAAGTAGGCCTTGTCATCAGAAGGTTCTTAGTCTTTGGATCTATATCAAGTCCCGTTGTATCTGCTGTCAAACCCGTCTGCAAAACTGTAGCAATTGTTCCTGCTAAATCTCTACCTAAAGTTGTAGCGCCTATTAGAACTACTTCTGGTTTATGTTTATCTATCATATGAACAATTGCATCCCTATAAGGCTCAGTAATATAATCTTTCAAAAATGGGTCTTCAATTATAAAAAATTTCTTAGCCCCGTATTTAAAAACTTCATCTGCGAATTGTTTGACCTTATCTCCAACTGTAAACGCATGGACTTCGCATCCTAAGTCTTTTGCAAGTTCCCTTGCTTTTGTTAAAAGCTCAAAGGAAACCCTTGCCACCTCACCATTTTCATGCTCAATGAAAACCCAAACATGCTTATACTTACTTATATCTTGTTTAATCATTTCTCAACCTCACCCTTATTATACTTTGCCCATAGTTTTCAATACAGGCTGGATTTTTTCATAAAGCTGGTTTATGATGCTATCTACAGAATCACCCTCAATCATTTCACCACGCTCCCTCTTTGGAGGGGTGAAAGCCTTTCTAACCTTTGTAGGAGAATTTTTTAATCCACAATACTCGGCCTCTATTTCAGTATTCTTAGAGTTTAAAACCTTTACAGGAGTCTTAGCCGCTCTAATCAAATATGGCAAAGGTGCATAACTCAAAGTGTTTAGTTCCTCTTCTACTGTCAAGAAACAAGGCATCGTGGTTTGTATAACTTCCTGTCCGCTCTCTACAAGCCTTACCAATTCTACAGTTTTCTTTTCCGGGTCAAGTTTTTTAACATCAACAACATAGGTTATCAAAGGCACGTTAAACCTTGTTGCAATACCAGGACCAGTCTGTGCCGTGTCACCATCGATAGCTTGTTTTCCAGCAAAGAAAATATCCACTGGGCCTTCTTCTTTAATAATCTGTTTGGCTGCAGCCCACAAAGCATAACTTGTGGCCAATGTGTCAGATCCAGCAAAAATCCTATCACTTAAGAGAAACGCTTTATCAACCCCCATGGACATCGCCTCTTTCAAGGCGTCTTCTGCCATAGGAGGACCCATACATACAACTGATACCTTACCTCCAAACTGATCTTTTAGCCTTACAGCTGCTTCAATAGCGTGCTTATCGAATGGATTAATGATAGCTGGCACTCCTTCCCTGATTAAGGTACCAGTTTCATAATCCACCCTAACCTGGGCAGCATCAGGCACCTGTTTGATAAATACTAGAAAGTGCACTTGAGCCTCCTTTCAAAAATTTTTATTCATTTCCTTCCTCACTTTAAGCCGTATATTTATTATCATAATTCATAAATAAGTCAAGATTTTATCACAACAACATTTCTCAAAAATTAATGCTTAATTTATTTTTAATAAACTAATTAACAATGCTTATCATATGGTTATAAACTACCCAAAAACAATAAATATTAAGACAAACATAGTCAAAATGTAAGATAGATAAAAATATACCTTTCCATTCATAACAAGCTTACTTATAAGATATGTAACTCTGTTAACCATTCCCACAAAATAATTATAGACATCATCAAATACATCTCTAATTGAAACAAATGCTCGATTTCCATCCTTTGTTTCTTTCGTCGCATAAACAAATCTCAATATGTACTCAATTATAAAAGAGAACGCATTGGCAGTGAAATACTCCTCTTCTTTTAAGTTTAAACCTCCGTTCCAGGAAATAACCCTTTTTGTTGTGGCTCTGCTTTTTAGATAGATAACAAACGGAACAATAAACAAAACTGCCAAAACTATAGCTAAAAATGTAGGCGATATAACTCCAAAGACAGGTTTAGCACTTGCAATGAGCCAGCCAGTTGGAACGGCTAGCGCTCCAATAACAAACTGAGAATACCCAAGCCCAAAAAACAACCTTACTGCAAAAAAGCTAAAGAGTACTATCAAACCCATTAAAACAAGCTCTGCAGAGTGCATAAACACCCTATTCATCGGTTTTGCTTTTTTACCATGCGAAAAACCCAATGCAGAATAACCTATCAACTTTATCATAGAGAATGAGGCAAAACCCATTCCTAAAGATAAAAGCACACCTCCTGTTGAGGTTATTACCCTATCAAATACGCTTGCGAATTGATAAGATTGGAATATCGACTCTAACATCATCCATTCAGCTACATAGCCCAAAAGTAGAGGAAACGCACTAAACGATAGACCGGAAATCACAACACCTAAAGCTGGAATCTTTCCAACGCTTTCATGTATTCCCCTTACATTATCAATGCTTTCTTCGCCCAACTGCTCTTTGGCCTGTCCAATTGATAAGAAAAGAAGTGTTTTTGCAAGTATGTGCGAAAGAGAAAGCAAGATCGCCGTAAGATAAGCAAACTCAAATAGAGTTGAGCTTGTGGAATATGCATGAGCACAGGCTGCAAACCCTAACATCGCCAAAATCATTCCGTTATTTTCAACTGTTGAATATGCAGGTAAAATCTTTAAACCCTTCGAGACGGCAGCAGATATTGCACCCCAGAAAGCAGAGATACTACCCAAAATAACGGCAATTATTCCCCATAAATGATTGTACCCAGCAAGATCTATCACTCTAAATAAACCATACACACCCATCAGTGTTACAGGGGCACTCAACAGAGCAGAGGCATTGGAAGGAGCTTTAGAGTGAGCGTCTTTAAGCCATGTATGGAATGGAACAATACCCATTTTTATTATAAAAGCAAGAGATGTAAAAAGAACAAACACTACATTATTTGTATTACCTGACAAATCAAAACTACTTTTAGAAATGTAAAGTGACAAAAAACCAATAATTAGTAAAACTGTCGAAAGTTCACTAAACGCTAAAAATTTGAATGCCTCCTTATAAGCCCCTTTGTGCTCAACAATCAAAAGATAGGAAAAAATGGTCATTATCTCCCATCCAATCAGAAAAGTTATCCCATCATGAGCAAGGAGAATCAACACCATTCCAAGCATTGATAAATTCAAGAAGATTGCCATTCTTTTTCTGTATAGCTCGCCAAAATCTAAAGAAAACAATGTGACTGCAATAAAAGATAACGATGCAATAGCTAAAAACATACCGTTTAATTTATCAACTTCTATGCCAACAGTAGTATTGTCAAAGAAATGAAATAGAGCAGTACCTGCAAAGCCAAAAAATGTTGTCTTTACACCCACATACAAAGCAAGTAAACTCGCCAACAAACCCAGAAAATAACTTAATTTTCTATTCAAAAAACCAACCAAAGCCCCGATTAAATACAATACAATCATCATTTCACCTCCATGATGTTCAGCAAAACAGAAAGAACCTCATCTGCAGACAGATGTCGCTCGTAATAAGCCAACACATTACTTAAAGCTAACTCTTTTGGTTTTATGCCAAATGGTTGACCCCCCTCAACAACGACTATTCCATATGGACTGGGTAGTTGGTTTATTGTTTCTTTCAAAGGGGAAACCATCTTCTCCGTGCATCTGCCAAGAATTAGCAAAATATCGGCGTGTCTTGGAGAGTCTGTAAAGAAGATGCCGAATCTATGGATGTTGTATTGAGAAGATTGAAGAGCCTCCATCTCAAAATTCAGCCCATTATCATTTCCCACATCAATTGGAAATATGTGGAGAGAATTTCTAAACGCAGGGCTCAGACCCTTGATCTTGTCATCCTTCTTTCTAAACCTTTCTGTCAATCTATTTGACAACCCGTAAAAAACCCACGGCTTCATAAATACCCCCTACCTTGCACAGTCTGCAAAATGAATTCCAAAGGAATCAAAGGCAAAACTGAAATCCGTAAATATAAACCCTTTAAACGCCTCAGAAAACGCCTTGAAACCAAAAACGGACGGAGTTGATATGTAAACATTCTCCAATATGCCGCTATTCAGCCTCACATAGTAAACTAAAAGTCCGCTCGGCGACTCGTTATATCCTATACCTTCACCATTTAAATCTTTTAAATCTACGCCCTTGAGCTTATCCAAAGATTTAACCTTATTTAGATTATCAACAATCACATCCAAAGAATTCAAAAACTCCTTTGCCCTCACCTCCATCCTTGCAAGTGAGTCTCCATCTTCCTCTAAAGCAACGGAGAGCCTTTCATATCCTTTTTCCTTTACTCTCAAATCCTCATCTACACCACACGCCCTCAATGTCGGACCCGTAACACCTATTTCTAAAGCAAACTCTTTACTAAGCAGCGCTGTATTGTGAATTCTGTCAATAAAGTTATAACTTTTAAGTGCGTGTTCGTATAGCTCTTCAAACTTATCTCTCAATATCTTAAGCCTTTTAGACAAATCCTCAAAATTTGCGCTTTTGTTCACTTGAACACCATCTGGTACAACTACACCCTTTAGAAATCTATTTGACCCAAAATCTATGTTTATTCTAAGCAACTCCTCAAATATGAAACTCAAATGAGAAGTTAAAACATTCTGAGAAGCTCCCCTTGCGAGCTTTAAAAAAACATCCACATGGTTATATAATCTCTCAAGTTCAAGTGCCACAACCCTCAAACGAATAACATTCTCAGGCAAATCAACTTTAGCACACCCCTCTAATGCTCTACAAAACGCAAGTGCGTGTGAGACAGCAAAATTCCCACAGACGAATTCAGCAAATTTTAACCCTTCATCAATGCTCTTTTTTATCATAAGTCTCTCGATATCTCTTTTCTTATAAGATGGGTCAATATTCACAGACAGGATTCTTTCACCATAGGTATAAATATTGAAAACACCCGCTTCCTTAACGCCAGCCGTAACAGGGCCGTATCTAAAGTTGAAAACACCTTCTCCTTCCACAGGTTCTGAGCCTATCAAAACATCCCTGTTCTTTATCAAATTGTAATTAAAGAATTCATCTTTATAACTTTGATTATCGGATTTGAAAAATCTATCCTCATCCTGCAGGAGAAAAAACTCCCTTTCATTTTCCTCAAACACACCTAACAATCTCATTTTATCATCCCCGTCATTAGGATTTTTTCAATAACGCCAACCAAGAAAATAATTACAAACGACACAGTTACATTTAAAAGAGGTACAAAGGCACTCATTCTAACCTTTTCTGCTCTATCAAAATTCGATGACGAAAAGGCCATTCTGGCAACCTTGTAATTCACAGACATAAACGCAATTACCAAGAATGTTGCTAAAACTAACACCCAAAATAGCCCGAATTTTATATAAACACCGTAAGCAATGAGCAATTCTCCTAAAAATGTCCCAAAAGGCGGTGCTCCAGTCACAGCAAGGCCAGAGAAAACCAGACTGTATGCAGTGAAAGGCAATCTTTCAACCATGCCCTTTACCTTCGCAACCTCCCTCGTTTTGTAAATATTCAGAACATTACCCGTTGAATAAAACGCTGAGGATTTTGCAAATGCATGTGAAACAAGTAAAACAACCGCACCCAAGAAAGCGTATTTATTTAAAAGAGCCAAGCCTATCAGAATCATACCCATATTTTCAATGGATGAATATGCAAACATTCTCTTGTAAAACTTTTGATTGACCAAGAAAATGCTTGCAAAAACCACACTCAAAAAGCCCAGCACAATTGCGTAGAGATGCAGAGAACTCATTTCAACACTGGACAAAACCCTATAAACCCCAAACAGAGCAACGGGTAGCAAAATGGATGAAAATATGGCACTTATTGGTGCTATAGCTCTGCCGTGGACATCTGGCAACCATGTATGGAGGGGGAAGATGCCTGCCTTTGTGGCAAAACCTGTAATGGCAAACACAGAACCCAGAAGAAGCAACTTATAATTGGCGCTTTTTAACAAAGCAATTTTTGTAATATCCAGAGTATGACAAGCTCCATAGACAAATACTACACCTACAAGAGACATGACAAGCCCCACAGAGACTATAATTATGTATCTCCAGGCAGACTCTATCGCTGGCTCGTCATTATCAATCGCAACAAGCAAAGCACTTGTTATGGTAGTAGCCTCTATACCCACCCATATTAAACCCAAATTCTTAACCACAACACTAAACAACATGGAAAGAACAAATAGATTTAAATAGAGAAAATAAAAGTTTCTCTTCAACAGTGGTTTTTCCACATGCTTCAGATAGGTTAAGGAGAAAAGCACCGTTGTCAGGTAAATAAACGATATCAGTACAACCATAATTTTTGAAAAACCGTCTATAAACAGATAGCTTGCACTCACATTGGGTTTAAGGAGAATAATTACGGATAACACGCTCACAATTAAACTTGACAAAACACTTACGAAAGCTGCAAGTGAGTCGCTTTTAAAAACACATAAAAGAGAAGCAAAAACAAGAACTATAAAAGGCAAATAATAGACAAACATACCCTACCCCCTGAACTCGTCGAATTCATCTACAACTTCTGAAACAGAGTCCTCCCTGAGCTTCATAACCACACCTGAAATCATAACAAGACCTAAAAGGTCTAAAAGAATACCAGCTTCGACTATGAAGGGTAAATCTGGAAACATATACCCAGCCATAAAAAACAAGCTATTTTCCATAATCATATAACCAATAAGCTGAACGAAGGCATTGTTTCTTGAAATTACAAGGAAGATACCCTGAAGTATTATTGCTATTGGGATAGAGCCTGCCTCCACTGAAATGTATCTATAAAGAGTTAGCCTGTAAATCACATAAGCTAAAATCACAAGTAATAAGGAAACCACTATAGATGTACCCGTAGAAACCACTTGTTTGGGGTTTTTCTCCTTATAAACCTTTTCAAGATGGCTAAGCATGTAGTAGGGTATAAAGAAAAACCTAACTAAAAGTGTTAAAGCTGCCAAAACAATCAAGCTTGTGTTGTTTTGTAAACCACCTTGCACAAAAAGTAACAATCCAATCAACAGTGAAGAAATCGCAAATGTTACTATGATTTTTTTCAAGTAGTACTGCCACTGCATAAAAATAACCAGAACTATCTCGGCAAAACCCACAAGAACAAATAGTTCCTTCATAATCTACCTCCCGTTGCATAGAAAACTACAATTGCCAGGAACGCGAACGAAAAGGCAACAGCCACATACTCAAAGTTTTTGAATAGCTTATACTTGGATATTGTGGATTGAATTGTAGCAAAAATTAGCACAAGCACGAATAATTTAACAAGATGAATCAAGCTATATAAAAGCACGGCCACAAGTGAAACCTTCATGGGAACAAAAAACGGAAATATAAAGTCATTTAAGAATACACTCATCAATAGAAACTGCTTTATGTATCCGCCCCATTTCATCAAGGCAAGCTCACGCCCCGAATACTCCATTTCTATTGCCTGATCTATCATTCCAAATTCGTTCGAAGTGTGGGATTCAATTGGCAATTTTCCCGTTTCTACAATTAAAGCCATAAAGAAGGCAAAAACCACAAACCAATGTACAAGCGATAAATACCAAGAGGTAGAAGTTTGCAAAACATTGTTAACCACATAAGGGTTGTTCGTGTGTGTAATAACACCGAAAGTTATGAATATCAAAACCAGTATTGGCTCAGACAAAGCACCTATACTTGAAGCCCTTGAGACACCCAAATGCGAGTAATTGTTCCTACTATCAATGGCAGCAAGTTTTTTCAGTCCAGCAATGGCACCAAAAATCAAACCACCACCGATAAAGTCAACAACTGGACCAAAGGAAAGCGGAAACCCTGTTATTATGGGAAGAACAAGCGTTAAAAACAGATACATCGCAAATGTAACATAAGGAACAATTTGAAACATAGGTGATGCAACCTGTGGAACTACGCTCTGCTTGCGAAACAGTTTATACAAGTCATAATACGGTTGAAAAATCGATGGACCTTGCTTGGATTCAAAAATTTCACACAGCTTGCTAAATACACCAACAACAAGTGGAGCAAAAACAACCACAAATATTAGCTGTACGACACTCAACAAATACAGCATAGACACCTCCTGCTAAAAAGAACAATATAAACCCTTATGCAGGGGTTATCGGCTCTTCTGGAAATTAGAAAGAAGAGCGGTTTAAGGCGAACCCCACCGCCTTCAACCTTGAGGGAGCATTATACAAAAAAACCTAACAGCGTCAACATATAAAAGTAAAAAGTTAAAAACTTGGCGATCCCGCCCCATATTTTGTGTAAACCCTAAATTGTGATACAATGCTAATGCTATCATCAGATGTAGAATCTAAGTATCACAGAGAAGTAAAATATTTAATTTTAATGGAGGGGTTTAACATGAGCAAAGCGGATGATCTTACCCAAGATAATCTTATTGAGGAGATAGATTCCAAAGAACTAAGCAAAAACTGTAAAACCGAAAAGGACTTAGCCTCCCTAACCAAGCAGTTTAT
>JALVTR010000149.1 GCA_027035885.1 Desulfurellales bacterium
TGGAATGCCTAAAAATCAAACATCATTTGAACCATTTTGCACTCAGGGCTAAGTTGCTCTTTAGAGCCAATCAGATTGCCTTTGAAGAACTGCAGAAACTGAAGGGTGCGTAAGGTCAGTTATTAAATATAAAAAATATAAAAAACCTTTTAGCAGATATGCTTATGGGTCTCGTTCTTATCTGTAGTAGCGACCCGTGTCCTTTCGTTTTTTCTTAGCTCATCCGCAAATAGTTTAATGTCGTGTAGTAGGATATCCGCCATGTCCCTACTGAAATTTTCCTTTACTACTATTCTTAAAATATGTGTGTCTTCCGCGTTTTTTGGTAGGTTGTATGCTGGTACAATCCAACCCCTTTGCCTCAGTTTTGCGGATAACTCATATACATCAAAACCTGCGTTTTCTAAGACAGACAGGGTAACCACCGGAAGTTTTATACTGTCATTGACTATTTCAAAATAGTCTAACTTTTTTATTTCCGAAATTAAATATTTTGCATTGGAAATGGCGTTTTTCATTATTCTTTTATATCCGTTCCTGCCTAATCTTAGCAGATTGTAGTATTGGGCGATTATCATTGAACTTCCTCGCGAGAAGTTAAGGGTGTATGTGGCCTCTTCACCTCCAAGATAATTAACATAGAATATTAGATCTTCTGGAAGGTCGGTTTTGTCTTTAAAGAGAAGCCAGCCAACGCCTGGATACACCAATCCATATTTGTGCCCTGATATATTTATCGATCTAACCTGCGAGAGTCTGAAATCCCATTTCAAATTTGGATATAAGAAGGGAACGATGAATCCACCGCTTGCGGCGTCAACGTGTATGGGTATATCCCAACCCTTTTCATTTTTGACTTCAAGTAGCATGTTGTTTATGTCTTCGATTGGATCCAATTGCCCTGTAAATGTGGTCCCCAAAACAGCTCCCACACACATTGTGTTTTCGTCTATTGCACTTCTAACATCATCGACATCAAGCGTATAGTCATTGCGTTTCATTGGAATCATCCGCATTTCAACATCGAAGTATTTCGCAAATTTCTCCCAAACAACATGCACATCTGCACCTACAACTATGTTGGGTTTACTAAAATCTTTGCCCATTTTCTCTTTTCTTTTCCTAAATGTCCATTTGTGGGCTAAAAGACCCAGCATTATGGCTTCCGATGATCCTATCGTAGCGGTTCCTACATATTCATCTTGGTCTTGAGCATTGCAGAGTCTCGCAAGCATATTTACCACTCGTTCTTGTATCAGGCCTGTCTGTGGATATTCATCCTGATCAACGAAATTTTTGTTTAGATTCTCTATTATCAATTGCTTTGCCTCATCTTCCATCCATGTCGTGACAAAGGATGCTAAGTTGAGCGATGGGTTTCCGTCAATATTTAGTTCATCGTGTATAATTTGATATGCAGCCTTAGGATCCATGCCGTTTTCTGGAATATCGAATTTGGGGATCGGTTTTGTGAAAAATCTTTCTCCATAAGTGGGATAAACCAATTGAGCTTCTATATCTCTCCTTTTTTTAGATAGCATAATGCCCCCTTTCTAAGTTTTGTATTTTAGTAAGTTTTCGCCAAATATTATTGCAATTGTTGCAAATATCAAGCTAAATACCACCACATAAGTATATCCAAAGTGTGTGGCTATTGCACCACCAATAAACCCACCGGCAACATTGTCGAAGCTTTGGAGGGTGTTTGCAACTCCTAACAGTTCTGCCCTTTTTGATTCATCTGTAAGTTTAACTATGCCTATGTTCATGCCTACAGCTATAAAGGACCAGGCAATGATCATAAAGACAAATCCGCTTGCCCCAAAAAACGGGAAATAGGCGTATATTCCAAAAAGCATCATTGCAAAACTAAGAATATACAAAAATATACCGATATTTAGAGAGAGGAAAGGGCTGTGTTTTTCTGAGATTTTACCCGATAGTATGAAAAATACAACACCTAAACCTGTGCTTATTGCATAGATTAGTGAAGATAGGGATTCGCCGATAAAGAACTTATGTTTCATTAAAAGCGGATATATTGCATAGATTGGAGCGGCCGCCAGTAATGCAAAAACCCAACCTAAATTGATTAGTAGGAGGCGTTTATCTTTGAGGTGTAAGAAATGTTTTAGTTTGAGTCTTTTATAAAAATATCCTGTGAATATTTCAGAGCAGTGCATTTTTGGTTTTAATAGGGAGGAGTGTAGATCATGGTGAACGACGATGAAATTGTGGTATTGAATCATGGGTAGATATGATAAAAAACCTATAAGTAAAAATGGCAAGGCGATGATTGCGTTCGTATATAGCGAAGTTACGAGCAGCCCGATGACTGTTCCAAACGTCATGAGCGCTTGCATCAATGAAATATATTTATCCCATTGCTGTTTTTCGTAGGTGTTTGTAACGATGACACTTGCAAGTGAGAATATTCCAGCGGAAAAAAAGCCGAAGACAAAAGCGAGCGGTATTAGGAAAGCCTTATAGAAAAGTATAATCAAAAGCCATCCCACAAAAGAGAGCAGGCTGCTTAGGAATACCAAGTTTTTTACCTTGATCTTATGGGATAAAAAGCTCCAAATAACTGCACCTGTTCCTATGCCTAAGTTCAGCATTGCAAATGCCATTCCAGCTTTCATACTCGTTTTTGCCAGTATTGGTATAATCATAATTCCTATGCCCCAAACAACTCCGTTGACTATCGCAAAAGGAAGGGATAGATGAAAAAAATTGGGCATTTTCTTCAAATTTGTGCCTCCTGAACTCTTTTGCTTTTAAAATCTGCAATTGCACGAGAAGAAAGACGACAATCTAATCTGGAGAAAGTATAGTAAAAAAGTAAAAATATACAAGCCACTGGAGACCAATTTCTTACATCTCGTAGGTGCAAGAAATTGGAATGGGCACATGAAAACAGGTTTTTACCTAAGTTTTCGCGTAATGCAACTGTGGCATATCATAAATATCATAAATAAATCTTTTTTAATTTTTATCCATTAAGCAAGCTTTCCTCGACTCTTCCAAAATTTCTTCTACATTGTTTGTTAGTGTAATCTGTACGCTACCAGTAATTGCGCCCTCAACCAACGGAGCGTTGGCTATATATACGCTATTAGGTCTTAATGACATCTTTTTGATACTTTTGTTTGTAAATATTGAGGGAGGGTTTAACAGTGATGAATCATTGATTAAATTGGTGTTTTTAGCCTATAGGGATATATCTGTAAAATGGCAAAAAGCAATATCAAATTGGGCTGAAATTATCTCCCAATTTTCCATTGCTTTCAAAGACAGGCTTAGTGGATATATCAGGTGAGATTGTGTATAATAACTTCAGGAAAAAGGGTGCTTACACAAAATTGGACGGTCTCGGGTCGAAAGGACCCTGTCCCCTTTTCTGTGTAAATTCCTCTTCCGTCCCCCTTATACTAAATCCCATTTAACCTTTTAATCCTTTCCTGGAATAAAATATAAAGCTGGGGATAGATTAACGACCAATCCCTGATTCTGTTTACCCATCTTTTTGTAATATCCTGTATTGCAAGGTATAGAAGCTTAAATAGGGAATCCTCCGTTGGGAATACGCCCCTGTTTTTGGTAACCTTCCTCAAAGAACTGTTAAAACTCTCAATGGGGTTTGTTGTGTAGATAAGCCTCCTTATGGGTTCTGGGTATTTGAAGATGCAAGAAAGTTCTGGCTAGTTATCCTCCCAGCTCTTTATAACATGGGGATATTTGCCTGACCATTTCTCTTTTAGACTTTCAAGAGCCGAAAGACCGGCTTTTTCTGTTGGGGATGTATAGATACTCTTCATATCCTTGGATAGCTCCTTCCTGTCCTTGTAGGATACAAACTTCATTGAGCTTCTCACCTGATGGACTATACATCTCTGTATCTCTGATTCCGGATATACAGCCCTTATGGCATCAGAAAGACCGCTTAGTCCGTCTATAGCGAATATTAGGACGGGACTCAATGTCAAGCGCAATCCAAAACTACACCATTACGCCCTGCAAAAGTGCACCATCCCTTCCCTCGTTAAATCTTTAATCCTAAGGACTAAAATCCAAAAGCCCCGCCTTTTTCTTCTGTCTCAGTCTATAGCTTTCCCCTTTGATGTTAATGATGTAGCTGTGGTGAATTAGCCTATCTAATATAGCGGTAGTTAAACCCTCATCATTGTTCAAAACCTCCTTCCACCTTATAAATGACAGATTGGTAGTTATTATAATAGATCCCGTCTCATACTTCTTGTTTACTATCTGAAATAACAGATTGGATTGCTTCTCATTGAGTTTGAAATAGCCGAATTCATCGATAATGAGCAATCTTGGTGAATTTATCACCTTCTTCATGTATGAATCCAATCTGTTTTGAGTTTCTGCCACCTGGAGTGTAATTGCAAGGTCAGCCATTGTTATGAACTTTGTCTTTATCCTCTTTTGTGTTGCTGCATAACCTATAGCTATAGCAAGATGTGTCTTTCCTGTACCAGATGGTCCAATTAGGAGTATGTTTTTTGCCTCATCAACAAAACGCATTGTCAGTATTTCATTTATCAGTGTCTTGTCCAATGAAGAGAAGAAAAAATCAAATGTGTCTATTGTCTTTATCTTTGGAAACCCTGCAAATTTTAAGATTGTCCTTTTTGACCTTTCGTTTCTTGTTTCATACTCAGATTCAAGCAGAAGGAGTAGGAATTCAGAAAAAGACAGGTTTTCTTTTGCAGCTTTATCAGACAGATAACCATAATTGCTAAGAACACCGCTTAAATTCAGTTTCTTGCAATATTCTTCTATTCTCGTACTAACCATTGCCATTCTCCCCAAATAGAAGCTTTTCGTATTCATCTATCTTTGTGTAGTATGAGACATCTATATTGGAACAGGTTTTATTTGTCTTTTTAATGGCTTCTTTAACTTTATTGTTATTTTTGTCTCTATCTTTACCTTTATCTCCATTTCCATACTTAGCAACCAAACCATCCGGTATCTTTGTCAAAAACTCATACTCCTCTTTCAGCATGTCAAAGGGTTTTCTCTTTGTTGTCCCATGGATTCTGTTGTTTGCCATCTCAAGCCATGAGAAAATGTATGAGTTTAGAAGCTCAGGGGTTATCTCTAAGCCAGAGTTCTTCAGCTTTGCCCTTAAGGGCTTGTAGAAGTTGTTCTTTAGATATGAGTTAAATCTTTCTACCTTTCCTTTTGTTTTAGCCCTGTATGGTTTGCAGGGCTTTGGAATAAACAAGCCTTTGGAGAAGTCAAGAAAATCATTGTTTATTCCATGCCTGTTTTTGCCGTATTTATCCCTTTGTATTATGACGGATTTTAGGTTATCAAAAGAGTGCAGTCTTTGGTATTCCACCAAAGTAGTCGAACGCTTTAATGTGACAGGACTGAAATGTGTCCTGTCGCATATTGTTGTAAAGTAGACAAAGGCTGTCCTTGAATAACCTAAGACCATAACAAATGCATAAATGGGCTTTTTGCCTGCTCTGATAGTTGTCCAGTCTGCCTAAGCCTGAAAGCCTTTCTCAGTTTCAAATCTGATTATCTCCTCATTACCCTTTCCTCTTTTTGAGCCAATCCTATCATAGATTACCTTTGTGTATTTCTGGAGGGTTCTTAAACTTCCTGTGTATCCCATATCGTTTATCTCCCTTAATATGACAGTAGATGGAATTCTATCTGGGTAGGCTTGGTTGATCCTTTCTTCTATGTAGCCTTTGTAATCATCAAGCTTTGAGGTATAGCTCCTTTTGGGATAAGGTTTTAAATCCTCTTCTTTTAGTCTTTTTGATACCGTCCTTCTGTTTAGACCCAAAATCCTTGATATCTGCCTGATTGATAGCCCTTGAGAATAAAGTGTGTGGATCACAACAAACTCCTCCTTGCTAATCATTCTGATACTCTCCTTTTAAAAAAGATTACCCAAGGAGAGTATAACCAATTACTAAAAGTGGTGCACTTTTAGTAGGCGTTGGTGGTGTATTTTAGCACGGCGGATGACAATAACTGCTTTTTGTTGTGTCATTTAAATACCCCCTCTTTTTAGGGTTAAGTTTAAGCACTTTCTGTTCCATTTGTTTTACAACCCTTTTCACTATTTTCTCTCTGTGCGTTTGCTGTGCATTTGGGTTTGGTTTAAATGGGGATTTGGGTGCGAAAGGGGGGTTCAATTGGAAGTTACTTGGTTTATCCTGTTTCTTTACAAATTTAATTTCTCTTAGGCTTTTCAAAGAGAATGCGACGATAAATATAAATGTTATTTATACGTAGGAAATAAGTGGTAAAAAGCTCTTTTGGCATTCTGATGTTGAAAGACTAAACTCTAAAAACAGTTTTACAATAAAAATTTACAATGGTCGGGGCGGGCGGATTTGAACCGCCGACCACTTGAACCCCATTCAAGTGCGCTATCCAAGCTGCGCTACGCCCCGTTTCTAATTGCCCTAATTATAATGTAAACTCCTCTTTTTTTCAAGGCGTTAATTACACTTACATTAGGAGTTGTAAAGGTGAAAATGGTTTTATAACTTTCCAATTTATTTTTTATAAATATAGTCCTAAATTTAGTTTTTCCCCACGTTCGTTTGTATGCAAGCATTTTTTTATTGTTAACATTTTTATCTATACAAACAAAATACAATAAATTTAGGTTTTTAATCGAATATACTCTGTATCCCTTTAGCTTTAAAGCTTTTGTAAATTCCAATGTTTGAGGGTAACTATAAAACCCACCTACGTATATATCATAGGTATATGCTGATTTAACTTTTATTCGCTTCCTTGAGAATTTTATACCTAAACTTTTTAGTATTTTTCTAACTCTTTTGGGGTTTTTAGTCACTATCTTTGCAAAGTAAATTGGAAGGTTTTTCTTTGGCTTTTTGAGTGTTTTTTTATTTTGCTTTTTAGTAAATACAAATGGTAGAGACGGTAATTTATTATTTGAAATTTTTGTTGTTTTTTTTGTTGATATCTTTTCGAATTCTAAATCTATGCTAAAAATAGGTTTATTCTTTATTTCTTTTTCTATGTTTTCTACTTTTACCTTTTTTGGGATTCCAGGCTGATTTTTTTTCCTTATAGTTTGTTTTTTACTGCTTAAATTTGTATTTTTTGTCTTTTTATTAATTATTTTTTTTCTGTTTACATGTTGTTGAACTAAAATTTTTGGTTGTGTTTTTAAAGTTAAAAGATTTATCAGAGGTTGTTTTATAAATATTAGAGGTGTAATCAAAAGCACTGACAATGATATAATTATGGAAATGAAAATAATTTTTCTCTTCTTTAATAATTTTCTTGGTATGTCGGCCTCTTCAGGTACTTGGTTTCTGATTAGGTTTATGTTTATCATTGATAAATTGCCTTTGCCGTTGGTTGAGCTAATATATGCAGTATTTCCAGATAGCTAATAGTGTTCAAAATATTGCTTGTCAGGGATTTTTTCTCAGAGATATTTTCGAAAGTTATTTTTTTTATGTGAGCCATTTCTTTAATATACTTTTCTGCCGCCTTTTCCCCGCCTACGGAATCTACGAGTTTAAGCTTTAAAGCCTGTTTTCCAGTAAACACACTTCCATCTGCGATTTTCTTGAGGTTTTTAATGGGTATGTTTCTACTTTTGGACACCGCGCTTATGAATTGTTCATAAATGTTTTCTATTAAATTTTTAATCATTTTTTTATCTTTTTTGGTAGGTTTTCTGAAAGGATTTCCTACGTCTTTTACTGGCCCAGTCTTGACCACAAATAACGATATTCCTATTCTTTTGGCTAATTGTGAAAAATTCAACGTCTCGAAAATGACACCTATACTACCAACAATAGACGTCGGGTAAGCCACAATTTTATTTGCTCCACAAGCTGAAAAATATGCACCACTTGCGCCAACTGTTTTTATCAGTGCAACGACTGGTTTTTTTTGAGATAGTTCTTTTAACGCTAAGTATATTCTTTGGCTAGAGCATGCTTCTCCACCAGGAGAATCTATTTTAAAAAGAACAGCTTTTATTGAAGTATCACTCTTTGCTTTTTTTATATCTTCTATTATTTGGTTTGCTTTATATTCAGTTATTATACCGTTTAAATTAATTATAGCTGTGTTTGGTACATGAAATGCAAAATATATAACATTAGCAGCAAAAACCAATATGACAGCGAGTATAATGTATATTATAAATTTTTTCATTCCCTATTTATTCGTTTATAAAACTGGATATAAGTCTTTTTTTGTTTTTGTCTATTCTTATAACTTTTACCTTAACTGTTTCGCCCCTTTTGGGTTCTAAATTGTTGTATTCGCTTTTTGGTACAAGGCTTTCTATACCTTTCTCGAATTTCACAAATACACCAAATGGTTTAATGCTGACAACCTCTGCCTCAACTTTATCCCCCACATGATATTTTTCATCCACGCTTTCCCACGGGTTAGGCGTCAATTGCTTTAAACCCAAGGCAATCTTTTTATTTTCCTTATCTACGTTCAAAACCTTGGTTTTTACAGTTTCGCCTAATTTGAATTCTATTTTTTCCTCTCTATCCCAAGATAGGTCGTTTTCATGTATCAGTCCTTCTACTCCATCTTCCAATTTAATAAAAATACCAAAGTCTTTTATGCCGGTAACTATGCCTTCAACTATATCTCCTGCCTTGTATTTATCCTCTATGCTCTCCCATGGATATGGCTTTGTTTGTTTAATTGATAGAGACATTCTCCTGTTTTCTTTGTCTATGTTTGTAATTTTTACTTTTATGTCGTCTCCGGGCTTATATATCTCTTTTGCTTTAGGAGGATATTTATCATAGCTTATCTCTGTTTTGTGCACTAATCCCTCTATGCCCCTTTCCAACTCGACGAAAATTCCATAGTCTACTATGTTTACTATTTTACCTTTGGTTGTGTCTCCAGAAGCAAATTTTTTATCTATATTTTCCCAAGGGTCAGGGGTTAACTGTTTCATGCCAAGATAAATTTTTTTCTTATTATTTTCGTTTTCTATTTTTATGATTTTAACGTCTATTTCATCGCCCAACTCTACCATTTCAGACGGATGAGAAATCCTTGCATACGACATGTCTGTTATGTGGACCAAGCCATCTATTCCTCCCAAATCTACAAATACTCCATAATCTGTAATATTCTTTACTTTTCCTTTTAAAATTGCACCTTCTTTTATTTTCTCTTCCAATTCTTCTCTTATGCGCCTTTGTTCTTCTTCAATAAGAACTTTACGTGATATAACTGCGTTTCTTTTAGATTCATTGATATTAACAACCTTGAATTCAAATTCTTTTCCTACATAAGATTCATATTTTTTTATTGGTCTAAGTTCAACTTGTGAACCTGGCAAAAAAGCCAAAAAGCCATCTATTTTTACCGTAAATCCACCATTGACCAAACTTTTTATTTTTCCTTTTATAGGCTTGTTTTCTTTGTATGCTTCATATACCCTATTCCATCCCTTTATTCTATCGGCTGCTGCTTTAGAAAGTATTTCAAAACCATCTTCGTCTGTTTTATTGAAGAATAGAGCTTCAACTTCATCTCCTATTTTTACATTTAAATTGCCTTCATCATCTGTAAATTCCTTTGCTTTTATTATGCCTTCGGATTTGTATCCTATATCAACAAATACATCTCCGTCTCTGATGTCTATTACCTTTCCTTTTACAATATCTCCACTATCGAAATTGCGAAAAGCATCCTCGTAGTTTACAGCAGTTTGATTGTCTTTTTCCATGTTTAACATAGAAACCCTCCCTCTTTTTCATTTTTAAGCATTATAACTATACCTTAAATTCATGTCAATAAATAAACATAAATTGCATGCTACTAATTTTGTTTTCAACTAGTGGATTATAATGGTTATGAGAGAAGAACAAAAAATATTTTTCAGTACTGTTATTTTCCTAATAAATTTGAAAAGATACACCATATGGTTTATGAGAGCAGTAACTAACTAATTTGTTATTTGTGGAGTTGAAGATAAAGTGAAAAAGTAACTTTGAACAGAATGTTTATTTAAAAGTTTTGCTATTTCGTTAACTGTTGAGCCTGTGGTGAACACGTCATCTATTATAGCAACGGTTTTTGTGTCTTTCTTTAGACTTAGCACTTTAAAGGCCTCTTTTAGATTTGCTTTTCTTTCTTGCAAACTTAAACCTACCTGAGATTTAGTTAGCTTAGTTTTTGTGATACAATCAAAGCAAATGGGTTTATTTGTAAATTCGCTGATTTTTTTGGCTATTAAAACAGCCTGATTAAATCCTCTTTTTCTTAAAGAATGAGGATGCATGGGAACGGGAATTAGATAGTCTATATCATTCCAGAAGTCAATATTTTTAATTTCTTTTCTAAAATGGTTTAAAAAGTCTATCAATCCAAATTTACCGTAAAATTTTATTAGCTCTATAATTTTTGCTACTTTATCTTCTTTATAGTTAAAAAGCGAGAAGCCTTTTAGAAAGTACCTCTTTTCCTTTAAACAAATGCTGCATAGACCTTCTCTTGAAGGAATGGGACTTGAACATTTAATACATCTGTTGAAATTTACGTTTAAAGAAGACAGACAATTCTCACATAAGAAAAACGTGCTTTTATTCCCGCAGAGAGCACATCTGTTTGGGAATAGAAGATATAATAATTCATTTACCAGACTCAATTATCCTTCTGCAAGATATACAATACTTTGCTGTTGGTTTGGACTTCATTCTTTCCATTTCTATTTTTTTGCCACATCGTTTGCATATTCCGTAAGTGCCTTTATCAATGTCGTATAAAGATTCTTCTATTTCTTTCAGATGTTTCCTGTCTTTTTCTATTAAATCATATATAACTTGCCTTGAATAAACGGCGCTTGAGAAATCTCCCTCATCACCTTTAAGTTGGAGAGAGTTAACCTTTTCCAAGTTTTTCTTTATCCTCGAATTTATCTCTTTTTTTAAGTTTAGCAACCTTTCTTTCAATTCCTCTATTGTGGCGGTATCCATAAACTTCCTCCACTGAAAAGACTACTTGAATAATCCTTATTTTTTATTTTTTGTCAAGTTTTTTAGATGAACTTGTGTAATTTTTTTGAATTTCAAGTATTGCCAACTTTTTTGCGTTGTCCTTTTTGTTCTTTTAGTTTACATATTCTGATCATGCAATGTTCAAAGGTGTTTAATTTTTCTTCAATCTTTTTTTAAAACTTGAACTAAATATTTTTAAAGATTATAATCTAATTTGGTTTAACCATCTAACTGAGGGGGCTTTTTAAATGCTGGCGAAAAGAATCATACCTTGTTTGGACGTAGATAAAGGTCGGGTTGTTAAAGGTGTTAATTTTGTTAAGCTAATAGATGCAGGAGACCCTGTTGAGCAAGCCGTTGTTTACGATAATCAAGGTGCAGATGAGCTGGTGTTTTTAGATATAACAGCGAGCTATGAGCAGAGGAAGACCATTTTGGATGTGGTTAAGAAAACCGCTGAAAGAGTATTTATGCCCTTAACAGTTGGTGGAGGCGTAAGGAGTGTAGAAGATATTAGGGGTTTGCTTAAATCAGGAGCGGATAAAGTGTCCATAAATTCTGCTGCTGTGGAGAATCCTGATTTGATAAACGATGCGAGTAAAATATTTGGCAGTCAGTGCATAATTGTTGCTATAGATGCGAAAAAGACTGATAGAGGCTTTGAGGTGTTTGTAAAAGGCGGGAGGGAGTCTACCGGTATTGATGCCATTAAATGGGCAATTGAAATGCAACAACGTGGAGCAGGAGAAATATTACTAACAAGCATGGACGCTGACGGTACTAAGGATGGCTATGATATAAGCCTTACTGCACTTGTGAGCGAATCTGTTAATATACCGGTGATAGCAAGTGGTGGTGCAGGGAAGCTGTATCATTTTCAAGAGGTGTTTGAAAAAACACAGGCTGAAGCTGCATTGGCGGCGAGCGTATTTCATTTTGGTGTTTACAGCGTTTATGATGTTAAAAAATCGCTGAAGGAGAGAGGAGTAAGTGTCAGGTTATAAATTTGCCCTCATTGTTATGAGCGATTCGAGGTCTAAAAATCCCGCGAAGGATAAGGTAAAGCCAGTAGTTGATGAGATTTTAAGAAGAATTGACAGTAAACTTATGTTGTATGACGTGATACCTGACGAAAAAGATTTGATAAAAGAAAAGCTCATGAGATATGTAAATAATGATGTTGACGTAATCTTAACGAGCGGTGGAACTGGATTTCATCCAAGAGATGTTACTCCCGATGCTACGAAAGAGATTTTAGACTATGAAGTGCCATTTATACCTCAAGCTATTTTGTATTTTTCTTTGACAAAAACAAAGAGGGCAATGTTGTCAAGGATGGTAGCAGGAGTTAGAAACAGGAAACTTATTATTAACCTTCCAGGTTCACCGAAAGCTGTGGATGAATGTTTGGGTTATATTGTTGATATTTTGCCACATGCTATAGATAAATTAAAAGGAGATAATTCGCCCTGTGGCGAATAAAGGAGGTTTAGGTTATGGAATTAAAGAGGGATAATTATTTTGAGATTATCAGTGTGTTAAAAAAAGAACTTACCCAGTTAGGTCTGGATAAGAAGTTTGTAGACGTTTTTATATCGGCTTCTTTGAAGTATTCAAAAGTTGAAAGTTTTTCAGAGAAATTTTCATCCGATAAGATTAAAGATTTGATAAAGGAAAGTATAGATTTTATCAGCAGTAGAAAAGAAGATGTAAAAATGGAAATAGAAGATGTTGAGATTAACAATAAACAATACACAAAGATTAAGCTTTTGACAGACAACAATCCGTTTATTGTTGACAGTATTACTTCTGTGATTAATAATTTGAACGAATTTTACATAGAATTCAGCATCCAGCCTATATTTGTTGTTGAAAGGGATAATGACGGAAAACTCATGAAAGTTGAATCTCCACACGAGATGGGAGAGAAGGAACTATACCTTTATTTCCTGCTTGATGCTATAAGTGACAAACAAAAAGATAAACTTAAAAACGATATTTTTAACTCAATTAAAGAAAGTAGACTTGCAGTAGAAGATATTGACATGATGCAAAAGAGGATAAAAGATATATCAAGAAAATTAAACGATCCAATATACCTTAAAAAGATAAGCGAAAAGGAGACAGAGGATATAAAAGAATTTTTGATGTGGCTTTTGAATAGGAATTTTATCTTTTTAGGTATGAGAACGTACACGTTGGAACATACTGACAATGATGTTCTTATCCAACTGGATAAAAATAGCTGTTTGGGTATTTTGAAAAATACTGAAAGATCAATGTTTAATAATAAGGTTTCTATTAAAAAGCTTCCAGAGAGTGCGCTTGAAACAATTAAAACAGGCGATGTTATGGTTATAGATAAAACCAATGCAAAAAGCAATGTTTATGACGCAAGAAGAATGGATTATATCTCAGTTTCTGAATTTGATGAAGAATTGAAAATGGTAAAACGCCATATAATTTTGGGACTATTTACGCCTAAAGCGTTGAAAGAACAGGCGTTTAATATTCCATTTTTGAAATCCAAATTGGAGAGGATACTATTTGAAGAAAATGTTGTGGAAGATTCTTTTGAATATAAACATCTTATAGATATATTTAATACATTGCCGAAGGATGACTTGTTTATAACAAATACTGAAAATTTGAAGATTTTATTAGAAGAGCTTTTAACCTGTGAGACGGAAGAAAGGATTAAGATTTTGTCAAGGCAGACAAACTTAGTTCACGGTGTTTATCTTGTTGCCGTTTTGCCAGTTAAGTACTACTCTCAGAGAAATGTAGATGAGTATATGAAGTATTTGAGAAAGGAGCTAAAAACCGAGGATGTTGAATATAAAGTTATAACACAAAGCCCAAGGATTATAAGGATTCATTACTATCTAATTTTCGGTGGAAAAGTTAAAAGACCAAAGATAGATATAGATAAACTTGAAAGGGCGTTAAAGAAAATTGTTTCCAGTTGGAGGGATAATTTTAGGAGGGCGTTAATTGATAAATACGGCACAGGAAAGGCATCTCACTACATGAACAAATACGCCTCTGCTTTCTCAGATGAATATGTTTCCAAAACTACACCAGAAGAGGCCATATTAGATATAGAAAACTTTGAAGATGTTTTTGAGAAAAAAGAACTAAAGGTGGATATCTATGAAAGAGGAGAAAATGTATTTTTTAGCATTTATTCGCTGAATAAATTGGCTCTCTATGAAATTTTACCAAAGTTAAACAATATGGGATTAAATGTTCTTTATGAGGATTTTGCCCAAATAAAAACAGGAACAGGTAAACTTTATATACAGAGGTTTTCTATAGATACATCTCACCTTGATTTAAAAGATGAGAGGTTGCTTTTCAGCACTGTAAAAGAGAATTTTTATGCTATTTGGAATGGAACTATGGAAGATGATGGTCTCAACAAGCTGACCACTAAAGCTGTAATGAGCTGGAAATATATAGATGTTATTAGGATGGTTGGCAATTATTTGATGCAAGTAAATTTCCAGATAAAAAGGGCATCTATAATATCTGTTTTGAATAAATATCCCCATCTTGCTTCCAAATTAATTGAATACTTTGAGAGTAAGTTTTCACCGGTTTTGCAAGGGGATGATAATTTAGAAAAAATTTACAACTCTGTTAGGGATGAGCTCGAGAGGATAAACGATATACATGAGTACAGAATAATGCACTCACTTTTCAATATAATAGAGAGTGCTATTAGAACAAATTTCTATAAGAAGAATAAAAAATATCATTATATCTCTATGAAGATAGATTCTCACAAAATACACACAATGCCCTTCCCAAGACCTATGTATGAAATCTATGTTCATTCGGCATTTATGGAGGGTTGCCACCTACGAGGTGGGAAGGTTGCACGTGGCGGCATTAGATGGAGCGATAGGAAAGATGACTTTAGGCTTGAAATTTTGGGTTTGATGAAGACTCAAATGGTGAAAAATGCCGTTATTGTTCCAGTAGGCTCTAAGGGTGGATTTATCGTTAAAGTTATAGCTAAAGATAGAGATGAAATGCTTGAATGGGGTAAAAAGGCCTATAGAACCCTGATGAGAGGTATGTTGGATGTTACTGATAATATAGATGAAAGTAACAATGAAGTTAGACCTAAGGATGTTGTTTGTTACGATGAGTTTGATCCATATCTTGTTGTTGCTGCAGATAAAGGAACGGCTACGTTTTCAGATATGGCTAATGAAATTAGCGAAAAGGAGTATAGTTTCTGGCTAAAAGATGCATTTGCGAGTGGCGGTAAACATGGTTACGACCACAAAGAGATAGGAATAACGGCTCGTGGTGCTTGGGAGTGTGTAAAGAGGCATTTTAGGGAAATGGGTAAAGATGTTTACAAAGACCTCTTTACCGTTGCAGGGATTGGGGATATGAGCGGTGATGTTTTTGGAAATGGTATGTTATACACAGACAAGATTCTTTTAAGAGCCGTATTCAACCATATAGAAATTTTTATAGATCCAAATCCAAATCCAGAAACATCTTATAAAGAAAGAAAAAGGCTTTTTAAAGAGGGTTTAACATGGAAATATTACAACAAAGAGCTGATATCTAAAGGTGGTTTTGTAGCTGATAGGTATGCAAAATCTATCAAATTAAGCAAAGAGGTAAAAGAATTTTTGCAAACAGATGAAGATGAGTTAAGCGGAGAGGAAATTATTAAACTCATTCTTCAGTCGGATGTTGATTTACTTTGGAATGGTGGTATAGGAACTTATGTTAAAGCGTCAGATGAAACAAATGAAGGAGTTGGCGATAGGCTAAATGATTCGGTTAGGATTAATGCAGACCAACTTAAAGCTAAAATTGTTGGAGAGGGTGGGAATTTAGGTCTAACTCAAAAAGCAAGAATTGAGTATGCTCTGCGCGGCGGTAGACTTAATACGGACGCTTTGGATAATTCAGCCGGCGTAGATATGTCTGACCATGAAGTTAACTTGAAAATATTGCTTGGACAGTTGATGAAAGATGGTGTATTGAAAGATTTAGAAGAAAGAAACAAGATGCTTAAAAGCTTAACAGATGAAGTTACCGATAGGGTTTTGACACATAACTACATGCAGAGTTTTGCTGTTAGTTTAGATGAGTTAAGGTCAAAATCCGAGCCCGATATCTTCTTTGAGCTTAATAACTTTTTGGTACAAAAGGGAATTTTGCATAAAAAGGACTATCCATTTCCGGATAGAAAGGAACTATCTGTTAGAATGTCAAAGGGGATAGGCTATACAAGACCAGAACTTTCAGTTATGCTGGCTTTAAATAAGATGTTTATATACGATGAACTATTAAAAAGCAATGTGTTTAGCGATGATACAGTAGATCAATATAC
This sequence comes from Desulfurellales bacterium, assembly GCA_027035885.1. Taxonomy (GTDB): domain Bacteria; phylum Campylobacterota_A; class Desulfurellia; order Desulfurellales; family Hippeaceae; genus Hippea. The sequence continues at coordinate 16,384 of JALVTR010000149.1, forward strand.
TATTATGTACTTTCCACCCACAATAAGAAAACAGTATGCAGATTATATCGTGAAGCACAGACTGAGAAGGGAGATAGCATATACATTTATTGTAAATTTAATAATAAATAACAATGGTGCCACAAGTTTACTCAAGATTTACATGATGACATCTCAAGATTTTCCAAAGATTATGGAGTCCATGATATTCTCATACGATGTTTTAGATATATTGAATTTGAGAAATAGTTTATTTGAATATGAGAATAAAATACATCAAAAAGATATTTATAAGATTTCGCTTGGTATGTTTGATGCCATAAATAATTTTACTATAAATGAGTTGTACATGTTTAGAGATAGGGTTTCTCTTGATACGAAAAAAGAAGAGGAAGTAAGAAAGTGGCTCAACGATTACTATAAATGTTGCGTCGAGGAAGGCCTTTATGCTGATAGTTATAACAAGAAGGTTAAAGAACTTTCCAAATTAATTGACCAGGGTCTTGCAAAAAAGATTGCCAAATTGGATTTTGTTGACACTTTTATTCCTGCATATCATATAGCGAGGCTTTTAGGAAAGGATATAAAAACGGCTGCAGAAGCTATAGATACAGTTAGAAAGTATTTTGGACTCGGAGATTTGATGAATTATATAAAATCTATACACATATCCAATGAGTGGGACAGAATGGCCCAATTCTCCATGATTAGGAATTACACGCTCGCGGGCATTACGGTTGTTATAAGGTTATTAAAGGAATTTAATGGTGATGTTAAGAAATTTATAGAATCAAGAAAAGAGGATTATGAAAACTACATAACAGATTTCAATACTATTATGGGTATAAAATCAATTAATTTACATCCAGCTATGTTGCTTTACGATAAGCTTCAGAAGATATTTAAGTAGGATAACGTAAGAATAAAGAAAAACCCCCGTTGGGAAGCCAACAGGGGTTATAATATTTTGATTGAGTTAGTTTTGCTATCCAACAACCACTAATTGATATCCATCGTTTAAATACCTAACTGTAGATACGTGGTTGTCTAGGTCTCCAATTATAGGTAAACCTTCTTTTTCAGCTGCATCCAATGAATTTGTCGCTATTGCACATCCTCTACATACAGCCGTTATGGATGGTTTAATATCTTTATAGAGTCCGTTTAAAGAGTGGCTTCCATCTGACATTTTCGCCGGGATTTTTGTTGCGTCACCTTCTAAAATAACCTTTACATCGTAGCCATTGTTTCTTAAATCCTTGATGTTTAAAAATAGGTGGTAGATTTTCATTGTTTCATCTGGATTTTCTACTACATAAAATAGAATTTTTTTCATTTCTATTCCTCCTGACATTAATTTTTATTCTGTAAAGTTGATTTCGTTAAAGCTTTTGCCTGGAAAATCTTTAGCAAGTCTCATTTTACCGCCAGCAAGCAATATCTTTCTTTCTCTTTCCGTGAGTTTATACTGAAGAGGTATGGATATACCCTTTGTTTCGTCGTATAAAGTTATCTCTCCCGTTCCATCTATTAGAGCTTTTCTTACGCCTAAGATTTTTATTCTGTCATGTTGGTCTATTTTGTCATAGTCATCTGGGTTTTTAAAGGTCAATGGTATTATGCCAAAGTTTATCAGGTTAGCCCTATGGATTCTCTCTACAGCCTTTGCCACTACTGCTTTTACGCCCAAATACATAGGGCATAAAGCTGCGTGTTCTCTCGATGAACCCTGTCCGTAGTTATCGCCACCAACTATTACATTCCATATGCCCATTTTCTTATTTTCAAGGCATCTTGAAGCAAATGTAGGGTCTCTCTTTACAAATACGTATTGGGAATATTTTGGGACGTTAGACCTATATTTTAATAAGTCTCCTGCGGGCATTATATCATCTGTTGTAATTTTATCGCCAAATTTTCCGGTTACTTCACCGATTAAATCCTTTGGCATTGGGTCTCCTGATGGAGGGTCAACGATGTTTGGTCCTTTGTAAATTTGTATCGAACTTGCTTTCTCCGGTGGAACAGGTGGTAAAAGCATGCTGTCATCTATTGTGAAACGTTCAGGAATATCTACGGTAGGATATTTGATACCCATTTTGGTTTCCAAGTCTCTTGGGTCTGTAATGACACCGGTTAAAGCACATGCTGCAGCGGTTTCAGGGCTTACAAGGTGTATTTTAGCTGTAACAGTTCCACTTCTCCCGTAGAAATTTCTGTTGTTTGTTCTAATGGATATGGCATTGTTTCTTGGAGCTTGACCTGCTCCTATACAAAATCCACAAGCACTTTCCAATATTCTAAAGCCCGCAGCTATAATGTGGCTGAGTTTACCCTCATCGGCGAGCATCCTTAGAACTTGTTTTGAACCTGGTGCGTACCCACAACTTACATTTGGATTAACTGTTTTCCCTTTAACAATCTCTGCTACCGTTTTGCCGTCTTTGTAAGATGAGTTTGTGCAGCTGCCAATCATTACCTGGTCAACGGGTGTACCCTCCACTTCCCTTACTGTAACAACGTTATCAGGGTTATGGGGTAAAGCTATCATTGGTTCTAACTCGCTTAGGTTGATTTCTATCACCTCATCATAATTTGCATCTGAGTCAGCTTCAAGCGCTATCCATTGATCACCTCTACCTTGAGCTTCCAAAAATCTCTTTGTTTGTTCATCTGATGGAAATACACTTGTTGTAACGCCCAACTCTGCGCCCATGTTTGTTATCGTTCCTCTTTCTGGAACCGTTAATGTTTTTACGCCGTCTCCAAAGTACTCTACAATCCAACCGACGTTTCCTTTGGTAGATTTAATCTGTAGGACTTTTAATATTACATCTTTTGCAGATACCCAAGGCCTTAATTTGCCTGTGAGTTTGACTCCCAATATTTTAGGTCTTGGCAAATAGAATGGCATACCTGCCATTGCGCTGGCTACATCCAAAC
>JALVTR010000150.1 GCA_027035885.1 Desulfurellales bacterium
AAAAAGGGCAGCGGCAACGACAGCTTACGTTGTTACATTTTCATCTGCAAGTGGATTCTTAGGACACGTGGCTGAGGGGCATTTCAACCTAATAACCACGGCTATCCTGGTGATTGCTGTTTTATTGGGTTCCCAATTAGGAGCAAGGTTCACAGTCAAAAAAGCAAAACCCAAGACAATTAAAACTATTTATGCTATTATTCTTTTTTTAATAGCCATCAAATTGACTTTGGGGTTGTTTGGAATAAGATTCAAATGAGAATGGACACATTTGAAGCTAAAACGCGGGTGGCAAAGGCGTTGGCTCACCCTTTACGTCTTGCCATCTGCGAATATTTATTAAATATAAAAGAGCCAAAGTGCGTAAATCATCTTGCTAACTATTTTAAAAAAAATCAATCCATTATTTCAAAACACTTAAGTATACTTCAACAGGTTAATATCGTGACACTAAAAAAAGAGGGCACATATAATAGATACACATTGTCGAACCCTGAGCAAATCCACTGCATAATAGACGCCATAAATTCAATAGTGAAGGAAAACGCCCTAAAGAATTCTAAGATAGTTGAGATGATAGATTAAATTCGCTCCTTTAAAATTGCCTCAGCTAACTTTAAGGCCTCTTTATGTGCTTTTACATCATGTACTCTAAATATATGTGCCCCCTTTGTGTAAGCAAAAACATTCGATGCGATTGTTCCAAACAGTCTATCTTTTGGATTATCTATCCCCAAAACGCCCCCAATAAAGCTCTTCTTTGAAGTCCCAATAAGGATAGGCCTACCCCAAACCTTAAAAGCCTCTATATTATTCAAAATCTCGAGGTTATGTTCAAATCTTTTCCCAAAACCAATGCCTGGATCAAGTACCACTCTATTTTCATCTACACCAGCGCCCCTAAGCTTACTTAAAATTTCGCCAAACTTCTCATTTATTTCTGATACCACATCATCATAGTACGGGTCTCTTTGCATATTTTTAGGTGTCCCTTTTATGTGCATCTCAATAATACCGCAGTTGCTATTTGCTAAAACTTCTATTAGCTTATCATCGAAATCGAGACCGCTTATGTCATTGACAATTTCAACACCTCTATCCAAAGCCTCTTGCGCAACCTTTGATTTGTAGGTATCTACAGATAAAACTACACCAAGGAATTCACTTTTTATAGCCTCAACAACAGGTAGAACCCTATTTAGCTCCTCCTCCAAACCCACAGGATCAGAAAACGGTCTTGTGGATTCTCCACCTATATCTATTATATCAGCCCCCTCTTCTATCATTTCTTCGGTGCGTTTCAAGGCTTTATCCGTATCAAAGTAGTCCCCGCCATCTGAAAACGAATCTGGAGTTACATTGAGAATACCCATTATTAAAAACTTATTCTTCAAAGATAGTTCTCTATCACCAAACTTAAAAACAAATTCGCTTTTTGTAATTTCATCCATATACCCTTTCATTTTAATACCAAGATTCTTCAAAAACTCAAAATCCTGATTTTTTAGCTTTTCTGAAAGTTTATAAAGTCTTCTTACATCACCCAAGATCAAACAATCTGATTCTTTAGTTTTAGCCGTAATAATGTCCTTTTGAACAGCACAATCTATCCCTAAAGATAAAGCTTCCTGCTTTAGAACATTTGCATGGTAGAATTTGCATCGATCTATTAAAATACCATAACAGACGCCCTTACCTTCCATCAATTGAAAGGCACGCTCATCCACACCTATAGCTTTTAGCCTTTCTCTTACAACATCCAAGGAATCAAACTTAAGCAACCTTATCATCACTCAACCCCAAGATTTCATCTATGTCTTTCGCTTCAATAACCTCTTTCTCAAGTAATCTCTGAGCCATTCTTTCGACTTTATCCCTATTTTCCTCTATTATCTTAACTGCCACAGAGTGGGCTTCTTCAACAATCTTTCTAACTTCTAAATCCACAAGCTTGGTCGTCTCCTCCGATAGTGTCTTTTTAACGGCTATATCTCTACCCAAAAACACCTCTTTGCCTTCATCTGTAAAATGCACAGGACCCAAAGAACTCATACCCCACTCGCACACCATTTTTCTGGCTATATCAGTAGCCCGTTCAATGTCGTTTCCAGCGCCAGTAGTTATATTGTTAAGCATAACTTCCTCTGCAGCCCTTCCACCCATCAAAACTGCAATTCTATTAAGTAGATAATCTTTATCATATGTATATTTATCATCCTCCGGCAACTGTTGAGTCACACCCAAAGCCATTCCACGAGGAATAATGCTTACTTTATGAACTGGATCTGTATTGGGTAATATCTTAGCCACAATTGCATGGCCAGATTCATGATAAGCGGTAATTCTCTTTTCCCTTTCGCTAATTAAAACGTTCTTTCTTTCCGGACCCATCAAGACTTTATCTTTCGCTATCTCAAAATCTTCCATTTCAACCTTGTTTTTGTTGTTCCTTGCGGCAATTAAAGCAGCCTCATTTACAAGATTTGCTAAATCTGCACCAACAAACCCAGATGTAGTTTTTGCTATGACCTCTAAATCAACATTTTCATCTATAGGTATTTTTTTCGAATGAACTTTTAAAATTTCAACTCTACCCTTAACATCTGGTTTGGGTACAACTATACGTCTATCGAATCTACCAGGCCTCAAAAGTGCAGGATCCAATACATCCGGCCTGTTGGTAGCAGCCATAATAATAATATTAGTATCGGTTTGAAAACCATCCATCTCAACGAGCAACTGATTCAGCGTCTGCTCCCTTTCATCATTACCACCACCTACACCTGCACCCCTCTGTCTACCCACAGCATCTATCTCGTCTATAAAAACTATACACGGGGCATTTCTTTTAGCCTGGTTAAAAAGATCTCTTACCCTACTTGCACCCACACCCACAAACATCTCAACAAAATCAGAACCACTTATAGTCAAAAATGGAACACCAGCTTCGCCAGCCACCGCCTTTGCAACAAGTGTTTTACCAGTTCCTGGAGCTCCAACAAGTAGTACCCCTTTTGGGATTTTCGCTCCCAGCTTGGTAAACTTCTTTGGGTTCTTCAAGAACTCTATAATCTCTATCAGTTCATCTTTAACTTCATCAATGCCTGCAACATCTTTAAATGTTACACGGTTTTTCGGATCGCTAACAAACATACGCGCATTACTCTTACCAAAAGATAGCGCTTTACCTCCTCTGTTCATCTGATTCATAAAATAGAACCAAAGGAAAATAAAAACTACCATTGGCGCCCAGTATATGAGTATATTTGTAAGCAAAGAATTACTTTGTTCGGGCTTCACTTGAACAGGTATATTTTCTTTTGCAAGTTTATCAGCGACATTTTTCACATCAGGAGTATATGTTCTAAATCTTTCTCCACTGTTAGTCACCAAATAAACGTTATGACCATCAAACTTTACAGACTTTACATCTTTGTTATCAACAAGTTGTACAAACTTTGTGTAATTAATCTGTTTATACGAATATCGGCTTGTATTAAACATATTAAAAAGCAGAATCATTACAACAGCTATAATCATCCACAACAGAGCATTCCTGTAAATAGGGGACATTTTTACCTCCTAAATATAGTCAACAAAACTATAACAAAACTTTAAAATAAAATCTATATCTCTTGCACAAAACCGTTTAAGTTAAGTTTATCAACTAACTCTAAAACAGCAAAATACTCTTCCACGTTAACTTTTCTGTTAATTTTTGAATGGCTTAAGGCTTTATAGACAGGAAAGTATTGAAACATTATAGATACAGTAACATTGGAAATATTATTTTTTAACCAACGCAATACTTTTTCTGTATTTTCCAAAAAACCTGGCAAAACCAGATGCCTTACAATCAATCCTTCTTTCGCCAATCCATCCTTTAAAATTAACTCGCCCTTTGTTTCATGCATAGCCAAAATCGCTCTCGTTGCAACATTAAAATAATTAGAAACACCTGAAAGTTCTTTAGAAATTTTATCATCTGCATACTTTAAATCAGATAGGTATACATCAACAAAATTATCCAAAGCGTAAATCACTTCTTCCTTATCGTATGATGAGGTATTATATATGATAGGTATTTTTAAACCTCTATTTTTTGCTATTTTAACTGCCTCAACTATTAAATGAACAAAATGAGAAGGGGTTACAAGATTAATATTGTGGGCTTTTCTTCTTTGAAGTTCAAGCATTATATTAGCCAACTCATCAGTTGATATAACCTTTTTTGCCTTAACTAACTGGCTAATTGGATAATTCTGGCAATAAATGCAGCCCAAATTACAACCGGCAAAGAATATAGTACCGCTACCATTTTTACCACTTACAGGCGG
>JALVTR010000151.1 GCA_027035885.1 Desulfurellales bacterium
GTGTTGCTGATAAGATAGTCTGTGTAGAGTTCAATGTAATCCTTATAGTCTCTATAACCTTTGTAACCTTTCATAATACTCAATGGGAGCAATTTTAGTTCCATTGGTGCGTAAGGTCAGTTAGTAAGTCTAATGCTGTGTTTGTTGAAAATACCTGTATTGTTGTTTTGTTCTCTTTCTTTAGCCTTTCTGGCACATAATCGATGGATTCAGACCATATATGTTCAAACCTGTCAACCATGAGTTTTACTAAATTTGGATTGTAGGTTTCATCGTATGCAATAACCTCTTCAAATTGGTTTTTACCAGACAGTGCTTTTTGGGTTAAATTGGCAGAGCCTATAATTATCCGTGTTTCTTGGTCATTTTTCAGTATAAATAGCTTAGAGTGAATGGTTATGCCTAATTTGCTGTATCTAACCTGTATTTCGTTGTTTTTAATCTTGTCTATGATTTCCTGTGGTAGCGATTTAAAAAATTCAAACTGTGGTTCGGGGTTTATTAGGTTGAATTTATCATTGATGTCGTTGTCCTCTATGCCTATTATTAATTTTACCTCTTGAAACCCGTGTTTCATAACAAAGTCGAAGAAAAATTTTGGTGATGATACAAATGTTATGGCTAATAACTCACTAAATCCACCAAACAGAGCATCTATGTTTTTTTCAAATAGCTTGTCGTTTAAAATGACATTTAAATATTTAACTTTCTTTGTGGTTTTTAGTATATCCATTTTTAACCCTTTGCATTAAGTTAATCGCATTCATTGTATAGTTTTAAAAAAGTTGAGACAAACATTTTTTACAATCGTTGTTTTGCAGAAATTTACCTTCCATTATTTAGAAGTATAATTCTTTAAAGGAGTCCATTGAGTCCTTTAAAGAAGAAAGCTTTTCCCTTGTATCTTCGACTGTTTCCAGCGCTATGTCATTTATCGCTAGGCCTTCTTCGTTTTTTATCTGTGATTTGACCTCTCCCCAAGGGTCGTATATTGTCGAATGACCCCCTATTTCCCATTTGTCACTTAATCCAACTCCATTAGAAGTGAGAAAGAAAAATTGGTTTTCTATAGCCCTTGCCTTGCTTAAAGCCAACCAATGATCGAGGCGAATTTTAGGCCAAATGGCTGGGTTTAGGTGTATTAGCGCCCCGTCAAAGCTCGCTTTTCTAAAGAGTTCAGGGAATCTCAACTCATAGCATATGCTAACCCCAAATGTTGTGCTCAAAGCTTTAAACGTATTTTTTTGGCTTAGGTCTCCTCTGGAAAAGTATTTATCTTCACCGGTAAGCCCAAACAGCATTATTTTTGTGTATGAAAAAACTATCTCACCGTTTAAAATAGCATAAAAGGTGTTAAAAACTTTGTCGGAGTTTGGCTTGTCCGTTATATATGTCCCACAAATCATAATACCTTTAGACAATTTTTTAATTTCTTCCAATATTTGCGGGGTGGTGGTGGATAGCTTTTTTAGTTGTCTGAAGGGGAATCCTGTTGTCCACACCTCTGGCAAAAGTATAAGTTTGCACCCTTCATCTCTTGCCTGTTTTATTAAGTTTTCGCCTCTCTTAAAATTTCTATCAACGTCTCCGTATGAGATATTTAACTGTCCAACAGCAACTTTCATAAATCACCCCACATTGATGTAATTGAGCCTTTTTTCCCATTTGTAGTTCATAATTTTTAATAGTCCTTCGTTTAAAGGATAATCCTTTTCAATTAATGCTTCAATATCACCTTTAACGCTTTTTATCAATTCTTTGTCTTTTATAATGTCTGTGTATACAAGGTCTCTGCCGTGCTGCCTTACTCCTAAGATTTCGCCTGAACCTCTTAGTTTAAAGTCCATCTCCGCTATTTCAAATCCATCGTTTGTTTTTAAAAGTGCTTTTATCCTTTTGCGGGCGGTTTCCGTTAATTTGTTATCTGTTATGAAAATGGCATAACTGTCTAAATTGCTTCTGCCAACGCGCCCTCTTAGTTGGTGCAGTTGTGACAAGCCAAACCTTTCAGCATTTTCCACGATAATCACAGTTGCATTAGGTGAATCAATACCAACTTCTACAACCGTTGTGCTCACAAGACAGTCTATTTTTCCTTCTTTAAACTCAAGTATCATTTTTTCTTTATCTTCGCTTTTCAGCTTGCCATGGAGAAGCGATATTTTGAAGTTTTTAAAATAGGTGCTTTTCAAAGACTCAAATAGTCTTTTTGCCGCTTCTACATCTTCGAAGTGTTCAGATTCTTCGATTAACGGCGCTATTACATAAACTTGGTGTTTTTTTCTAATCTCTTCAATGGCTATTTGATAAGCCTTTTTTGAATCTTTCTTGAAAAAGTGCAGTGTCGTTAGTTTTCCTCTGTTTTTTGGCTTTTCTTTTATTGTACTTAGAGATGCTTTTGAGTAAAGTACCATAGACAAGCTTCTCGGAATAGGGGTTGCACTCATTATGAGAATATGCGGGAAGCTTCCCTTTTTTGACAATATTTTTCTCTGCTCAACTCCAAACCTATGCTGCTCGTCTATAACGATAAAGCCCAATTTTTTAAACTCCACATTTTCTTGCAAAAGGGCATGAGTGCCTACTATGCAGTTTATTTCACCGTTTTTTAGTTGTTCGTATATCTTTTTCTTGCTTTTAGTTGAACTAATCAAGAGCTCTACAGAATATCCAAACTTTTCAAAAAGTGATTTTGCTTGCTTGAAAAATTGTGTAGCAAGTGGTTGGGTTGGGGTCATAATGGCTGTTTGATAGCCGCTTTTCACTACAACCAAGGCTGAAATCAAGCTTACTATAGTTTTGCCGCATCCGACATCTCCTTGTAAAAGCCTAAGCATAGGTCTGCAATTTTTTAAATCATTTAATATCTCTTCTAAAGCTTTGTCTTGTTCATTTGTTAACTGAAACGGCAAGGTTTCTTTGATTTCTTTTAAAAATTCTTCGCTGACTGTTATAGAAGGAGCTGTGTGGCTTTTGAGTTTCTTTTCCTGTAATTTTAAAGCAAAGAGCAGTAAGAACAGCTCCTCATACTTTAACCTTTTCTCTATATTCTCAAAATTGCCTGTAGTGTGCATTTGTTCTAAAGTTTCACTAAAAAAACGAAGGTCATTTTTTACAACGGATGAGTATGTCAACCATTCGTAAGGCTTTTTAGGCGCTATTTCCAGAGCTTGGCTTATGGCTTTTTGGATAGTAGAATTTCTAAAGTTACCTACAGATGGATATACAATTTTTTTAAATTCCTCAAAATCTCTTGGATTTTCTATTTTTGGGTGGTTGAGCTGTTTAACAAGCCCGTCAACATTTATCTTTCCCAAAAAGACAAGCTCATCTCCAAGATTTATGGAGTTTATGAGTTTTCTAAGATACGGTGTGATGTTGAACCAATTACACCTTATGTTCATACCTTGGGTATTGACTATTAAACTTAGAACCCTATTCCCCCTATTTTTTGAGACGACAATGCCTTTTATTGCTACATAATCGCCGTTTTTTACCTCTTTAGGGTTTTTTAACGTATAATCTTCAACTCTCAAAGGTTTTAGGTAAACTAAGTCGATTATTTTCCTGATGCCCCTATCTTCAAATGTTTCTATTATCCTTTTTGATAGGTCCAATGAGTTTATGTCTTTCAAGAGCCAATTTGCAGTTCTTTCGAATTTTAAAATCGACTCTTGTTTTTTTAAAAGCTTCTCTGCTTCTTTTTTGTTATTAAAAAAAAGCTCCCTAAACAGGGAGCTTTCCAGTCTATTAAGCGTTTTTATTAAAGTGTTTTTGGTCATTTATTCGTAAAATATAGCGAATTTCTCAACCTCATCGCGTGGCATTTTGAGCTTGTTGATATGGGCATCCTTGTCTGGATATCCGAGGACAATAGCATAAACTATCATTTTGTTTTCTGGAATCCCCAAAACATTCCTAATTACATAGGGGTATGCGGCTACGGAGGTTTGTGCACATGTGGCTAATCCAAACTCCAAAGCAGTTAACATAATTGTTTGGCCGAATATGCCTAAATCTATATAAGATGGCTCTCCTAACTCTTTTTCTCTCATAATAATTAGGGCTACAGGCGCTCCAAAGAACCTAAAATTTTCGAGTATGTGCTCCATAAGCGCTTCTTTATCGTTCTTTGGGTCTATGCCTTTGTGCTCAAAGACGAGCGTATTGCATTGTTTTCTTCTTGCATTTATATGCTCTGGTAGCACTTTTGGGCTATAAAAGTAGTCATATTTTCTTTCAGCTTTATTCTTCACAGCTTCAACCAATTTCTCTGATAACTCATCTTTTTTTTTGCCCATGACAACGGCTACTTCCCACGGTTGTAAGTTATGTCCAGATGGAGACCATCGTGCAATGTCCAAAATTTTATACACCAACTCCTTATCCACAGGCTTATCCAAAAATTCCCTTACAGAAAATCTTTCTTTCACAGCATCGATTACGTTCATTTTTGACCTCCTTTCCAGTATTTTCTCAACAGTTTGTCCATTTTTAGAACTACGCTGCTTTCCATTTCTATATCATCTGGCCATTCCCTTAAAAACCCTTCACTTTTCCACTTTTTTGTTGCATCTATACCTATCTTTGAACCTAAAAACGGCATATCTGAGGCATGCTCTAAAACATCCAGGGGCCCTTTTGTAAAGATTATGTCCCTTTGCGGCTCTATATTGTTGCCTAATCTCCAAATTACCTCGCCTATATCTTGCACGTTAACATTTTTATCAAAAACAGCTATGATTTTTGTTAAGCTCATCATGCCTAAGCCCCATAGAGCGTTTATGACTTTAAATGCATGACCGGGGTATTGCTTATCTATGGACACAAAGGCAAAGTTGTGGAAAATGCCTTCTATGGGAAGGTTAATATCAACAATTTCAGGTAGTATTTTTTTAATAATGGGCAAGAATAGCCTCTCTGTGGCTTTTCCTAAAAAGCAATCCTCCATTGGCGGTTTTCCTACTATTGTTGCTGGGTATATAGCGTCTTTTTTCATTGTTATACGTTTTATATGAAAAACAGGGTAGTAATCCTCAAGTGAATAATACCCTGTATGGTCGCCAAAAGGCCCTTCTAAATGCAGTGGTTCGTTTGGGTCAACATAACCCTCTAAAATTATTTCAGCCTCCGCAGGAACTAAAATATCTGAAAGTGTTGCTTTGACAAGCTTTATCGGTTTTTTCCTTAAAAATGAAGCAAACAGCATTTCATCTATATCTTCAGGTAGTGGTGCTGTCGCCGTATAAATCGTTATGGGATCTGCGCCTATTGCCACGCAAACCGGCATAACTTCACCTTTTTCTTTGTACCACCTAAAATGGTGAGCTCCGTCTTTGTGTATGTGCCAGTGCATGCCGGTTGTGTTTTTATCAAACACCTGCATTCTATACATACCACAATTTTGTTTGCCCGTTATTGGGTTTTTTGTAAAAACGAGTGGTAGGGTTATAAACCTACCGCCGTCCTTCGGCCAAGTTTTTAAGATGGGTATCCGATATAGGTCAACATCGTCTATTACCACCTCTTGAGATGGGGCGTTTTTTACAATTTTTGGTATGTATTTGCTGAACTCTTTCAGTTTTACTATGTTTTTTAGCTTATCCCAAAAGTTATAAGGTACTTCAGCGTTAACTAGCTCTTCCACTCTTTTTCCGAGATCGTCCAAGCTTTCGACATTCAAGGCAAATTCTGTGCGCCCTTTAGTACCGAACATGTTCATTACTACGGGAATATCACTTCCCTTCGGTTTTTTAAATAACACCGCAGGACCTTTTCCTTTAATTAGCCTGTCTGCTATCTGCCCCATTTCGTAAATGGGGTCAACTTCTTCCTTTATTACGATAAGCTCGCCTTTCTTTTTTAGGGCGTCTAAATATTCGTGCAAGTTTTCAAAAACCATTTCATCACCTATAGCATTTTTTCTATCTTTTTTATGTCTGAATTAATTTGCCTGATAAGCTCGTCTATCTTTTTAAAAGCCTTCTCGCCTCTTATAAAATCTACAAACTCTATTTTTATCTTTTTTCTATATATGTTTCCTTTAAACCCTATTAAATGTGCTTCTATGTGTTTTAGAGTTCCTCTAAATGTTGGATTTACACCAACGTTTACAGCCGCTTTGTATTTTTTTGAGTCAATGTAGGCATAAGCTGCATAAACACCATTTAAAAGCAGAATTTCGTTCTTAGGATATATGTTTGCAGTTGGAAATCCTAACGATTTGCCGCGCCTGTCGCCCTCTTTTACCATGCCCGATATTGTGTATTTTCTACCTAAAAATTCGTTTGCGGTAGTAATAAGCCCGTTTCTTAAAAATTCTCTTATCTTTGTTGAGCTGACAACCATTCCCTCTATTTTTACAGGTGGTATAACAATTGCATCGAATGAATATTTTAAAGCATATTCCTTTAAGGTTTTTGTTGTTCCTACACCTTTTTTTCCGAAGGTGTAGTTATGGCCTACGCATACCGCCTCAACGCCCAAATTCTCTACAAGTATTTTTTTGATAAAGTACTCTGGGTCTAACTGCGCAAACTCCTTTGTAAACCTTGCGCATATTATCGTTTCTATCCCAGAACTCTCAACAATCTTTGCCTTTTCTTTAAACGTTTGAATTAAAAATGGCTCATTGATGTTTTTTATGACTTTTATTGGATGTGGGTAAAAGGTAAAAAGAACTGGTGTCCCGCCGCTTTTATTTGCACGTCTCACTGTTTCTTTAATTAATGCTTGATGCCCCAGGTGTATTCCATCAAAATTACCCAAAGCTATAACCGGTTTTTTTATATAACACGGTTTGTATATATCCCTAATTATTCTCATACGTTGAACCTAAAATAGACTACATCACCATCTTGCATTATGTAATCCTTGCCTTCCAGATGCATCAATCCCTTCTCCTTAGCCTCTTTTTCACTTCCGCAAGCTATGTAGTCATCGTACTTTATTATCTCAGCCCTGATGAACCCTCTCTCTATGTCGCTGTGTATTGCACCGGCCGCCTCTTTTGCCGTTGTGCCTTTTGCTATTGTCCAACCCCTAACTTCCTTTGGTCCGGCTGTAAAAAACGTTATTAAACCGAGCATTTTATATCCGACTTTAGCGAGTTTTTCTAATCCGGACTCTTCTATTCCTAGCATTTCCATAAATTCACTTTTTTCACCTTCATCCAACCTGCTGATTTGTTCTTCTACTTTACTTGACAACACAATAACGGGTGCGCTTTCTTTGTCGGCTATTTCTTTAACCTCGTTAGAATATTTATTGCCTGCTACATCGTCCTCTGATACATTTGCCACATAGATAACTGGTTTGGCACTTAACAGTTTAAGTTCTTTTATTATGCTTTGCTCCTTTTCATTAAAAGCCTGAGTTCTTAAAGGTTTCCCGCTTTCCAAAAGCTCTTTGAATTTTCCCAAAATCTCAAGCTCTTCCTTTGCCCTTTTGTCTCCAGTTTTTACCTGTTTTGCGAGTTTATTACTTCTGTTTTCAATGCTTTGAAGGTCTGCAAGCATCAGTTCTAAGTCTATAACCTCTATGTCCCTCTTTGGGTTAACATCGCCCATCGTGTGTACTATGTCTTCATCTTCAAAACATCTAACTACATGCACTATAACCTGAACGTCTCTTATGTATGATAGAAATTTATTACCCAAACCTGCACCTTGACTTGCCCCTTTCACTAAGCCAGCAATATCTACAAATTCTACAGTTGGAGGCGTGATTTTTTTAGGATTAACCAATTCTGCCAATTTATACAAACGCTCGTCTTTTACTGTTGCTATGCCAACGTTTGGGTCTATTGTACAAAAGGGGAAGTTCGAACTTTCGGCATTTGCCTTACTTAGGGCATTGAATGTTGTTGACTTTCCTACGTTTGGCAGGCCAACTATACCGCATTTAAAACCCATTTTATCTCCTTATAATCCGCTTTCTTTTAGTTTTCTTGCTTGGTCATCTACAGTCAAAGCCTCAATTACCTCGTCGAGTTCACCTTCCATAATGCTGTCAAGTTTATACAAAGTCAAGTTTATTCTATGGTCTGTAATTCTACCTTGAGGAAAGTTGTATGTTCTTATGCGTTCAGACCTATCACCTGAGCCAATTTGCGACCTCCTTTCTTCAGCTCTCTCTTGTTCCTTTTGTCTCCTATAGAGGTCATAAAGCCTCGATTTTAGGATTTTCATGGCTTTTTCTTTATTTTTATACTGCGATTTTTCATCTTGGCAACTTACAACGGTGCCTGTTGGTAGGTGCGTTATGCGAACGGCAGAGTCTGTTGTATTGACATGTTGCCCGCCATGTCCGCTTGCCCTAAACACGTCTATTCTTAAGTCTTCAGGGTTGATTTCAACATCTATATCTTCTGCCTCGGGTAAAACGGCCACCGTTGCTGCTGAGGTGTGTATTCTGCCTTGAGATTCTGTTACAGGTATTCTTTGCACCCTATGCGTTCCGCTTTCGTATTTGAACAGAGAATATGCACCCTTGCCCTTGATTTCCGCAATAATTTCTTTAAAACCTCCGGTATCTGACATGCTTTTGCTCAATACTTCTACCTTGAAACCCTTTCTCTCTGCGAATCTTGAGTACATCCTAAAAAGGTCTGCTGCAAACAGTGCTGCCTCTTCTCCGCCTGTTCCTGCTCTAATCTCTAAGATTACGTTGTTGTCGTCTGCCTCATCTTTAGGGAGAAGTAAAATCTTTATCTCATTTTCCAGTTGCGATAGTCTCTCTTTTAATTCTTTCAGTTCCTCTTTGGCCAACTCTTTTAATTCTTCATCTTCTAATAGCTCTTCGTTTTCTTTTATTTGTCTTAAAATGTTCTCGT
Source organism: Desulfurellales bacterium (assembly GCA_027035885.1). Lineage (GTDB taxonomy): Bacteria > Campylobacterota_A > Desulfurellia > Desulfurellales > Hippeaceae > Hippea. Next base: position 8,834 of record JALVTR010000151.1, read on the forward strand.
ATTCATTTGCCTTTTCTACTATTGGGGTGAGTTTTTTTAAGTCTGAGCTGAGTTCTTTATAGGCTTTCATGTCGTTTACTATATTTGGGTCTGATAGTTTTCCTTCTATCTCTTTGTATCTTTCCTGTATTTCTTTAAGCTTTTTCTCAAGCATTTACTCCTCCGATTCTATACTTGTTAACCTCTTCGTCCCTCATCGGTTTTATATCAATAATAAATTCCCTTGAACCTTTAAATATCAAATTTTGCGCTTTTTTCGAATATCTTTTTACAATCGAAGCTCCTTTTATTATGGTGTCCATGTGAGGTTCCTTTAAAAAAACACCTACTGCACCGGGTTCGTTTAGACACATTACAAGTGGCAAAAAATCAAAATTTTCAAACAACTCTTTGGTTTCTTTTTCGTTTCTTGATACCACGAATCTAAACCCGTCAATCCTAAAATGTCGCCCTATGCGCAATAGCTCTATGGTTTTAAGGTTGTAAAACTCATCGTTTTTGCTCATAGTTTCTTTCAATTTGACGCTAAATTGCATGTCAGTTAAAAGGCACCCTCCAGCCGGATTCTCGAAATTTTCTATTCCTAAGCTTTGTGCCAACTCTAACTGTTTTTTTCTTGCTCTTCCTTGTATGCAATAAAGCCTTTTTCTGTCAACTATGCCTTCTTGTTCCATTATTGTCTTTAGTAGGCACTGTGCAGATAAAGGTCTTAAAACCAAGTCGCTTAAACCTGACTGTTTCTCTATTGTTCTAAGTATTGTGTATGAGCGCTGACTCATTGGCCTTTGCCCTAACACCTCACCTGTTACAACGAAGCTTGCCCCGGTCTCTTCCATCAACTCTTTTGCCTTTTTGTAAAAAAATATTTTGCAGTCTATGCATGGGTTTAGGTTTTTGCCATAGCCAAAACGAGGATTTCTTAGCATACTTATGTAGCCTTTAAAATCCTCTTTTACTGCCAATTCTACATCAAAGGGTTCTAATTGTTTTTTTAGCGAATTTGTGTCTTTGTCATAAAAAGGTGTTTTTACAAAAAGCGGTATGGTTTCGAACCCTAAATTTTTCATTATTACCACAGAGAGTAAGCTATCCAGACCTCCAGAATATAATACAACACACCTTCTGTTTAAGATTGTCATATCTGATTTGATTTTTGGCTACTGTTCGCCCATTATGTATATTGAGGGTAACTCTCTGTATTTTTCGTTATAATCCATGCCAAACCCAACGATGAACCCTTCATCTAAATCGAACAGGTAGTAGTCTGGCTCTATATCCTCTTCTCTTCTTTCATGTTTATTGACCGCGACGCATATTTTGCAGTCTTCCGCACCGTTTTCTAATATGTATTCTTTTACCTTTTTTATCGTTTTTCCAGTGTCCAAGATATCGTCTACTAAGATGCAGGTTTTGCCTTTTAAGTCAATAGAAGGTTTTTTTAGCCAGCGTATGTTTCCAGAGCTTTTGACACCTTCATAGCTTTTTACCCTTATAGAGTCTGTTAACGGTTTTGTTTTCATTAAACTCAATAACTTTTCGAAAAACTGTTTCCCGCCTTTTTCTATGTAGAGTATTACTGTTTTTCCTTCCTTCTCTTTTACAATTTCGTCGATAGTTTTAGCCAAATCCCTTGTTTTCTCGTTAATTTCCTTTTCTTTAAATAAAAGCCTCACTTTCAACTCCACACCATATCAATTTTTTCGCCACACTTGGGGCATTTGCTATTCTTTATGCTGTTTAGTTTAATCTCAAACCCAAATCTTGAAATCAAAAGTTCCCCACATTTTGGACAGTATGTGTTTTCCCCTTCATTTCCCAAAACGTTGCCCGTGTATACATATTTAAGCCCAGCCGATAGGCCTATTTGCCTTATATCCTCTACAGTTTGTACAGGCGTCGGCGGGATATTGGTAAGTTTGTATGTTGGGTAAAATCTGCTGATATGCCACGGTATCGATGGGTCTGTTTGGTATATAAACTCAGCTATTTTTTTAGCTTCATCGTAATTGTCGTTTAAACCAGGTATGATGAGTGTCGTTAATTCCACCCAAATGCCTTTTTCTTTCATGTATTCTATGGATTCTAAAACATGCTTGAGCCTCACACCGCCACAAATTTTTGAATAAAATGCATTTGAAAATGACTTTAGGTCAACATTTGCAGCGTCAATTAGGCCAGCCATCATGTCTATAGCTTCCATTGTCATATATCCGTTAGTTACGAAAACGTTTCTTATGCCGTTTCCTTTTGCAATTTTGGCCGTATCTATGGCGTATTCAAAAAATATCGTTGGCTCTGTGTACGTATAGGCTATGCTTTTGCAACCTGCAGCTAAAGCATCCTCCACAACCTTTTCAGGGGGGTAATACTCACCTGCAATCTTATCGTATTCCAATGGATATTGGCTTATTTCCCAATTTTGGCAATATAAACATTTGAAATTACATCCTACGGTTGCAATGCTAAAGGCTTTTGTGCCAGGTAGAAAGTGGAACAGGGGTTTTTTTTCTATTGGATCTACAGCCTTTGCTATAGTTTTAGGATAAACGAGTGAATATAGTGTGCCCTTCTCGTTTTTTCTAACGCCACAAATGCCATTCTGCCCATCTGACAGCTTGCATCTAAAGGAACATAAGTTACATTGAACACTGTTATTATCCAACTTTTTGTATAGATACGCCTCTTTCATCAACCTCACCGTTTATAGAAACAAGTTAGTCAAGGGTAATACAAATATGTAATAAATAAAGTTAAAAATCCCAAAAAATAAAAGCCCCATTACAATCCATATACCATAGGGCTCTATTTTAGAGAAATTATACGCCCACCTTGGGGGTAAAAACGCTGCAAGAATCCTGCCTCCATCAAGCGGTAAAATAGGAATCAGGTTGAAAAACGCAAATATGAGGTTGAGCTGCACGCCGTACATGCAGGTTATTGCTAAAGGGTTCATCAATGCTGCTGGTATGGGTAAGAACAAGAGTAGCTTATAGATTATGCCAAATAGTGCTGCAAATATAATGTTTGTAATAGGACCAGCGGCAGCGACAATGGCTGAATCTCGTTTGGGGTTTCTTAGGTTGAAAAAATTTACTGGTACAGGTTTTGCCCAACCAAAGAGTACAGGAGAATGAAAAATTATCAAAATTGTCGGTAGAAAAATAGTTCCTATAGGGTCTATATGCGATATTGGATTGAGCGTTAAACGTCCTGCTACCTTTGCGGTATTATCGCCTAATTTATATGCAGCATAGCCGTGTGCGACTTCATGAAAGACAACGGCTACTAAAAATGGCACAACCATTAAAAAAATGTTTGGACTAATCAAAAATCACCTCCCACTACACACAATAAAGGATGCATTATAAGGCGTAAAAAGTCAAGTTTTAAGAATTACTGCTTGACAGTTGTTCGCTATTGATGTATACCAAGTGCGGAAAAAATTGTGAAATGCTTGTTTAGTTAAGGAAATTTAATGATAGTTAAAAATAAAGTGTTAAGAAAGGAGAGAGACCATGGCAGGAAAAGCTAAAATGGTATGGACTAAAACAGATGAAGCTCCCTACCTAGCAACGTTTTCACTATTGCCTATTATGAAGGCATTTTTGAAACATGCAGATGTTGATGTTGAGGTGAGGGATATTTCTCTTGCTGGCAGAATACTTGCAACGTTTCCTGAGTATTTGAAAAAAGACCAAAGGGTTAATGACGATTTGGCCTATTTGGGTGATTTGGTTAATGACCCTGAGGCGAATGTAATTAAGCTGCCAAATATCTCTGCATCTGTTGTTCAATTGAAAGCCGCTATTAAGGAGTTGCAAGAGAAGGGCTATAACGTTCCAGATTATCCAGAAGAGCCAAAGGATGAAAAGGAAAAAGAGATTCATGATAGGTATGCTAAGGTTTTGGGAAGTGCTGTTAACCCAGTTTTGAGGCAAGGTAACTCAGATAGGAGATTGCCTAAAGCCGTCAAAGAGTTTGCCGCAAAGTTCCCAGATTCTATGGGTTTGCCTTTGCAAGATTGGCCTGATGGCTCTAAGACTCATGTTTCCCATATGGATGGCGGTGATTTCTATGAGCACGAAAAATCTTTCACAACAGATAAGGAGACAGATGTAAAGATTGAGTTTATAGATGAAAACGGTAATAAGCAGGTGATGAGAGAACTTCACTTGCTTAAGGGTGAGGTACTTGATGGTACTTACATGAGCGTCAAGAATTTGAGGAAGTTTTACGAGGAGCAGATAAAGGATGCAAAAGAAAAGGGTGTGCTCTTATCCCTTCATTTGAAAGCTACCATGATGAAAATTTCAGACCCTGTTCTTTTCGGACACATGGTTGAAGTTTATTTCAAAGATGTGTTTGAGAAATACAAGAAAGAGTTTGAGGAGTTGGGTGTAAATCCTAACAATGGCTTAGGCGACTTATACGCAAGGATTCAGAAACTTCCTGAGGATAAGAGAAAAGAAATTGAAGCTGATATAGAAAAGGTTTATGAGAACAATCCTGAGATTGCTATGGTAGATTCAAGTAAAGGCATAACAAACCTACATGCACCGAACTTAATCATCATTGATGCTTCAATGCCTCCAATGATTAGAGATGGCGGTAGAATGTGGGGTAAAGACGACCAATTGCACGATACAAAAGCCATTATCCCAGATAGGTGCTATGCTACGATTTATAAAGAAGTTGTAGAGGACTGCAAGAAGAATGGCCAGTTTGACAGAACAACAATGGGTGATGTGTCCAACGTTGGGTTGATGGCTATGAAGGCCGAGGAGTATGGCTCCCACGATAAGACGTTTATTGCACCAGCTAACGGAACCTTTAGGGTTGTTGATGAAAACGGTAACGTCTTGATTGAGCATAAAGTTGAAAAGGGTGATATTTGGAGAGGCTGCCAAGCAAAAGATGAGGCTATTAGAGATTGGGTAGGCTTGGCTGTTAGAAGAGCTAAAGCTACAGGTGACCCTGCTATTTTCTGGCTCGATGAGAATAGGGCTCACGACGCTGAACTTATTAAAAAAGTTAAAGAGTATTTGAAGGATTACGACACAGAGGGTTTGGATATAAGAATTATGAAGCCTGTGGATGCCATGAGGTTTTCGCTTGAAAGGGTCAGAAAAGGCTTGAATACAATTTCTGTAACCGGGAATGCTTTAAGGGATTACTTGACAGACTTATTCCCAATATTGGAAGTCGGAACTTCTGCAAAGATGCTTTCTATCGTTCCACTTCTTGCTGGAGGTGGTCTATTTGAAACAGGTGCCGGTGGTTCTGCTCCAAAGCATGCACAGCAACTTATTAACGAAGGTCACCTAAGATGGGATTCGATGGGTGAGTTCGGTGCAATCTTTGCATCTCTTGAATTTATTGGTCAAAAGTATGGAAATAAAAAGGCAGAAATTATGGCTAAGGCTGTTGACTATGCTATGGCTAAAGTGCTTGCTAATCAAAAATGGCCAGGTAGGAAAGTGCACCAGCTTGACTCAAGGGGTGAGCATTACTACTTTGCAAGATATTGGGCTGAGGCTTTGGCCAATCAGGACGAGGATAAAGAGCTAAAAGAAAAATTTGAGCCGATTGCCAAAAAACTTGAAGAAAACGAGGAAAAGATTATAAAAGACTTGGATGATGCGCAGGGCAAGTCTTACAATATAAAAGGATATTATTGGCCGGATGAAAGCATCCTTGAAAAGGCTATGAGACCTAGTGAAGCATTGAATGAAATTGTGGAAAAGATTTAATGGAAAGCAGGGGGCTTGCCCCCTTTTCAATTTTTGAGTAAAAGGAGAGGTGAGAATGGCTGAAAAACGCATGCCTGTTGAGGTTAATTACGATTTATGTAAAGGTTGTGGCCTATGTGTGCATGTTTGCCCAAAGAACGTTTTGGAGATGGTTGAGGATTTGCATGTGTGGATGGGCACTACGGCTAAAGTTATGAGGCCTGAGGACTGTATTAGGTGCAAGATGTGTGAAGACATATGCCCTGACTTTTCCATCACTGTTGAGGATATCGGTGTAGAATTAACATTTGAGGATAGTAAGGGTAATTTGATTACAAAAAGTAAATAGGAGGAATCAATGGGAAGGATTGCATTTTTAAATGCAAACGCAGCTGTTGCTGAGGCTGCTTTAGTGGCTGGTTTGGGGTTTTATGCTGGATACCCGATAACCCCATCCAGTGAGGTACCTGAAAGGCTTTCAAAGATTATGCCTGAGAAGGGTTTGCCTTTCATGATGATGGAAGATGAGATTGCAAGTATAAATGCCTGTGTAGGTGCAACTTCAAGCGGTGTTAAGGCTATGACGTGTACAAGTGGTCCTGGCTTTTCCCTAAAACAGGAGGCATTGGGCATGGCTTGTATGCTTGAAGTTCCACTTGTGGTTGTTAATGTTATGAGGGGAGGGCCATCCACAGGTTTGCCAACAAGGCCATCGCAGCAGGATGTTATGCAGGCAAGATGGGGAACGCACGGTGACCATCCTATAATCGCTCTTTCTCCATGTAATGCGCAAGAGGCCATTTTTGAAACCATTAGGGCTTTCAATTTGGCTGAAAAATTCAGACAACCAGTTGTACTATTGACGGACGGTTCGCTTTCTCACTTGCATACAAAGGTTTACATACCGGACCCAGAAGAAGTTGAGATTGTTGATAGAACTCAACCAGATATTGACCCAGATAATTATTATCCATATGACTACAATTACGAGGTTCCACCTTTGGCAAAATGGTGGGCAGACGATGGAAAGAGCTATAGATACCATCTTTCAAGCTTAATTCATGATAAAACTGGATTTCCAACGGTTAACCCAAAATACACGCAGTGGCTTTTAGAGAGGATGTATAAAAAGATTTCCGATAACTTAGACGAGATTCTAAAATACGAGTATTACAAGATGGATGATGCTGAAACTTGCATTGTTGCCTACGGTTCAACAGCTGAGGCAGCAAGGGTTGCAATAGACCAAGCAAGAGAAGAAGGAGTTAAAGTCGGTATGTTTAGGCCCTTGACACTATGGCCATCTCCTGAGGAGCAGATTAAAGATATAGCATCAAAGGTTAAAAATGTTATCGTTGCCGAAATGAACTTGGGTCAATACCTATTGGAAGTTGAAAGGGTGGTTGGAGGCAAAGTGCCAGTATACGGTGTAAATCAAGCAGCAGGTGTATTAATTAGACCATCCCAGATTTATGATAAGATTAAAAATCCATCAAAGAGAGCTGAGATAGGCTTGACCGATGAAGAGTTAAAGAGGTTTGGAGGAGGCGAATAATGGCTGTAGATTATACAAAATACCTAAGAATGGACAAAATGCCGCTTTACTGGTGTCCAGGCTGTGGTGACGGTATAGTTTTGAAGTGCTACCTTGAAGCTATTGATGAGTTAGGCTGGAGTAAGGATGACTGTGCGATGGTTTCTGGTATAGGTTGTGCTGCGAGGGTTACGGGTTATGTTGATTTTCACACCCTTCACACGATTCACGGAAGAGCAATTGCCGTTGCAGCAGGAATTAAGATGAGCCACCCTGACAAGCACGTATTTGTTTTTGGAGGAGATGGTGACCTTGTTCACATAGGTGGAAACCACCTGGTTCATGCATGTAGGAGAAATATTGATGTTACCGTTGTTTTGATTAACAACTGGATATACGGAATGACAGGTGGCCAACACTCATGCACTACACCTCCTGGAGCAAAGGCATCCACAGCTCCAAGAGGAAGCTATGAGCCTACAATTGACGTTTGCCATATGGCAATAGGGGCAGGTGCAGGCTATGTTGCAAGGGGATTTGCTGGCGATCCTACAAGATTGAAAAAGCTGATAAAAGAAGGTCTTGAATATAAAGGTTTTGCACTGATAGATGTTTTCAGCCCATGCCCAATTAACTTTGGAAGAAGAAATAGATTGGGTGACCCTGCAAAGCTGCTTGAGCACATGAAGAGCTTCCTTGTAAGTTCGGCTAAAGCAAAGAGAATGAACGAGGATGAGTTGAAGGGTAAATTTATAACTGGTGTTTTACACAAGGATACGGAAAAACCTGAATTGACAGCTGCCTACAAGGATCTCATTGAGAAAGCTCAGGCAAGTGATGAGTATTGGGCTAAATACGCTAAAGGTACTCTAACGGAAGATGATAAATACAAGATTACAGGGGAAGAGCTAAAGAAACTGTATCCTTACGATGTTGAAACACCATTAAAAGAGTGGAAAAAACTATAGAGAGGTAAGAAAATGGGATTTCATTATGAATTAAGATTTGCGGGAGTTGGTGGACAAGGTTCTTTGACTGCAGGAACCATTCTTGCCCATGCAGCTGTTTTCCATACAAACTACTATGCAACTCAGGTGCCAACATACACCTCTCAGGTTAGGGGGGGTGCAGCAAAGGCTGATATTATAATCTCCGACACACCGATTGTATTCGCTGAGTCCACGAATGTTGATTTCTTCTTGGCAACTCACCAGAAGGCTTACAATGCCTACAAAGGGGATTTAAAAAGCAGCGCTGATGTTTTGGTCGATTCTGGTCTTGTTACAGTTCCAGCTGAAGACAAGAATCTTTATAAAATCTACGAGTATCCTCTTGTTAAAGTGGCTAAGTATGAAATAGGTAATGTTGTTACAATGAATATTTTGGCTGTTGGAATTTGTGTTGGATTGACACACGTTTTGGATGTTAATGCGGTTAGAGAGACGGTAAAAGAAGAGGTTCCTCAAAGATTTTTGGATATGAACATGAAGGCCTTTGATATGGGCTTGGAAATCGGGGAAAAATTTAAAAAGGAAGGCTAGCTCGATAAACGAGAAAGAGATTTTTAACTAACACTAAAAGGGGCTGTGGGTTTTTAAAACTCATAGCCCTATTTTTTTATGCGGAGGTGAAAATGCCTTTTAGTCCTGAATTGTGGTTTACCGAGAAATATACAGACAACTGCGGTTTCACTTTTAAGGTAAAAGAAGTTTTACACACAGAATACAGCAATCTTCAAAGACTTGATATCTTGGATACCTATGAATTCGGCAAAATTATGTTGCTTGATGGATTTATAATGTATACCGAACGCGATGAATTTGTTTATCATGAAATGATAACCCATCTTCCGCTATTTGCCCATGAAAACCCAAAAAGCGTTTTAATTATTGGTGGTGGAGACGGCGGAAGTGCAAGGGAAGTATCGAGACATGCGTACCTTGAAAGAATTGATGATGTTGAGATAGACGAAATTGTGCCAAAAAACTCAATGAAATACACACCTTTTGTGGGTGATGGTTTTAAACAAGATAATGTAAACTTGATTATTGGTGATGGTATTGATTATGTTAAAAACAAAAATGGCTCATACGATGTTGTTATTGTTGATTCAACTGACCCATTTGGTCCTGCAGAGGGTTTGTTTAACTCTGAATTCTATTCAAATGTGAAAAACATTTTACGTGATGGTGGCATTGTTGTTGCTCAAGCTGAAAATGCTTACTACGATGCCAAATGGATGATGCGTTCTGTTAATAATATGAGAAGGGCGTTTGGCAACGACAAAGTGACTATCTATCAAGCTGCCATTCCCACATATCCCTCTGGCTGTTGGGCATTTTCCATTGCCTGGAAGGGCGATAAACATCCGATGGAGAGCTTTGATAAAGAGAGATTCGAAAAACTGAATTTAAAGCTTAAATACTACAACCCCGCAATCCACAAAGCGGCGTTTGTTTTACCAAACTATGTGAGTGAGATTTTAAATAATAATTAAACAGAAGCCCCTCTTGTAGTCTTTGAGGGGCTTTTTTCTTTTTTAGAAGAGGTATTTGTAAACTGCGTATATCTGGTTTCCACTAAATTCATCATCCCCAGCTCCAACAACATCAAAGTTCTTTGCCTTTATATGTCTCCATTCAATGCCGAGCATAGTAACCTTTGTTGTTTTGATTTTAATGTTGCCAATTAGGGTTTCGACTTTTGGGTCAGATGGAAAGATGTTGTTATCAAATTTCACATGGTCATACTCACCACCTAAAGAAATTGATTTTATTGGTTTAAAAACAACGTTTATGTTGAACGTATTTGTTGAAGTTTTTTCTATATCACCACTTTTGCTTAAGTAGTAGCTTGCTGGCTCAAAGTCGGTTAAGCCTGAATAACCCGTTGCACC
>JALVTR010000152.1 GCA_027035885.1 Desulfurellales bacterium
ATTGGGAGTATTTTGATCCTGTAACATTGATGGGTAAAGGTCCTGTGAAGGGTGAGTACTATGGTTTGCCATGGCCTTGCTGGACTGAAGATCACCCGGGAAGCCCTGTGCTTTACGATATTAACAGGCCTGTGATGTTGGGTGGTATGGGCTTTAGGAATAGATTTGGCCTTGAACACAACGGTGTTAGTCAGCTTGCAGGACCACTTGCGACTATAAAAGGTGCAAAAGTAAAAGGTGGATATCCGGAGATTACAAAGGATAACATAGAGAAGGTTTTGGGAATAAAGCTAACTCCTTTTGAGAAAAAGGTAATGGGCAAGAATTGGAAGGTGGACATCAGTGGTCTTATAGCCAAGTATTGTATGAAATACGGTATAGCACCCTACGGTAATGCAAGGGCACGCTGTATTGTCTGGAACTTCCCGGATCAGATTCCAATACACAGAGAACCCCTCCATACCCCGAGGTACGACCTTGTTAGGTTGTATCCAACCTATCCAGATCAAAGGAATCAATACAGGGTTGATACAAAGTTCATGTCTATCCAAAAAACGGATTGGTCTAAAGAATTTCCGGTCATTCTCACTACTGGTAGGCTTGTAACCTACATGGGGGCAGGGGTTGAAGAGAGGACTTCCAAATATTTAGCAGCGATATACCCTGAGATGTTTGCTGAAATTCATCCGCAACTTGCTCTAAAGTATGGGATAAACAACGGCGACATGATGTGGGTGCACTCGCCTGAAGGAGCCAAGGTAAAAGTTAAAGCGGTTTATTCATATAGGGTTAAGCCGGATAGAATATTCCTGCCGATTCACTTTGCAGGTGTGATGCAGGGTGTAGATATGAGCTACAACTATCCTAAGGGAACCAAACCTTACGCTATTGGTGAGAGTGCGAATACGGTAACAAACTATGGCTATGACATAGTTACACAGATACCGGAGACAAAAGTAGGCCTTTGTAGAATAGAGAAAGCATAAGGAAAGGAGTTGGGTTATGTATAAATACAGCAGAATGAAATTTTACTGTGATGAAAAGAGATGCATTGACTGCCACGGATGCGAGGTGGCATGTCAGGTTGGCAACGATTTGCCGGTTAATATAGCAAGGAGAAAGGTTATCACCGTTAATGAGGGTATCGAGGGTAAGGAATACTCCATGTCTATTTCCTGTATGCATTGTACAGACGCACCGTGTGCTCAAGTATGTCCGGTTCAATGTTTCTACATTCGTGAAGATGGTATCGTTTTGCACGATAAAGATAAATGTATTGGCTGTGGTTATTGCCTGTATGCATGTCCGTTTGGTGCTCCTCAATTTCCAAAAGATGGAGCATTTGGAACGAGGGGTGTTATGGACAAATGTACCATGTGCGCAGGTGGACCCGCTCCTACGTTCTCCGAAAAGGAAAAAAGATTATACGGTCAAAACCGCATAGCGGAAGGTAAAGTGCCCCTATGTGCTGCAATGTGTTCTACGAATGCCTTGATCGTTGGAGACGCCGAGCACGTTGCTGACATAATAAGAGAAAGGAGAATGGCATACGGTCATGGGGTTTTAGACGAAACCCCGTATGGATGGGATATAGCCTATCCAAATGAATAAAGGGGGATCTATCATGTCAAGACTTGCTTCTTTGCTTGTGACGCTAATTACGATTTTTCCAGGGGTAGCTTATGCTGCCCCTGATATTATAAGACAGCAGTTGCCCCAGTCTATCCCTCACTATCTAAAATGGGGAAGCCTTTTTGTTGATCTGCAGGTAAATTATTTTAAAGTATTTTTCCTCGTTGCCTTGATTGCAATAGTTGTTGTGGAGTTTTTACACTATGTGGTCATAGGTCCAAAAAAATACAGGGAAAGTGGCAATAAAATCAAGGTTTATAATCTGTTTATGCGAATTGTTCATTGGGTTGCAGCCCTTTCTTTTACTTTGCTTGTGCCTACGGGTCTAATAATGGTTTTTGGAAAGTTTTTCGGTGGTGGTGGATTTGTGAGGACGATGAGGGTCCTGCACTTTGTTGGCGCAGTTCTATTTGTTGTTTCTGTAATTCCACTATTTTTTATGTGGGTTCTGGATATGCTACCTGAGTCTGGAGACATAAAGTGGTTTTTGGTGGGAGGCGGTTACCTAACAAAGAGAGATGTTGAAACCGGTGCTGGAAAGTTTAATCCGGGGCAAAAGATTTGGTTCTGGATCGCCACAGTTTTAGGGAGCTTGCTACTTATTACGGGTTTTTTGATGTATCTACGGGAACCGAGTTTTGTTGTCCCATTTGTTAAATATCAAATAGACTCTTTGAGGTTGGCTGCCATAATTCACAATTTAACAGCGGTGCTTGTGCTCATTATGTTTTTAATACACCTGTATATGTCACTGTTTGCAGTTAGAGGATCATTGAGAAGCATGATAACGGGCTACAAAGATGAGGAGGAAGTAAGATATATGCACTCCTCATTTTATGAGAAGATAAAAAAGCAGCTAACGAAGTGAGGTAGCCATGAAGGGTTTGAATGTTGCTACCTTAGATTTAAGAGAAAGCGTTGTTTCTTTGCTTGAGAAATATTCTGATGAGGATAGGAGAGTTGAATGCAGAAAAGCTTTGGCCATATCGAGGATCCTGGGTTTGCCACCAATTGTGGTAGGAAGAGTTGCCACTGATAGTGGTTATAGAATTTCCCAATGCGAACTTGGGCAGTTCGGGAAGAAAAGGATAGGTGCGTTTGACCAAAAAACTTATGAGCTTTTGAGAACTTTTGCCGATAAAAATGGAAAGGTGACATGTAGAGATGCTTATCTTGTTGCCAGAAAGGTAGGACTTTTTAAGATTAGATCTACTGTTAAAAATAGCGATCTTGATGTGGTTGATTGCCAGCTTGGCTGTTTTACTGAAAAGAAAAAGGCGCGACTCAAATTGATGCTTGATTTTTCGGTTAAGAGTAAGAACAGTGGGAAATTGCTGGGTGGGCGAGACATTGAGTTGCTCAGGATAATAAAGGATAGTAAAAGTTTATGCGAGGTAGTCTCAAAAATTGGCGTTAGTTTTGAGCTTTTACTTGAGAAAATAAGAACTTTGGAAACCTCTCTGGGGATTAAGTGCTTAAAGTCCGACTACGGTTGCACCCAAAAAGCTCAGTTAACTGACGATGCTTTGGTTTTCCTTAAAAAGTTTGAAAAATTGCAGGAAGAGGTTGAAAAATTTGCATTCAAAAAGTTTAAGGAACTCTTCTATGGAGACAGGATTTACAAGAAAGGATCATTTTGACTCTAAAAAGTTTGGGCTGGTTTTGGTGGCTCAACTTGTCCCCCCTCTACTCCTCTGTTATCCCTCCTGCCATGGCCAGCCCTCTTTTTTGTTTTTAAGGTAAAATCCTTAGGTATTTTGTGATGTATAATATGTTTATGGGGATTTGAGTGATGGATAATATAGAAACTTTTTTATCTGTGGTCCCAACAGGAATAGTTGTTGTAAATAAAAAGAGGGAAATTGTTAGTATGAACCCATATGCAAGGGATATTATTCTTTCTAAGGATTATTTCGGCAAAGATGTGCTTGAGTTACATGAAGAACAAAATGGAAAAAAATAGGATACTGGAATTCTTTTCAAAGTTGACAGAAGACAAAGCAGTTGAACTACCCGTTCTTAAGATTTTTGACTTTAAGGGTAAATCGATGTTTTTTATTGTTAAGCTTGCCAAAATTTACAACAAGAATGATGAGTTCGATGGCATAGTAGCAATTTTTTATGATGTTACAAACTTTACAATGAGTAAGTTTATACGGATGATTACGAAGTGCATGTTGTTCTTGATAAAATTCCCGTGATGTTAAAAGAAAAAGTGTTGTTTCTAAATACAAACGATATTGTGTTTATAAGGAGTTTTGGGAGTTCTACTATTATTACGGATAGTATGGAAAATGAGTATCAGACAAATCTGAGGATCTCTGAGCTTGAACAAAAGTTGAAAAATAAAGGTTTTTTAGATCTCATAAAAGCTATCTTGTAAATCTCTCCTATCTGAAGGAGTTGATTTTTGATAAGGATAACAACCAGTACAGGCTTCATTTGGCTTCATTAAAAAATCATTTTTTATCCCTTTGAGCAAAAGGAAAAAACCCAGTCTAAGCAATCTGATGTCTATTTAATAGACTTTGAAAGCTTTTGCTCTTTGACTTAATTCCTTTTGGGGTATATATAAGTTATATGAAAGTTGAGAGGAGGATTTAAGGTGAATATTCTTGTTACTGGCGGCGCAGGTTACATTGGCAGTCATGTGGCAAAA
>JALVTR010000153.1 GCA_027035885.1 Desulfurellales bacterium
GCGACACCTGCTGAATTTGAGGCTAATTTGTCCAAAGGTTTTGTGGTTGAGCAAATCATTAGGCCCACTGGATTGATGGAGCCGCCCGTTGAGGTAAGGTCTATGGATACGGCTGTGGATGATTTGTATGGTGAAATTAAAAAGACTATAGAAAAGGGTGGCAAGGTTTTGGTGACTACGCTTACAAAAAGGATGGCTGAGGATTTAAGCGAATACTATAACGATTTGGGTTTAAAAACGAAATATATGCACTCAGAGTTAAACGCCATAGAAAGGGCCAAGGTTATATCGGATTTAAGAAATGATAAATTTGATTGTATAATTGGTGTGAACCTGTTGAGGGAGGGACTTGATATACCTGAGGTCAACCTTGTGGCTATTCTCGATGCCGATAAAGAGGGCTTTTTACGTTCTACAACAAGCCTCATTCAAACTGCTGGTAGGGCTTCAAGGAATGCCGACTCTAAGGTTATCTTTTATGCCAATACGGTGACAGAGTCGATGAAGAAGGCTATAGAGGAAATCGAAAGGAGAAGAAAGATTCAGGCTGAATACAACAGAAAGCATGGAATCGAGCCAAGAACAATTATTAAGTCGAAGGATAACAAGATGTTAGAGATGTGTAACTTGGATTATATGGATAAAATTGATGTGTTTAAAGAAGAGATTAATAAGAAAGATATACCAAAAAGAGTTAAGATGCTTAAGAAACTCATGCAGGATGCAGCTAAGAAAATGGAATTTGAAAAGGCGATTGAGTATAGAGACGAGATTGAGCGTCTTAAAAAACTTGACCTTGAGGCTATGTAATATATTATCTTGGTAAGTATGTTTTGTGGGAGGAGAGATGCTTGAGTTAAGAGATATAAAGTATTCAAAAAGCGGCAATGAAATAATTAAAGGCATAAATATGAAATTTGATGAAGGTAAGGTTTACTGTATTGTGGGTAACAATGGAGTGGGTAAATCGACAATTGGATATATAATTATGGGTTTGAATGATTATAAACCTGGTGAAGGCAAGATTTTTTTAGACGGCAAGGATATTACAGAGCTTTCTTTAACCGAAAGGGCAAAGAGTGGCATATCGTTGTTATGGCAAGAGCCAGCTCGGTTTGACGGCATAACAGTTGAGAATTACTTAAAGTTGAATAGAAATATAAAAAAAGAAGATATAGAAGAGACGCTAAAACTCGTTAATCTTGAACCAAGTAGGTATATGAGACGTTATGTGGATAAAAAGCTCTCAGGCGGGGAAAGAAAAAAGGTTGAACTTGCAAGTTGTATTTTGTTAAAGCCAAAGTATGTGATTATGGATGAGCCAGATAGTGGAATCGATATAATGAGCTTGGATATGATAGTTGAAGTGATAAACCATTTTAAAAAAATGGGCAGTGCAGTTATTGTTATCACGCATAGAAAAGAGATAGCAATGAATTGTGGATATTCGTATTTGATTTGCGCAGGCAAGGTATTTTTGGAAGGAGACAGTAAAAAAATTGTATCGTACTATGAGAAAACTTGCGATAACTGCGGGCATGTCAACTATTTAGAGGAGGAATAATGGATATAGTAAAGGGATATGAGAAAGAGTTTGAACAATTAGTTGAAATATATGAAAAAAACACGAACGATAAGAGCTTAAGGAGCACTGGCGTCGCAACAATAATTGTTAGTGGTAACAAGGTTGTAGGCTTAAATAGTGTTAAAGGGATGCATATTAAGTCAAAAGAGAGAGCCGATGGGCTTGTGATGATTGATGTTGAGATAGAGGATAACACAATAATTCCCATTCCTGTTCATCTGTGCACAGGTTTTTTAAAAAAAAGGGGGGAGCAGATTTTAAAGTTTAACTATATAATAGGCAGTAATGTTAAGGTAAAATTTAAATCCCACTGCATATTGACCAAAGTCGAGAAACTCCATCACTATATGGAAAGTGATATGTATATAGGAAAAAACTCGTTTGTTACGTATGAGGATGAACATTTTCACGATGAAGGTGGCGGTGTGTTTGTTGAAACAATAACCAAAATGAAAATAGATAAAGGTTCATTTTTCTCGAGTAAGTTTTATGAGACAAAGACAAGGGTTGGCAGAATCAGCGTAGTTATGGACATAGAGCTTTTGAAGGATGCAAAAGCTGATTTGGAGAGTAAGATTTATGGAAGGGAAGATGACATAATAGACATAAAGGAGGTTTTGAGGCTGAACGGTGAGAATTCGTCGGGTATTGCAAAGTCGACGGTCTTTGCAACAGACAGGACAAAAGCGCATGTCGTGAACGAGGCCTATGGTAATGCACCTTATGCACGTGGTCATATTGAGTGTAATGAAATCGTTAAGGGGTACGATGTTGAGGTTTCCACATTGCCGCTGTTGAAGGTTTTAAATGACAAGGCGGAGCTCACGCATGAGGCAAGTGTCGGGCGAATTAACCAGGCTCAGCTCGAAACGTTGATGGCTAAAGGGTTGACAGAGGAAGATGCTGCCGAGTTTATTGTCAATGGATTGTTGAGCTAATGTTTAAACTTTTGTTCTTTCTTTTTTTGTTATTTTTGTTTGTTACGCTATATTCTTTTAAGAAGCGTGTCGATAATATTCTTGATACGCTGTTTCCGAAAAAAAACAAAAGAAGGGGGAATAAAAATAGCCCGGATGTGCTTGTTAAGTGTTTGAACTGTGGGGTTTATTTACCCAAGAGTGATGCAGTTAAAAAGATAAAACTTAACGGCGAAGTTTTGTACTTCTGTTCGAAACAGTGTAAGGAAGAGTATAGTAAAAAATGATTTTTCTTATTATATCTGCAATTCTTTTAAGTATAGCAACGCCGCTTTCCGTGGCATTTGATCACGTTTCAATAGGAGTTGGCGTTATAGGTTTAATTCTATATGCCAAAAAAATTAAATTGAAGGATTTGGATTTTAGGGTTCTGTATGTATCGCTTATTGGTTTTTTGTCTTCAATTCTTTCTATTAGCCCATTAAAGAGTTTGAAAAATTCTCATTATCTTTGGCATTTTTTACCTTACTTTATTCTGTCGAGAGTGAAAAGAGAGAAAATTAAAACAGTACTTGTGATTTTGGGTGTTTCTGGAATTATTTCATCACTGGCGGTTATATTCCAAGCTTTTACTGGTATAAAGATAGATCATGCGCACTTATACCAGTTTGAGTACCTGTATTTTTTCTCAAGGCCCATAAGGGCAGAAGGTTTGTTTAGTACTCCATTAACAACTGCCGGAATTATAACTCCGATTACACTTCTTTTTCTCTCGTTATCTATATCTGAAAAGAAAAGATTAAAAATGTTTTTTATGTTTGTAGCATTTATAAGCTCCATAGCTTTGATACTAAACTTTAGTAGGTCCTATTGGATAGGAGGTTTTTTTGCTGTTTTAGCAATGCCGTTTCTTTATTCGAAGAGAAAGGTTTTTGTATTTTTACCTATTATAGCAATTGTTTTAGCCTTTAGCCTTTATGAATTTGTACCTCCTGTTCACAACAGGGTTGAATCTATAGTGAAGTACAGACAGAATGTTTCTGCAATGGACAGGATAGCTCTGTGGGAGGCGGGCTTGAATTTGTATAAGCATTATGACTTAAAGTATAAGCTTATTGGATGTGGAAGTGGGAATCTGTTTCACTTTCTAAAGCCTTATTTGGTAAAGTCTGTTATAAAAATATTTGGAGATAAAAATATACAATCACATTTTTTTAGTGCCGTTCATAATGAATACCTACAGGTACTTCTAAAATGGGGAATAGTTGGTCTTTTGATTTGGCTGTACCTGTGGATTTATGTTTTGTATAGAAATTTTGTTTTCTTAAGAAGAACAGACAACGAATTTTACAGGAGCATTGTTTTGGGTTTGACGATGGGTTTTATTGCATTTTTGATTGGTGGTTTTTTTGAGCACAACGTTGGTGATGCAGAGGTTATAATTTTAATAATGTTTTTACTTGGCATTAATAAAAATATCCTTGATTCTTTGGAGGAGGAAGTATGAAATTCTTTTTGGATACAGCTAATGTTGAAAGAATAAAATATTTTGCTGATATGGGTCTCGTAGACGGCGTTACAACAAATCCAAGCTTGATTGCTAAAGAGGGAAAGGACTTTGAAAGTATAATAAAGGAAATTGCACAGATTATTGATGGCCCAATATCTGCTGAGGTTCTGTCTACGAACAGCGAGGGTATGATTCAAGAAGCGCTAAAGCTGTCTGAGATCCATGAGAATATTGTTATAAAGATACCAATGACAAAGGA
>JALVTR010000154.1 GCA_027035885.1 Desulfurellales bacterium
GTCTATCCATTATGATTGTGATGCCGCCGAACATATTTGCCAGAGTGTCTTTTGCGGCTAAGGCAACGGCTAATCCGCCTATACCCAAACCGGTTATTATTGCGCCAATGTTATAGCCCCACTCCTGTACTATTAGTATGAAACCTAAAACAACAACGGAAGTTTTTATAAACTTGTTAAAGAATGGGACGAAGCTTAAACCAATTTCTGATTTTCTCTTCTTGAAGAAGTTTTCCATAGTTTGGGAGAATATGCTTTCTGCTCTGTAAAAAGCCCAACTTATATCAACAATCGCAATAGAGAGGAGAACTTTAGAGGCAAATACATTATAAGATGAACCTAAGTTTAGAATGAGAAAAGCGATGTAGAAGCATAAAAAGGTTATAAAAGACTTGAGTGGTGGCTCAACAATATTTATTAGGTCGTCATCTAATTTTGTTTTTGTTTTCTTTGCGAGTTTCTTAAATATGTTCAATGTGAATTTCAGAGATACATTTTTTACAAGAAGCAACACAAATAAAACTAAAAGTGCAATGAGTAAATTCTTTAGCGTGATGCTTAAAAATGTTTCATTGAGGAATTTTTCAATAGTTTTAATGGAACCCATGCGAATATTTAATTGTATTGAAGATCCATTGTCAAGTTTAAGTTGGGGGTCAATCTACTTTGCATTGACATTTTTTCTTGACAGGAAATTCAATTTTTTTAAAATAAAGTAAAATTTCTGGAACTCCGAGCCCAAATTCCTAAGGCTTGTAGCTAAGGAGTTTGGGCCGATAGGGTGTAGATGGAAACGTCTACGCCTCCCGCGATCGGAAAGGAGGGTTTATGATTACTAAATTTCCTACTTTTCTTATATCTTTTTCAAATACCTCTTAGTGATGTATCCTTTCTCCATCAAGGTTAGTTATTTTTGATCTGTTATTTAAATAAAAGGGAGGAGGAAAGGATGCATTTTAGGGTGAGTAAGTTATTTATATATTTAGGAGTTTTCGTTTTTATCTTTTTTCTTTTAAAGGAAAATGCTTTAGCCAATAACGTTAATAATTCCAATGAAATAGTTGTAACAGCATCCAAAGTAAAGCAAGAAATTGATATTACCCCTACTTATGCTCAAGTTGTTACTGAAAAGAAAATTGAAAGGTTCGGTGATCATTTATTTGTGACAAATTTACTCAATCAGTTACCAGGCGTTTTTGTGTCACAAAGTGGTGGTATCGGAGGAATCGCTAACATGTTTATAAGGGGCCTACCTGTTATTCCAAAGGTTATGATGGATGGGGTAGATGTGGAGAGCCCGTATTATCCTCTACCACGTTTCAATTTTAATTCTTTATTACCAGATAATATTAATAGGATTGAGATATTACAAGGTGCACAGAGTGGACTCTGGGGAGCCAATGCTGCCAGTGGTGTTGTAAATATCATAACTAAAAAAGGTAGAGGAAGGCCACATATTAGCTTGAAACAAACTTATGGGTCTTTTGGTACAACAAATGAGTATTTGGCTTTTAGCGGGCAAGAGAGAAATATTTCATTTTACTTGTCTGGCGCGGCTTTTGATACTACAGGCATACCACAGACTTACTCTTGGGATAGATCCACGGGCTCGTATTCAAGAGGTGGTAAAAGGGATGGTTATCATAGGTATTCTTTCTATAACAACTTGGGTTATGATTTTGGAAACGGCTTAATGGTTCATTGGATATTTAATACTTACAGGTCAACACAATATAACGACATTTGTAAACGTACGAAAAATAATCCTGTATGTCCGAACAACTCTGCTCCTTCCAACTTGACTCCTCAGGCACTGTCCAATAGAAAAGAGGTACATTTTTATTTTACCAAATTTAATATGAGGAAGAAGTTTAAGAACTTTAAATTTAATTTGGAAACACACTACGTTCAAAATAATGTATACTATTATTCTCCGCCAAAGCCGTGTCCATGGTGGAAAGGAAAGAAGTATGGTTCAAGCTTTAATGTCAATTACAAATTTTTAAAAAATACCATTTTTGTAACAGGGGCTAATTTCGATAAGGATAGGGCTATTTATGATTATCCCTCAGAGATAGATATCTCAAGGAAACACTTTGGAGGTTTTCTGGAGCTTTTGCAAGCTGTTGGAAACTTAAGATTACAGTTAAATGGTAGAGAAGATCACTATGAGACGTTTGGCAATACATTTACATATAAGATTGGAACAGACTACTTTTTGGAGTCAACTGGAACGATTGTAAAGTCGAATTGGGGTACAGGTTTTGTACCCCCAAGTTTACTCTTTTTGTACGGTAAGAAGGTGCCACATAAGCATAGAGTGATAGAAGGTAACCCAAACCTTTCTCCCGAGAAATCTCAAACGTTTGATGTTGGATTTATTCAAAAGATCGGTAGCAAGGTACGAATTTCAGCCACATTCTTTTGGTCTAAGATAAACAATTTAATAGTGCTTGTAGAAAATAGAAAGAATCATGTATATACACCAGAAAATGTGAACAAATGTATATCGAGAGGTATTGAATCCACCATTTCTTATGAATTTAATAATATTTTGGGTTTTGAGTTAAGTGATACTTACACTCAGTCGGGTTTAACACAGTCGGGTGCAACGACTCTGATAAGCAGTATACCGCGCAATGTGATTAGCGGGAGCCTCGTGCTGAAGTATAAGAAATTCTACTCGCAGCTTAATGGGAGGTACATTGGTACCATGTACGATGGTTCAGGTAACCAAATAGGCAGGTATACTTTATTTAGTGTCACTATTTCCTACAAAATAGATAGGAATATTGAATTGAGTCTATATGCACAGAATGTATTTGATAAGTTTTACTACTCCCCATGGAATGGATATGGGTATGCTACCCCACCGCGGTCGTTTTATGCGACATTGTCGTGGAGGATTTAGAAAATTATAGAAACTAATGGATTTTGCAAGTATTGCTTAGGGTTTGAAAATGCTTAGTTTAACTTTGAACCTTTGGAAATAGATGGTGAAAAAGTTTGTGGCAAATTAGAAGGCCATTTAGTTAAGTAAAGATAGGAGGTTTTAAAATGTGGCAGAGGGATATGGCTAAATTCGATGGGGTTGGAATTTCGTTTCCTAAAGGTCAAATAGGTGAGTATTTGCAGTTTTTAGTCTTTTCATTACTACTAATTGCTTTTGACTTAATGGGCATTTATGTTGTTAGAAGATTTGGGTTGCACATACCTGGCTACAGAGGGTTGTATTTAATGCCGTTATTGATAATCGGAAAAACAGGATGGAAAACTAAAGTGTCTGCGACCTATATGGCAATATTCTCAGCAGTCACTATTTTGGGAGTGATGCCTGCTCTTGGGAATTTAGGAGGAATGGGTATCCCGCCTTTTGTAACACTTGTCGTGCCTGCAATTGCCATTGATGCAATGTGGCCCATAGCCGATAAGTTTCACAATAAAAGTTTTGCACATTCAGCAATTATCGCTTTCATAGCAAGCTTAGCATATTTGAGCACAGTTCCATTTCTAATGATTACGTGGCATTTTGGGAAATATTTAACTGCACATTTTGCATTTGAAACTGTCATTTTTATGTATTTTATATTCGGCACAGCGGGAGGTATAATAGGCTCTTTAGCAAATGCTTTTAGAGATAGCTAAGGAAGATGTTTGAATAATTGATCGATATGAAAAGATTTAAAACCTTTATAAGTATAGACGACACAGATGAAATAGGTTATCATCTTTCAACAGGAGCGATTTGCGAGAACATACAGGAATATATAATGCATAATTATGATGCCATAACAAAAACAATAACGCGACACCAGCTTTTTCTCAATGAGGCTATTCCCTATACGTCTCATAACAGCTCTATGTGTTTTGTGGCATTTTTATCTGAAGAAGAGCGTAAAAATGTGACGCAATTCATATTGGATTATGTGGAAAAATTCAGTGCACCTTCATCCAACCCTGGTGTATGTATAGGTACTGAAAATGAGATTAACGATTTGAATTCATTGATACAGTATGGCTTTGACGCTAAAAGAAAAGTTTTAACCAAAGATGATGCGTATAAAATAGCCAAAGAACAGAATCTTTTTTTAGCCGGCATTAAAAACACTGAGGAAGGAATAATTGGGGCAGCAGCCGGCGTTGCCCTGAGAGCTTATGGAAGTGACGGACGCATAAAAGGAAAAATTTACATTAATCAGGAATTGATTTCTGCCAATCAACTTATAAAAAATGAACCTATTGA
>JALVTR010000155.1 GCA_027035885.1 Desulfurellales bacterium
TTTTTTTTGGATTTGCACCACTTTAGTGTTTTTAGGTTGAAGAATTTGTTATCGGCATTTATATCGTATGGTATGTCGTGTTTCTTTAATTCACTGACCAGAAGTGATGCAAATTCAATTTGCTCGTCAATTGTGTAATCTCCGCCCGTTCGGCAGCTCATTGGGGTTAGTTTGTGATGACTCCTGTCTTTGTTGTAATTTGAGGGCATCCATGCCCCGACCCATGTGGGAATATTGTGCTTTTTACTCCAGTTGTAGGCAAAATCTATGGCTTTTATTATGTTCACTTTTTCTGGTTGAGTTCCTGTGGTCCATTTTTTTCTTGGGTTTGTCTTACTTGGCCCTGCGGCAAAGAAATGCCACTCCACCATTACGAATTTGTCTTTTGGGACTTTGAGTTTGGGAAGCATGTAGGGACTTGATAGCTTGTTTGGAGCAACAAAGATAATTCTCTGCTTATCTATCTCTCGAATGCTTTTAACCACTTTAGCGTAAAGTTCGTTGAGAAGGTTGAGAAGCCTGTTTCTTTTTTTGAGTTTCTTTCCCGGCTCAATGATGATATCGTATGAAAGAGTGTAAGGGTAACCCTTAAACGTTTTTGCCACCGTTAACCACCAGTTTGTCACTTCTTTCATGGTTTTTCTTGATGGATGTTCTTTGAAATCACTTGCCGCATAGGCGATTATCGGTATCATATTAGCCTTTATGCAGTCATTGACCTCTACTTTTAAAAGGTTCAAAAGCCATCTATTCTTTGTTATGTCGCCGCTGACCCTTATTCTAACGTTACTGAAGCCCCTTTTCTTAAAAATCAATGGTAAATTTATGCCCTTTTTATGCCAAAGGTAGGCCATTTTTTCGTATTTTTTGAAGTTGCACCAATTGACGTCTATTCCAACCTTTAGCATCTTTTGATATTCATAAACCGATATGGCTTTTGTCTGCGCATAGGAGTTAATTGTTGCAAATGTGATTGTGATCACAAAAATCACAAGGAGCTTCAGCCTCATTTTACACCTCGAAATCGATAATCCTCAAAAACTTCCATCCCTTAGGCTCTACTTTAATCACTATTGGGAATATTTCAACACCATCTTTTCTTGCTTGTCTCAACAGTTTTGCATAATCTGGATCAATATTTTCTGCAGGTTTAAATTTTTTCACATCGTCCCTTTGGATTATGAAAAACAGGGCAACCCTGTAGCCTTCACGTTTTGCCTTTAGCAACTGTTCAATGTGCTTTTGGCCCCTTTTCGTTTCTGCATCGGGAAACAACGCAAAATCGCCTTCCCTGTACGTTACATTTTTAACCTCAATAAAAATCTTTTCTGTGCCTTTTTCCGCATAAATGTCAAATCGGCTTGAGTCAAACTTCATTTCTCTTTTGATTGTGTCTAAATTTTGAAAAGAGGGGATTTTGTTTTCTTTTAACAGTTTGAATGCGATTTCGTTTGCTTTTTGAGTGTTGACGCCAACCCAAGAGCTTCCGACATCAATCATTTCCCACGTGTAGCGCGTTTTTCTGTTTCTGTTGTTTGCTTCTGTAATCACAACAGGCGCATTTTCTATTAGACAGCTCTTTAAACTGCCCGTATTCGTGCAATGCGCAGTAACAATTTCACTGCTTTCAAGCTCAACATCCACAAGAAAACGCTTATATCTTTTTATAAATTTGCCAAAAATCGTCTCATTCATGTTGTATTTATACACGATTTGTTGATTTTTTGAAATTGCAAAGCCTATAATGCGGTAAAACTTTTGGAGGTTTTTATGATAGCTCGAATTTGGCACGGTAGGACAAAAGCTGAGGATTTTGAAATGTATTCTGATTTTTTAATCAAAAGGGCAGTGCCTGATTACAAAAAAACAGAGGGCTTTATCAAGCTCATTTTTTTGAGGAGAAAAGAAAACGGAGAAGCACATTTTGCGTTGATTACCTTTTGGAAGGATATCGACGCCATTAAAAAATTTGCAGGCGAGGATTGCGAAAAGGCTAAATATTACAAAGAGGATAAAGAATTTCTTTTAGAGTTTGAAGAAAAGGTTGAGCACTATGAGGTTTTTGCAGAAGAGTAATTTAAAAAAACCAAGCAAATCTATTTTGGTTTTTTAATGGTTATTGTCAAGTTTGTTTCGTTTTTTTATAATTGAGACGAGAGAATGAATAAAAGGAGGGTGTGTGAAAAGATTAGCGATTTTTTTAATAGCGATTTTTTTAATTTTCGGTCTTTATTCATGTGGTGGGGGAGGTGGTTCAAACAGTATTACACCTATAAGCGCCTCTGATGTCAGTTTTTCAACGGATAACGGAACGAACGTTATATCTGAATCGAATCCACCCAGGAGCATTGTTTTTAGCTTTAATGTAAATACCTATGCACCGAGTTATAATGTTGATTTGTACTTATCAAGGAACAACAATATCGATAACAATACTGATGATTACAATTTTTATTCAACAACCTTGAACAATAGACGTGGGATAGCTGAGGTTGTTTTAGGTAATGAAAACTCGGGCTATGAAAATTTGATGAACTATTACGGCGGCAAGTTCTATGTAAAAGCCAAGGTTAGCACATCAAGTAGTAGTTCTTGGGCTGTGTCTAATAGCCCTTTAATTTTAAAGAAATTATGGACGTTTGCTGTATATATGGATGCAGATAATAGTTTAAATGACGCTGCATTAGGTAATTTAAATCAGATGGAAGAAGTTGGTTCAAATAGAGATATTAATGTTATAGTTGAACAAGATGGCAAATACTCTCCAGTGAACAGATATTTTATTAAACAAGGGAGCTTGGTTAAACTCCAAAACCTCGGTGAACTTGACATGGCTAAAGTTGAAACTCTGGAGGATTTTGGCAAGTGGATTAAGGATAATTTTCCTGCTGATCACTATTTTATTGTGATTTGGGATCATGGTTTAGGGTTTGAAAGGTCAATTTTCAGTAGGCAAAGTAGAGATTTGCTTGAAGACGACAACGGGACTTCTGGTCCAGTTGATTTGATGTCTGTTCCTGATTTTGCTTTTGCACTGGATAATGTTTCAAAGATTTTGGGCAAAAAAATAGACATTGTTGGAATAGATGCCTGCTTAATGAATATGGTTGAGGTGGCCTATCAAATAAGGAATTCTACTGGAATTCTTGTAGGTTCAGAAAGTGCTGAGCCTTTTGAAGGTTGGCCTTATAATGAAATTCTATCTGACTTTGAAAACGATTTGGAAAACGATACAAATATGAATCCTAACATAATTGCTGGGCAAGTGGTAAGGGAGTATGTGAAAAACTATAGTTTATCTGATTATCCAACTCAATCTGCTATCGACCTCTCAAAAATAGGTAATCTCACAGAGAGCGTAAACGGCCTTGCTGTAGCTTTGCTAGATAATTGGGATAATAGCACGGTTGTGACAACAATTAAAAATTCCATCTTTAACAATGTTCAAAGATTTTTGGTTAGTAGTTCTGATAATGATTATAGTTATGCTGATCTTGGTGATTTGGCGAAGCTCATTTATCAAAATGATAACATGACTAGCGATATAAAACAGGCAGCTTTGAATGTTTTAGATAATCTAACAGCAACTGTTATTGCAAATGGTTACAATGGATATGACAACGGCAGTGTAAACGGATTGACAATTTGGTTTCCCAATACTACAATTTTTAATATAAATTTTGGGCATTACGAACAACTTGATTTTGCAAATGATACGAAATGGAGTAAGTTTCTGTATAATTTAACACATTAGGAGTTAAAAGATGAACAAAAAAGGTTTTACGCTTATCGAGTTATTAGTTGTTATAGTGATTTTGGGTATTTTGGCAACGTTTATTGTACCAAAGATTATGCAGAAACCAGACGAGGCTCGCGTTGTTAAAGCTAAAAACGACATAATGACATTTGTGACAGCGCTGAAGATGTATAAAATGGACAACGGGATGTATCCAACAACTCCTCAAGGCTTGAAGGCATTAATTAAAAAGCCCACAATTCCTCCTATACCCCAGCATTATAAGCCTGGTGGTTATTTAGACGTCAATAAAATCCCCCTTGACCCATGGGGCCATCCATACATTTATCGCTCTCCTGGTGAAAATGGTAGACCATGTGAGATTATATCGTTGGGCGCTGACGGTAAAGTTGGTGGAACTGGTGTAGATGCAGACATAAAAAGTTGGGAGCTTCATTGAAGGGCTTCACGCTAATAGAGCTATTGGTCGCTTTGGTTATAGTTT
>JALVTR010000156.1 GCA_027035885.1 Desulfurellales bacterium
AGGCGTAGGTGGGTATTGTCTTCCCTTAAGATTAATCTGTATTCTGCTCTTGAAGTAAACATTCTGTATGGTTCTTTAGTCCCTTTGGTAACCAAATCGTCTATGAGAACGCCGGTATACGCCTCATCCCTTCTTAATATAAACGGTTCTTTTTCAAGTAGATAGAATGCTGCGTTTATTCCTGCTACGATACCTTGGGCTGCTGCCTCTTCGTAACCACTTGTTCCATTGATTTGTCCAGCTAAAAATAGACCTTTGATTTTCTTTGTTTCCAAAGTGTGCTTGAGCTGAGTTGGATCAATAAAATCATATTCTATAGCATAACCCGGCCTCATTATTTCTACTTTTTCTAACCCCCTAATGCTCCTTAGGAAATTTAGTTGGACCTCATAGCTCATTGATGTATGTAGGCCATCTGCATAAATCTCTGTGGATTTTTCGTCTTCTGGTTCTAAAAATATTTGATGTTGAGTTTTTTCGAAGAATTTTACAACCTTATCTTCTATAGATGGACAGTACCTTGGCCCTGCAGATTCAACTATGCCGCTATACAAAGGTGATTGGTCTAAATTTTTAAGTATTATCTCGTGCGTTTTTTCGTTCGTGTAGGTGAGATAGCAAGGTACATTTGGTCTTTTGAGTTCTTTTGTTCTAAAGGAAAAGGGTGTTGGGTCATCATCGCCCGGTTGCAGGATTAAAGAGTCAAAATCTATTGTCCTTGCATCCAACCTTGGAGTGGTGCCTGTTTTTAGCCTTGATATTTTCAATCCTAAGTTTTTTAGGCTATCTGATAGTTTCTCTGATGGAGGTTCCCAAGCTCTACCCGCGGAATAGGTGTTCAATCCTATAAATATTTTACCTTTCATGAATGTGCCTGTTGTAATTACCACAGCATTTG
This sequence comes from Desulfurellales bacterium, assembly GCA_027035885.1. GTDB lineage: Bacteria > Campylobacterota_A > Desulfurellia > Desulfurellales > Hippeaceae > Hippea. The sequence goes on from JALVTR010000156.1 coordinate 899, forward strand.
CATAATATTCATTTCCTAAGTTTGTTTTGACGCCCACGACTTTGTTGCCGTCAACTAAAATTTCATCAACCATCTCTTGTTTTGTATCCAAGTTTCTTTGTTTCTCTAATTTATATTTCATTCTCAATCTGTACGCTGTCATGTCTGCTTGAGCCCTTGATGACCAAACGGCAGGTCCTTTGCTTCTATTGAGAATTTTAAACTGTAGGCCAGTTTCGTCTATATTTGTGGCCATTTCTCCACCTAATATATCAACCTCTTTTACAAGATGCCCTTTTGCCAGTCCTCCTATGGCCGGATTGCAGCTCATTTGGCCTATTGAGTCTAACGATATTGTTAAAAGCAATGTGTTTAAGCCTAATCTTGCGCTAATCAACGAAGCTTCAATGCCTGCATGACCTCCGCCAATTACAATAGCATCATAATTTTTAGGATATCTCATCTTTCAACTCCACAATGTTTCACGTGAAACATCTATTTTCCTATACAGAAGTGTTTAAACATTGTATCTAACATATCTTCATTGGTAATTCTTCCAATAATTTCATCTAAGTAATCTGCAAGAGACAGAAGGTTTACGCCAATAAGAGTAGGATCAATGTCTTTTTTTATATCACTGGTTAGCTGATTACATATGTTTAACGCTTCCCTCAAGGTTTGTTTTTGAGCTGCATTTAGAGATACCAACTGTGAGTCATCAAGATTACCTAAAGCGATTTTTTCTAATTCGTTCTCTAAATCTTCAAGCCCCTCACCTGTAACGCAAGAAATTTTTATAAGTTTATTTATAGGTATGTCTCTATCATTGATTGCAACGGGTTTATCTATTTTATTTAAAATTGCAATGATAGGTTTTTCTGAAGTTATAAGCCTATTGATGAGGTCGAAATCCTCTTTATCTAAAATTTGGGAAGCATCAAAAACAGCCAGAATGATATCTGCCCTTTTAATTGTTTCAAGGCTTCGATTAACTCCTATCTTTTCAACAGTGTTATTGGTATGCCTAATTCCAGCTGTATCTAAAACAGAGAATGGAATCCCTTTTATATTAAAATATTCTTTAACTATATCGCGTGTTGTACCTGGAATATCTGTAACAATTGCTGTTTCTTTGCCAACAATCAAATTGAGCAGTGAAGATTTTCCAACGTTTGGTTTTCCCACTATTGCAAGGGTTATACCTTTAAAGAGATGATCACCGAATTCTGTAGCCCTTAATATACGAGTAAGGTTAACCTTTATCTCATCCACAATTACCAATCTGTCTTTAAGTGTTAATTGACTTAATTCTTCTTCCGGGTGGTCGATTTTAACCTCATTTTCAGCCATTAGATATAAAATTTTATTTCTGATTTCTGAAAGTTGTTTCGAAAAATTGCCAAGCAGTTGATTTTGAGCTGCCCTTAATGCCCTTTTGCTTTTTGCTGCTATAACTGTTGCCACTGCTTCGGCTTGGGTTAAATCCATTTTTCCGTTTAAAAAGGCCCTTTTTGTAAACTCACCAGGTTCTGCAAGCCTTGCGCCTTCGTTTAGTATCCTCTCTAAAATGGCATTCATAACAATTAACCCACCATGTGAATAAACTTCAAAAGAATCTTCACCTGTATAAGATTGAGGTGATTTGAAAATTCCAACAATCACCTCGTCCAATGCATAACCTTGTCCATCATTTATGAAGCCATAATAGAGTTTTCTGTGTTCGTAGGGAGGTTTTTTTGTAAAAATCCTCTGTAGCAATGTAAGACTGTTTTTGCCAGATACCCTTATTACACCGATAGCTGATTCAATTTGTCCGGAGGCAATAGCAGCTATTATATCGTTTTCATGCTTGAGCATTTTGCTTTAGCTTTTTTTCTTGAGACTTAAGAATTTGAGAATCTATTAGCTGCTGAAGAAGCGTTAGTATATTATTGGTCGTCCAATATAAAACCAGTCCTGAAGGGAATCCCATAAACATAATTGTAAAGATTAATGGCATAAACATCATTAATTTTTGTTGTGTTGGGTCACCTGTTACCGGTGTTAATTTTTGCTGAACATACATCGTTAAACCCATTATTATAGGTAAAATGTAGTACGGGTCTTTAGAACTTAAATCTGTTATCCAAAAAACAAAAGGTGCTCCCCTTAACTGAATGGCGTTGAGTAGAACATTGTATAGTGCAAAGAACACCGGAATTTGTATTATCATTGGCAAACACCCGCCAAAAGGATTTACCTTGTGTTTTTTATAAAGTTCCATCGTTGCTTTATTTAGTTGATCAGGTTTTCCCTTATGCTTTGCCTGCAATTCTTTTAATTTAGGTTGCAATTTTGCCATTTCTCTCATGGATTTGTAAGACTTAAAAGATAGTGGGTAAAAAATAAGCCTGATAATTAATGTTAAAATTATTATTGCCACTCCATAGTTGCCAAAGATTGAATAAAGCCAGTTGAGCACATATAACAATGGTTTACCAATGAATCCAAACATGCCAAACCTTATGATTTTATCCAAATGGTGATCAACAGGTGCAATTGTTTGCTTACTTTTTGGTCCTGCATATATTTCTATTTGAGCGGGAGCAGATAAATTGGCATATACATAATTACCGCCCTTTAGGTTTGCATAACCTCCTAAAATTGAATTGCTATGCTTTGGTAAAAAGGCAAGACAAAAGTATTTGCTTTCAAGAGCTATCCAATGAATATTCATATCCGGTTTTATTTTTTTATCAGTTTCAATTTTATTGTTATCAACTAAAGCTACAGCACCTAAGTGAGAGTATTTTTTCTTTTGTAAATCACCGAGGTCAGGCCCTGCATATACAGAAAATTCTTCTTTTGTAGGTTTTCCGTTTTTTAGAACTTTGACTGAAAAATCGAATGCGTATATATTGTTTCTAAAGGTGAAGGTTTTAATTATAGTTATATCGCCAGAAGTTTTTGTTAATACCAATCTTGATATTTTATTGTTACTATCCAGCGTAATTTTCTTTGCATTTGATCTATATACAGACGTTTCTTCTAAATTTTCTACCGTTTTATCTTCGAAAACCGTCTCCAGCGTGTTGTATTTTCCCTCACTCTTTACTAACTCTACGCTTTTGTTGTTAATTTTGTATTTTTTTAAGGTTAGAGATACTATGGAACCATTTAAGGGCGATATCTTCATGGTATAATTTTCAGTGTTTATAATGATTGGTTTTATTTTTTTTAAAACGTTTTGTTTAGGAGTAACATTACTTACAAGACGATTAGTTTCAATTTTTGTTGGTGATTTTTTCTCAACTTTTTGAGTTTGATTCGGTGAAGGTAGAAAAAAATATGTATAACCAATTATTAATAACGTTGTTATTAATAAAGCAATGAGTAGGTTTTTATTGTTATTGTTTTCCATTTTCTCTCCTCTTAAAGGTAAAGAGTGGTTTTACGGGTGGGTCATAGCCTCCTGCACTCCAAGGGCCGCATCGCAAAACCCTATAAATAGCCATTATACCGCCTTGAAATGGCCCGAATTTTTTTATTGCTTCAATAGCATAATTTGAACATGTAGGATAAAATCTGCAACTTGGTGGCTTTATAGGTGAAATAAACCTTTGATAAAATTTAATTATATAAATTAACACGCTTGCTATATAAAAATTAATCGATTTTAATACTTTCATTTAACAACTTGATAAAAATACCTATAGCTTTTTCAAAATCAACATTCAAAATACCGTATCTTGCAACCATAACAATCCACATGTTCTTTGGTATTTCGTGTTGGGATAATCTTATAATTTCCCTTAACCTCCTTTTTGCACGATTCCTTTTTACAGCTTTACCTATCTTTTTGCTTGCAACTACGCCTACTTTAAACTCTTCTTTGCCATGGAGAACAAATAAAACAAAATAGGGAGTTACAAACTTATCTCCGCTTCTATAAACCTCCCTAAATTCGGTAGTTTTAAGAGGCCTGTATTTTACCTTGAAACTTAAACTGTTAATCTCTTTCTACCTTTTGCTCTCCTTCTTGATAAAACCTTCCTTCCGCCAATAGTTTTCATCCTTGCTCTGAAACCGTGGGTTCTCTTTCTTGGTTTATTGTGTGGTTGAAATGTTCTTTTCATTTTTACTTACCTCCAATACATTTTAGCGTGTGAAGTATAAACATAATACAACAAAAATTCAACCTTTATTGTTCGGGTTCTATCATCCATAGGACTTTTGATATTTTGCCGGATTTTGTTTTAGCTTCTAAGCCAACCCTCTCTATTTTTCTTTTTAATGTCCTGTTTAGTTTGATATATACAAGGTTTCCTTTAACTATTGCCATTTTCCAACCAAATTCACTGATATATACCATAAACGATTTTTTGTTATATTTGTTTATATCTTTTACTATGCCCCCAATTATTTTTTGTTTTTTTGAACACACTCCTATATCAGGTATTCTTTTTTTGAGATTTATATAACCCTCATTTAAAACCTCTTTAAAATGAGCCATTGTGGACCAATATTTTCCTAAGATAGGCTGGCGCGGCAGTAGCCATAGAGGCGTATCTTTATTCAAATTTGTTGCATCTTGTGTTAAAATGGCTTTGAAACCCAAATCCTGTATAACTTTTATAACTGTTTTATTGTAGTCTCCATACGGAATGGCAAATGCATATGGTTTGTATCCGAAGTTTTTAACAAAGAAGTTTACACTTTTTTGAATATCGTTTTTAATCCAAGCATAGTATTTTTTCCCTGTAATTCCCTTTGGAGGAGATGTAAATCTTGGGTGAGAGTAGCTATGGGACTCAAAATCAACGCCATAGGCCCTCATTTGACTTATCTGTTGCATAGTTAGGTAATCTGGGTAATGTTTTTCTATGGCCTCAGTTGGCAAAAAAACCGTTATTGGAAAGTTGTACTTTTTTATGGTGGGAAATGCGTTGTAATAAATGCTTCTATATCCATCATCGAATGTCAACACAACGCATTTTTTGGGCAGATTTTGTCTTTTTTCAAGTAAGCTAACAAGCTTTTTCAGCGGAAGTATTTTATAACCGTTATTTTTTAAATATGCCATTTGCTCATTGAATTTTTTTATAGATACGTTGGTGGTCGGGGTTCTGTTATCGCCAACCTTGTGATATATGAATACAACACAAGCTTTGGAGTAGTATGTGAATGTAAATAAAAGTAGAATTATGAAAGCAAGCTTTTTCATATTTCTTGCTCCTCCACTATATTTTGTTTGATTTCTTCTATTATTTCCTCAAACAATGGTAGTAGTTGTTTTCTATTGTTTCCAGCGAGTGCCACTATCATAATGTCATCACCTACCTTCAGTTTTCCCTTATTTATTATAATTTCAACCGACTCTACGAATTTAAGCTGCTTTACCTTTTCTTTAAGCGCATTGAGTTTTTCATCGTTGTAATCTAACGTCATACCTGTAATGGGCTTTCCTTCCTTTGATATTCCTCTAACAATACCATTATGAATGAGAACCATTCCAAGGTTGTCAAGGTTTGAATTGTTTTTTATGTTTTCCATAAATTTGTTAATATCAGATGTCATTGTATATAAACTCCTTTTCCTCAAAATTTTTTATCTTATATATATTTTTTTCTTTGTCTAAAATGTTCTGCGGCTCTAAGACGATTTTTCCACCTCCTCTTGGCAAATCAAACGCATAAACTGGCAGACACAGCCCACTAATATTGCCACGTAGTTTTCTCATTATATCTAATGATTTTTGTATTGACACTCTAAATTTTTCATTTCCCAAAGCCTGGTCGCAGCCGAACAAATAATACGGCTTTATCCTCAGTTTAACCAACATGCAGAACAGACTTTTTAGAATCCTATGGTCGTCGTTTATACCTTTTAGTAAGACTGTTTGTGAAACTATGGGTATGCCAGAGTCAACCATTAAGTCAACAGCTTTTTTAAATTCCTTAGTTATTTCGTCTGGATGGTTTATATGGATTGCAAGCCAAATAGGTTTGTATTTTTTCAAAATAGCCACCGTCTCTTTTTTTATCCTTTGAGGATTAGATGTAAAAACCCTTGTACCTATCCTTATCACTTCTATGCTGTTTAAAATAGATAGTTGAAACAGGATGTCGTTAATTTGTTTATCTGATAATGTGAAGGGGTCTCCGCCAGATATTAAAATTTCTCTTATGTGTTTTTTGTTTTTGAGATAATTTATCACTTCTTTAAGTTCAAATCCTGAAAAGTTTTTCCACTTGTTTTTTCTAAAACAAAACCTGCAATATGCAAAACATCTGTTGGTTACTGTTAACACAACCCTGTCTGGATATCTATGGATTAATCCATTTACCTTGGTATATTTTTCCTCATTAAGTGGGTCTTGTACACCTGAATTAATTAGTTCTGCTGAATCAAAAACAAACTGTTTTTTAAAGGAATTTTTGTGGATAAGCCCTGTAAGATATACATTAAAGTTTGCAAATTCCATACAAAATAATAGTATATCATTGAAAAAGAAAGAGCAATGTGTTTGTTTGTTGAGAATTTATCTGTTGAGTATAGTGGTAAGTATGTCTTAAAAAACTTAACGGTTAAATTCTATAGCGGTTTTAACCTGATTATGGGTGACTCTGGCAGTGGAAAAACTACATTTTTAAAAGCCTTATGCTATCTTTTAGATTTTAAAGGAAAGGTTTATTTTAAAGATAAAGAATTGAATAAAACATGGGTTAGGGGGAATTGTAAATTAATAGTTCAGAGCGGGTATTATACAGAAAATACAATAATCTCAACTATTAAGAAGCCATTTGAACTAAAATACAACAAGGAAAAAAATTTTGATGGTAACATGTTTAAAAAGTTATTTGGATTATTTGGGTTAGATAAATTTTCATCTGATGAAAGCATTAATAAATTATCTGGCGGGGAGCTCCAGAGAGTTGCGCTGATTAGGGCATTGTTGCTTAAACCTAAAATATTTTTGGCCGATGAACCTACGTCAAACTTGGATGACAATGTTTCCAAGAAAGTTTATGGATTTTTTAGAGAGTATTGTAAAAATAGGGTATGCATTATTGTCTCCCATGACCCAATAGCCAGGGAATTCTCAGACAGTTTGTTTTATTTTTCTAAAAAAGGGTTTGTTGATTATGGCTAAGCCTATTGGATTGAATGGATTAATTATCTCTTACCTTGTTCTCACTGTTCTTTTTGCTGTTTCTTACATGGAAAAGTTGCGTATCGAGAAAGACATATTTGTTTCATACTTAAGAATGAGCGTCCAGCTATTTCTTGCAGGTTTTGTTTTAATCTATGTTTTTAAAATCGATAACACTATAGTTAATGTTATTATTTTCCTTTTTATGATTCTTTTTGCCTCAAGGATCGTTGTAGATAGGTCAGGGGTAAAAATTAAAAACGCCACTTTATTCATATTTTTGTCCATATTTATTTCATCAGTCGTAGTACTGGCTGTTCTTATATTTGGCATAGTGCATCTGCATAAGTTAAATGCCAGGTACTTTATACCACTTGCAGGTATGGTGATAGGAAATTCGATGAACTCAACTGCTATTGGCATTGAAAGATTTTTCTCAAAAATAAAGGATAATAGGAGTAAAATAGAAGACCTTATGGGGCTTGGTGCTACAGAAGAGGAGGCGGTATCTTTTGTTAAGGGAGAAGCTTTAAAAGCAGCTCTTTTGCCCACTTTTGCCAGTGCTTCTGGTATGGGGGTTGTCTTTTTGCCAGGCATGATGACAGGGCAAATTTTGTCTGGCGTAATGCCAACTCAAGCGGTTTATTATCAAATCGTTATTGTTATTGCTATAGGGGCAACGGTGTGTCTTTCAAATTATATTATGGTTAAAATTTTATCAAGTAGACTAAAATTTTGTTTGACTTATAGTGGTATTTAAAATATCATTTAATATTAGAGAAAAATTTGAGGAGGTTAGTTAATGTCTGACAATAGACTAAGGGATATGGCCTTTGAGTATCACTCTATGGGAAGGCCTGGTAAAATGGAGGTTAAGCCTACAAAGCCCCTTAACACTCAAGGTGATTTGTCGCTTGCCTATACACCTGGCGTTGCTGAGGTTTCTTTAGAAGTGGCAAGAAACCCGAAATCTGCCTATAAGTACACATCAAAAGGTAATTTGGTTGCAGTAATTTCTAACGGTACTGCAGTTTTAGGTTTAGGCAATATTGGAGCTTTGGGTTCAAAACCTGTAATGGAAGGAAAAGGTAATTTATTTAAGAATTTTGCCGATGTGGATGTTTTTGATATCGAGATAAATGAAACCGACCCTGATAAGTTGGTTGAAATTATTGCCTCTCTTGAGCCTACTTTTGGAGCTATAAATTTGGAGGACATAAAGGCTCCGGAGTGTTTTTATGTAGAGGAAAAGCTTAGAGAAAAAATGAAAATCCCGGTATTTCATGACGACCAGCATGGTACGGCTGTTATTAGCGGTGCGGCTTTGCTTAATGCGGCCGAGATATCTGGTAAGGATTTGAGCAAATGTAAGCTTGTTGTGTCAGGTGCAGGTGCAGCTGGCATTGCCTGTGCTAAGTTTTTTGTAAGGCTGGGCATAAAAAGGGAAAATGTTATAATGGTTGACTCCCGTGGTGTCATTTATAAGGGTAGAAAAGATGGCATGAATCCTTATAAAGAGTATTTTGCATCAGATACGAGTGCGAGAACTCTTGAGGAGGCTTTAGAGGGTGCGGATATTTTCTTAGGTGTGTCCAAAGCAAATATATTGAGTAGAGAAATGGTTAAGAAAATGGCTGATCCGCCTATTATATTTGCTATGGCAAACCCAGACCCTGAGATAACCTACGATGAAGCAAAAGCTGCAAATCCAAACGTAATTATGGGCACAGGAAGGAGTGACTATCCTAACCAGATTAATAACGTTTTGGCTTTCCCTTTCCTGTTTAGAGGCGCTTTAGATACGATGGCAACGCAAATAAACGATGAGATGATGATGGCTGCAGCCAGGGCTTTGGCTCAGCTTGCTAAGGAGGATGTTCCTGAGAGCGTTTTAAAGGCTTACGGAGTTGAGAACCTTAAGTTTGGACCTGAATATATATTGCCAAAGCCTTTCGACCCAAGGGCGCTAGTGTATGTTGCTCCTGCTGTTGCTAAAGCAGCTATAGATTCAGGTGTTGCTCAGTTTGAAGGTGATTTTGACATTGAGGAATACAAGGAAAAACTAATAGAGAGACTCGATAAGACCAAAGCAGTAACACGCTATATTTACAACAAGGCAAAATCAGATCCAAAGAGGGTTGTATTTACAGAAACTACAGACGCCAATATTTTAAGGGCTGTTCAGGATGCCGTTGAAGAGGGTATTGTGAAACCAGTTTTTGTTGGCGCAAGGAGTTTTACGAAGGATGACGTTGAGAGAAAGATAAAAGAACTGGGTTTAAAAGAGTCATTGCTGAACGAGATTGAATTTGTTGATCCTCTGTATTTTGATAAGACAGAAGAGTATGCAAATATGCTGTATGAACAGAGAAAAAGAAAAGGTTTAACAAGAAGGGAAGCATCTTACATAGTAAAACATAGGCCAAACTACTTTGCAACGATGATGGTGAAAAATAGAGATGCAGACTCCATGATTATTGGTGAGACATATAATTACCCTGCGGGCGTTAGGCCGGTGCTCACAATTTTGGATAAAGAAGAAGGTAGTGTTGTTGCCGGTTTATATATAATAATAGTCAGAAACAAAATATACGTGTTTGCCGATACTACAATTAATGTTAACCCTTCAAGCGAGGAGTTGGCCATTATTGCCAAGGAAGCAGGATGTTTCTATGAGGACTTAACAGATAACAAAGCTGTGATTGCTATGCTATCTTTCTCTAACTTTGGGAGCAATCAGCAAGAAGAGGTTGTTAAAGTGAGAAGAGCTGTTGAGATTATTAAGCAAAAATACCCAGAAATTACCGTAGATGGTGAAGTTCAAGCAAATGTGGCAGTTGATAAAGAGCTTATCAATAAATTCTATCCGTTTAGCGATTTAGCCGACAAAGATGTAAATGTTTTAGTATTTCCTAATTTGGATTCTGCTAACGTTGCTTATAAATTGCTTTACAAAATGGGAAATGCATATCCTATAGGTCCTATACTTGTTGGCTTGAAACAGTCTGCTCATGTACTTGAAATGGGTGCTGCATCATCTATAGTTCAAGATATGATTGCGATAGCGTCTTTTGATGCCCAAAGAAAGGGCTGTTGATGAATAAAAATTTTTAAAGGAGGTGTATTCATGAGAAAGTTTTCTGCTTTAATTGTCTTTTTGTTTCTTTTTGTTGTAGGCTTTTCAGGCATTGCCATGTCAAAGGAAGCCCCGAAGTATATAAAGGTTGGTACTTTATATGCTTCAAGTGGCCCGTTTGCTAAACCTTCTACAGCCGAGTTTAAAGGTCTGAATTTTTGGGTTCATTATGTAAATAGTAAAGGGGGTGTATACGTAAAGGCTTTCCATAAAAGAATACCTGTTAAATTGGTTGCATATGATGATCAGAGCTCAACAGCTACAGCTACTACTTTGTACAACCAGTTAATAACCCAGGATCATGTAAATATATTGGTTGCAGATTTTGGCTCTGTGTTAACATCAGTAGCTGTTCCATTAGCCAAAGTTCACAAAATATTACTATTCGATGTGACTGGAACCGGTTCTAAATTTTTTACACCTGACAATCCCTATATTGTTTTGTGTAGTTTACCAACTTCTGGTAGATGGCCGTATACTTTAGCGGATTTTATAATTTCTGAAAAGATTAATAGAATAGCGATAGTTTATTCCTCAAACGATTTTGATCAATCTCAGGCAGTAACATTGCATAACAAGTTAAAGAAAGCAGGGGTTGACATTGTTTACTATCATGCGGTACCTTCGAATACATCTAACTATTCTATAATCCTTCATAATATTAAAGCTAAAAACCCAAATGCTGTAATTGAGTTTGGATATCCCAATAATGATATTGCATTCTTACAGAATTTGGAATCAAGTGGACTCAAGTTTAACATGGTATTTACTGTATTTCCTGGACAGCTTTTCAAATTGTTGAAAGCCAATGTTGGAGTTAAGGCACTATCTTACGGTTATACCTATCCAACTCCTCCTCTTTTGAGATACAATAAGGTGAATTTAGGAATGGGGATTGATAAATTTGAGAAGGAATTTGAGAAATACTCCGGTAAAACACCTAACTTCTTGAATATAGCAGGTTATAATGTTGGATTAATTATACAAAAAACATTGGAGACATCTAAAAAGTTTAATCAATTGGCATTTAGGAAAGCCATAGCGGGATTTTCCGGTAAAGCATTTACTTTGGATGGTTTATTTAAAGTGAATAAAGAGGGAGCTCAGATTGGAGAAATGCTTCCGGTTGCTCAGTTTGTACCACGAGGTCAGGGACTGAAAATGAATATTGTTTACCCGCCTTCAATGAAGACAGCCAAAGCTGTTTATCCAGCTCCATGATCCTTTTAGGGGGAGATTCTCTCCCCCATATTTAGAAATTAGAGGAGAATCGAGATGTTGTCCTATGCATTGATTGGCGGCATTATGTATGGTTTATATTTTGGTTTGGTAGGGATGGGCCTTAACCTAATCTTTGGTGTTATGAGGATGATAAACTTGGCACACGGCGATTTTATTATGTTAGGTGCCTTTTTAACTTACTGGCTGTACTATCTTTTTGGGTTTAATCCTTTAATAGTAATTCCTATATCCATAGTTGTTTTTTTGGTATTTGGTTTTTTGATGTACTATGTTTTTGTTCCAAAGCTTTTACATTCAAAAGACCCTGAAATGCTTTCATTTATACTTTTCTTTGGTGTTTCTCAGGTTATAGAAGCAATAATAATACTATTCTTTGGCAACAATCAGATTTCTGTCCCTTCTACAATATTTGCCAAACTTTTTAACGTATCTACTTTTACATTGTTTGGAAATACATTCCCAATTAGTTGGTTGGTTGTTTCTGTGGCTTGTATAGTTGCTTTTGTGCTCATATACGTTTATTTTTTCTATACTAAATTAGGGTATGCTACTCGTGCTATAATGGCAAATAGACACGAAGCTTTAGTCAGTGGAATAGACGTAAATAAAGTTTCAGCCATAGCTTTTGGAGTAGGCATTGCTGCAGCATCTCTTGCAGGAGTTATGGGTTTTTTTATGATTGGAGCTGCTTTTCCTTCCATGGGTACCGATTTAACAACCATTTCTTTTACTATAATCGTTCTTGGGGCCTTGGGTAATCCTTTGGGTACGGTAATCGGAGGTCTTATTTACGGTGTAGCAATAATGCTTATGCAGACTTATTTTTCTTCTTGGACGAATGTTTTGCCATATCTGTTGTTGATATTTGTCATTTTGATTAAGCCTGAAGGGCTTTTGGGTAAGGCGGTGAGAAATGTATAGAAAAAAAGGCATAATATACGGGTTAGGAATTACTCTTTTAGTTATTGTGCTATTTATCTTTTTGCCTAATATTTATAATAACACATCTTTCCTTTTTAACTTGATGCTTTATATGGCATTGGCTGAAGGTCTTAATATTATTTATGGATTTACAGGATACCTACCTTTTGGCTATGTTGGCTTTTTTGGGGCGGGTGCTTATTCTGCAGCTTTGGCCATTTTGTTTTTGCATTTTCCTCCACTTATTGCAGTTTTGGTAGGTGGGATAGGAGCTTTTTTGATTGGTATCATATTTATACCTCTTTTAAAGCTTTCGGGGGCATATTTTGCTATTGCAAATTTAGCGGCCTCTCAGGCTCTTTACTATATTGTAGCTAATCCAAATTTGGAGAAAATAACGCAAGGCCCATATGGTATAAGCTTAGCCAATATTTACAACCCACAGGTTAGCTATTATGTTATGCTATCAATTTTAGCTTTTTCTATGGTTACTGTAATATTCATAAGATTTTCAGATTACGGTTTGGCTTTGCTATCTATAAAGGAAGATAGGGTAAGTGCATCGTTAGCCGGTATAAATGTTCCTCGTGAAAGATCTATAGCTTGGGGTTTAAGCTCTTTTATAGCAGGACTTTCAGGTGGTGTTTATGCTTGGTATGTCGCTGTATTTTATCCTACCACTGTTTTTAGCTTAGAGATAAGCGTTTTTGTAATTGTTTTTGTTTTGTTCGGTGGGATAGGAACGTTGGTTGGGCCATTGATAGGGAGCCTTGTTTTATATAGCTTTTATAATTTCATAGGTATATCTACCCCGCAATATTTTCAGTTGTCATATGGATTGTTGATTATAATTTTTGCTTTGTTCATACCAAACGGAATTTTGTCAATTTTTGAAAAAAGGGGGATTCATGTCCCGTAATGAAAATGGAGCGATATTAAAGATAGAAGATTTAATAAAAAAATTTGGCAATTTTAGAGCTTTGGATGGTGTAAGTTTAGAGGTCGATAAGGGGAAAATCATTGGTCTTGCAGGTCCAAATGGATCTGGAAAAACTACACTTATAAATGTAGTTTCTGGAGTTTATAAATCTAACGATGGTAGGGTTATATTTAATGGCGAAGAAATAACTAATATTGACTCCCACAAAATAGTTCATAAGGGTATAAACAGGACTTTTCAGATACCGAAACCCCTTTTAGGTTTAACAGTTGAAGAAAATATAAGAGTGGCAGCAGTTTATGGTGCAAAGGATAAGGGGAAGATTGAAGAAAGAATAGAGTATTCTTTGTCGACAATTGGATTGGTAGACCTTAGATTTAAAAAAGCAGAGAGTTTAACCTCTACACAGCAAAAACTACTCGATTTAGGTAGAGCTTTAGCTACTAACCCTAAGCTATTGTTAGTTGATGAAATAGCTGCAGGATTAACGCAGAAAGAGTTGAAAATGATTGCGGACATGCTTTTAGGGTTAAAGGAAAAGGGTGTTACTTTAATGGTCGTAGAGCATTTGATGGGTTTTTTGGATATGATAACAGATGAAGTAGTGATTATGAACGCAGGAAAGGAAATTTTCAGAGGGTCTATCAGAGAAGCTTCTAATAATGAAGAAGTGATAAGGGTTTTTTTGGGAGGATAGTAGTGAGTGTTTTGTTAAATGTAACTGATTTAGAATCTGGATATGGATTGGTAAAGGTTCTTGTTGGGGTAAATTTAAAAATAGAAAGCGGTAAATCTGTTGTTTTGTTGGGCGTCAATGGGGCAGGAAAAACAACGCTTTTGAAGACCATAGTTGGTTTAATAAAAGCTACCAAGGGTAAGATAGAATTCGATTCAGATGATATAACTAAATTAAAACCCAATAAAAGGATAGAGAAAGGCATATCATATATGTCTGAGCTTGCTATTTTCCCAAACCTGACTATAGAAGAAAATTTAGAATTAGGTGGATATTTTAAAGATAAGGGAGAGAACAAGAAAAGGATGGAGTTGATGTTTAACTATTTTCCTGACTTGAGAAAATTTAAGAATAAAATGGCTGGTTCCCTAAGTGGCGGGCAAAGAAAAATGTTAGGTGTCGCAAAGGCTTTCATGTCAAACCCTAAGATTGTTATAATGGATGAACCATCAAGTGGTCTCTCACCGAAATTTGTTAAAAAGGTCATAGAGGTTGTTAAAAGCTTTCACGATGAGTATAAAACCACAATGTTCATAGCAGAACAAAATGTTTCTTTTTTGGACATAGCAGAAGAGGTTTACGTCTTGGATATGGGTAAAATAACATTTGAAGGCAGCGTCACGGATTTAAAGTCTAATGAAAGACTAAGAGAAGCTTATTTTGGCGTAGCTTAAACCTACTTATTTGTAGCACTATCTACTTTCCACCTTTATTTCCATTAAATTTTTGAGGGAGTAAGTTTGTAAAGTAGATAGTGTATTTATCGTTATTTCTGCATTTCTGCATTTTAAGTTAACGGTTTTTTTATTTTTTAGAAGAATAGAGACGTTGTCGTATACTGAGAGGAAATTGCCTCTTTTTACTTTTATATTTTCTATATCTGCAAAATCTATTTCTACTTTTTTTTGTTTTGTTATACAGATGAAAACAGTGTCCATTATAAAACCTGTTATCTCATATCCATTTCTATTTACTATTATGTCGAAGCCCTTTAATAAATTTAATTCATTGAGTATCCAACTGGGTGTAGCTTTGTTGGAAGAATGCTTTTCTATGAAGGGTATTAAATCGTTGAAATATATGATACCGTTTTCAAATGAGTATATGTCGGTTATATCTGCTTCCCTTGAAAATACGACTACGGGAATGAACTTTATGTTGTAAAATCTTTTGTCTTTTTTTATTAATTCTTTTCTTAAAGAAACTGTGAAATATTTTACTTGGTTAAGTGGATTTTTCATAGTTCTAACGTTGTAAGGATTAAATTTTAAGGGGTTAGCTACTGGTATTTTTTCTTGAATTAAACCTTTGTCAGTTTTGAATATCCTCCCTTTCATTCTCTTTATTTCAATTACAAATATGGAATCTCCCTTACTTAAGATAACATCTGTTTCTGTGAAACTAAATCGATTTTTTTGGTTTTTGATAATTCGATTACAGTAGATAGTGTAATTATTTTTGGTGAGCAATTCCTTTATGTAATTCTCACCTTTTCTTCCGAATATATGTTTATCATCTGGATCAATGTTTTTGAAGTATGTCAAAAATCTTTTAATCATGCTCAAGGATTATAAATTATGCCACGTTTTAAAGAGTATTTTCTGAGAATGTTTTCTATTTTCTTTCCTAATAAATCGCTTTTGATTTCAATTCCCTTATTTTTTAAATATTGCCACGAGCTTTCGAATACGGGCCCTTCGTCAAATCCTATTTCCCTTGCTGCTTTAGATGGTGCACCCCAAACAACGCGCTTTAGTCCACTCCACAAAATTGCGCCCAAGCACATGGCGCAAGGCTCAGATGATGAGAATAGTTCTAACTGTCCTATTTTTGATAAACTATAGTTTCTAAACCTATTTTGGGCTATCATAATAGCGACTATCTCTGCATGGAGTATTGATAAATTATTTTGTAGAACTATATTTGCACCGCAAGATACGATTTTACCAGTTTTTATATCGAAGATAGCAGCCCCAAAAGGTCCACCGCCATTTTCAATATTTTTTTTAACAATGTTAATAACAAACTCCATTTTTTCTTCGTCCGATTCAAACATTATATTGCTTTTGTTGAGTTTTTCTAACCAATCAGGAATCTCTATTTCTATCTTCAATTTTTTCTCCAAAGTGTTTTTTCACAAATTCAATAGCCTGGAATTTATCCTCGATTTCACCTAATAGCTGCTGCTCAAATACAGCCTTTATGATTTCTGAAAAGATTTTAGATGGTTTAAACCCCAATTTTATAATATCCTTACCGTAGATTAATGGCTCTTGATGCATTAGCTCTTCGAGGTATAGTACTACTTTCTTGTTATCTTTGGCAAGTGCATACAGTGCCATTACTCCCTCTAAAGGTAGTTTGTTTAGCGCGTTGTATACCTCTAAGTTTGTAACTCCTTTTTTTGTTATAATGCCATTTACTCCAGGTATTTGTCTAACTACCTTTTTAACAAAATAAAGCGTTTGGCTATCTGCATTTACGGATTCAGTGAAGCTTCCTGATTTTCTGAATAGATACTCCAGAACTATCAGGAAAACCCTCTCGCGCTTAAATTTTTTGCCTTTGCAAAATATGGAGCAACTTTTAACAATTTCTTCTGCCTTATCTAAGTACTCCAAGGTTCTATCTTCTACAATTAAATTTTTGTTTAAAGCCCTAATCAGCTTATATTTTTTTAACATCTCAAAACTGTCCGCAACGTTGTCGTTGTTCAATATATGAACAATTTCATTAAAAATTCTAACCTTGTCAACTTTATTGATAACTCCGAGCTCAATAGCATATTTGATTAACCTGTTTGTTTGTTCTCCAATTTCAAAACCAAATCTTGCAGCAAACCTAACAGCTCTATATATTCTTGTTGGGTCGTCTATGAAACTTAACATATGCAAGACTCTGATTTTTTTATTTTTTATGTCATTTAATCCGCCGAAAAAATCCAATAAGTCTCCAAAATCGCCATGTAGCTTTACAGCCAAAGCATTTATTGTAAAATCCCTTCTGTATAAGTCTAATTTTATGGAGCTTTTTTCAACAACAGGCAGGCTTCCCGGTAAGTTGTAATACTCTTCCCTTGCCGTTGCAACATCTATACGCGTTTTGTCTGGCATTACAATTGTTGCTGTTTTAAATCTATTGTGCGTTGCCACCTTTGCCCCATTTTCTTTTGCAAATGCTTTTGCAAACTCTATGCCGTCGCCTTCTATAACTATGTCAATATCCAAGTTTTCATATTCGAGAATGATATCTCTAACAATTCCTCCAACAAGGTAGGCTTTATAACCCATGTTTTTTGTTTTATCACCAATTGCTTTTAAATAATTTAGTATGTTTTCTGGTAGAATTTTTTTAATTTTGGAATTTATATTCTGCTGCTTAAGTGGTTTTTCATTGTTTACATTTTTTGTTAAGATTTTAAGCAGATTTGTTCTTGTTATAACACCTATGAGATTGTTGTTTTTTACTACCGGTATGAGTCTTTGCTTTTCATCCAACACGATCTGCTTGATTCTATTAAATGTCTCATCTTCGTCAGCTGACTTGATTTCTGTATTTGAAAAAAAACCAATGGGTTTTTCTTTTAATTGGTGGAACATTGCCT
>JALVTR010000157.1 GCA_027035885.1 Desulfurellales bacterium
TGCTCGATTTTATAAAAGAGATAGACGACCAGATCGAAAAGTTGGACTTAGAGCATGACAGAGAGGCACTAGATAAAAAAGAAGAGTTAGAGGCGATGAAGATTGCGGCAAATGCAATAATAAAGTTTGCACAGAGGTATTCAAAATTAGCAAGGGAGATGGCTGAAAAGGAAAAGAATGAAGAGAGGAAAAAGGAGCTGCTTCAGATAGCAGAGATCTGCAATTGGGTGCCTGCGCATGCACCACGCACGTTTCACGAGGCATTGCAGTACTACTGGTTTGTGCATATAGGCGTAATAACAGAGCTCAATGGCTGGGATGCGTTCAGCCCAGGGAAATTGGACAAACACCTGTATCCGTTCTACAAGAAAGACATAGAGGAAGGCAGATTAACAAAGGACAAGGCAAAAGAGTTGCTTGAGTGCTTATGGATCAAGTTCCACAACCACCCTGCCCCACCAAAGGTCGGCGTAACGGCCGAGGAAAGTTCAACATACACGGACTTTGCGCAAATCAACATTGGCGGCATAAAGGAAGATGGAACGGACAACGTGAATGAGTTGAGCTACCTATTGTTAGATGTGATTGAAGAGATGAGACTCGTGCAACCCAATGCTTCTATACATGTAAGCAAAAAGAACCCCGACAAATTCATAAAGAGGGCGATGGAGATCATAAAGACGGGCTTTGGTCAGCCATCAATTTTCAACTCCGATGCCGTTGTCATGGAGCTTTTGAGAGAAGGCAAATCCATAGAGGACGCCCGCTGCGGAGGAACAAGCGGATGTGTTGAAAGTGGTGCATTCGGCAAGGAAAACTACACGCTAACGGGTTACTTCAACATTCCAAAGGTGTTAGAGATAACCCTACACAACGGCGTTGATCCACTAACGGGCAAACAGATAGGCTTAAAGACAGGCAACTTTGAGGACTTCGAGACATTTGAAGACTTCATGGACGCATTTAAAAAGCAATTTAAGTACTTCATAGACATAAAGATTGAAGGCAACCTGATCATCGAGCGCATCTATGCAAAACACATCGCCGCATCATTCTTATCTATACTCATCGATGACTGTATAAAGAAGAGCAAAGATTACTATAACGGCGGTGCACGCTACAACTCCTGCTACATCCAGGGTGTCGGCACAGGAACGATAACAGATTCTCTCGCTGCTATAAAGCAAACCGTATTCGAAGAGAAGCGCTTTGGCAAGAAAAAATTTATTGAAATGCTGGACAGCAATTTTGAGGGATACGAACTTCAAAGACAGTATCTGCTCAACAAAACCCACAAATACGGCAACGACGATGATTACGCGGATAACCTAATGAAAGAGGTATTCGAGGAGTTCTTCAAAAACATAGACGGCAGACTGACATACAAAGGCGGACAGTTCAGAATAAACATGTTGCCTACAACTGTTCATGTGTACTTCGGGTCAAAAATTGGAGCAACACCTGAGGGCAGAAAGGCGTTTGAACCCATATCCGAGGGCATTTCTCCTGTTCAAGGTATGGACAAAAACGGGCCAACTGCTGTTTTGAAATCCGCAGCAAAGATGGATCATATAAAAACGGGCGGCACTCTGTTAAACCTAAAGTTCACACCAGGCCTGCTCAAAGACGAAAAGGACATAGATGCCGTTGTGAAGCTTATAAGAACGTATTTCAAATTAGATGGTCACCATGTTCAGTTTAACGTTGTTAGTACAAAAACATTAAGGGACGCCAAAATCCACCCTGAAAATTATGGTGACTTAATAGTGCGGGTTGCAGGATATAGCGATTACTTCTGTCATTTGAACGAAAAATTACAAGATGAAATTATAAGTAGAACGGAGCACGAAATTACTTAATAAAAGATATTTAAAATAATAAAATTTGACATAATAATAAATTCGTTATATTTTATGTAAAAAGCGTAAGGAGGTTTATATGGACAAAGAAACAATTAGGGCCAAAACTAAGCAATACATAGAAGAATCGGGTTTTGTTCTCCCAAAAGATGTATTTAGAGATTTTTTTTCTAACCTAATTAAGCTCGCAGGGTTTGGGCTTGGTGGAATGTTCATATTACCAGGTAAAAAAGCAGGTAAAAAAGCAGCAGAAAATTTCAAACAGATATTAGGAGAAGACCTTGATTTAAATATAGTAAAAGAGTGTATAATGGCATACTTTGAAGAATCAAGACAGTGTAAATTCGAGGAATTTGAGCTAACTGAAGACAGAGCTTTCATTAGAGTTAGTCATTCAGTGTTCGCAGAAGGGTTAAAAAGCAGAAAGCCTACCTGTTTGCCTTTAGGTGGTACAATAGCAGGAATGTTAGAAGAATTCATAGGGTCAAGCTGGCAACCCAAAGAAAAAGAATGCATAGCCCAGGGAAAAGATTTCTGCGTATTTGAGATTAAAAAAGGAAAATAAGGTTTTGATATTATTTAATTTTTCTTGATATTAAATTGAGTTTAAACTATATTATAATCAGTGTATGTTTAGAACAGTTAATGAAACTTATGGATGTAACTATGATAAAAATAAAGAAAGGAGAATAAAATTATGGAAACGTTAACTATTTGTGTTCCTTTTTTTGCTCTACCCGGAATGTTAGAAAAGTGCGACTCAATTGTTGGCAACCAAAACCTCATAATTAGAGATATTTTAGGTTTAAATCCTTTGAGGAAAGGAGAATATGAAAACGGACCTTACCTGGAGGGTTTCAATGCCGACAGTAAACTGGATTATGTATTCTACTTTGAAGAAGTAGGGAAAATCTTGGAAAAGAAATTCTTTGATGAAATATACATCTTATTTAGAGCTATTTACAAACCATACAAAAAAGATACCCAACATTTAATCGTAGGTTATTATAAAGTGGATGACACCCAAGGTATGGAAATAACCCCTGGTGTCTATGCAATAACAGGTACAGAAGGTTATTTTGTTGAATACAAAGATACTTTAGACATAACAGATATAATAGTCGGGTATAATCTCCAAGATTCAATAATGAAAAGCAATAGCCAAAATCACCCGGAATATAAAGATTGGGTAGATTCTTGGTTTGAACATATAAAGTCAAAAGAAAACAAGATTACTGAGTACACAGAAAGAAGTAAATTGCTTAGACAATTAAAAACAGAAAAAAATTACAAAGATAAAATAAAAGACTGTTTATAAAGGGGAGGTAGAGTTTAATGGCTAATGCTACAAAGAAAAGAGTCGTTGCTATATGCGGTTCTGGAAGATGTGGTAAAACCACTCTTTGTGAAGACGTATTATTTTTGACAAAGAAAATCACAAGAAAAGGTTCTACAGATAAAGGAAACACAACTATGGATTTTGATTCTGAGGAAATTGAAAGGAAAATTTCAATGCAACTTGCTGTTGGCTATACAGAATGGAAAAAGCACACAGTTTTTTTTATAGATACTCCTGGGTATCATAATTTTATAGCCGATGCGTTATGTGGCATAAAGGCAGCAGACAGCGCGGTACTATTAATAGATGCAAAGGATGGTACAGACGCCCAGTCTGAAAGATTAATGGATGAAATATCTAAGGAGAAAAAACCAACCATATTCCTTTTAAATGCGGTAGACAAAGAAGATGTTCATTTAGATAAAACACTCAATGATATAAAAAATAATCTAACCCAAAAGGCATACCTTCTACAATTACCTATAGCAAAAGACAACGGCGTCATTGGATATGTAAGTGTATTGGAAAAAAAAGCTTATTCTTTTGAAGGCCAAGAAATAGAGACACCAAGTAATTTAGAAGGCGAAGTAGAAGAAAAATATATGGAATTAGTAGAGGAAATCTCAACATATGATGATGAATTGATGGAAAAGTATTTAGAAGGTGAAGAGTTAGACAAAGAAACAATTGTAAAAACACTAAAAACAGCCGTAAAAAGTGGTGGTTTTTATCCAATTTTGTTAGGGAGTGCATTAAACGGATACGGAACAAAGGAGCTATTAGACAGCATAATTGATTTACTTCCTCCACCAAAGGACATATTCGATGAGCCAGCTGCATTGGTATTCAAAACCTACAACGACCCACAAATGGGTAAAATAAATCTTTTGAGGGTTTGCTCAGGAACATTCACAGCCGACACAAACTATTATAACACGACAAAAGACACGGAAGAGAGACTTGGAACAATTAACCTGATGTTGGGTAAAAATTTCAACAAAATAGAAGAGGTTTCAACAGGCGATATTTTCGCAGTGGCAAAATTAAAAGCAACCCAAACCGGCGATACAATAGCGAATAAAGGTTCTAAAGTAAAATGTGAGTTTATAGAAATGCCGTTACCATATATTTCTGCTGCCATTTACGGATCCAGTAAAGGCGATGAAGAAAAAATTGGAGCGGCAATTAGCAAAATTATAGAGGCTGATCCGTCGTTGTCATTTACAAGGAACAGTGAAACAGGTGAGTTTATACTTACAGGAATGGGAAAACTACACTTAGAAACCGTTATTTCAAGATTAAAGAAAAAATATGGAGTTGGAGCAGAGTTAAAAATACCGAAGGTAGCATATAAAGAAACAATTAAAGGAAAAACTACATCACATGGAAGATACAAGAAACAAACAGGTGGCCACGGTCAATTTGGAGACTGCACAATAGAGATTGAGCCTCTGCCAAGAGGTAAGGGATTCGAGTTTGAAGATTTAATCGTAGGCGGCGCTATACCAAAGCAATTTATACCGTCCGTTGAAAAAGGTATAAAAGGAGCTATGGAACAGGGGTACTTAGCAGGATACCCAATGATAGATATAAAAATTAAGTTAATAGACGGAAAATACCACCCCGTTGACTCAAGCGATTTGGCATTTCAAATGGCTGGCTCTATCGCGTTCAAAGAAGGTGTAAGTAAATGCAAACCGGTTCTTCTTGAACCTATCGTAGAAATGGAAGTCTACGTTCCTGATGAAACAATGGGAGATGTTATAGGTGACTTAAACTCAAGAAGGGGTAGAGTTTTGGGCATGGAACCTTACGAAAATAAAAGGGGCTACCAAAGGATAAGGACTTTGGTACCAGAAGCAGAAGTTTTAGAGTATTCACCTACTTTAAGGTCTATAACAGCAGGTAGAGGATTTTTTAAATATAAATTTTCAACATATGAAGAGGCACCCTCGCAAATAGCAGAAAAAATTATAGAAGAGTCAAAAAAAGAAGAATAAGGGAGTTTTAGGCTCCCTTATTTTATTTTGGCATTTTAACTTCTAAAACAGGAATAGTGCTAATTCTCATTACTTTTTCTGTTGTGCTTCCAAATGTAAAACGTTCGAATCCACTTTTGCCATGAGCACCTATTACTATCAAGTCAATTTTATTCTTTTCAGCAAAATTAACGATATTCTTTGCCACATTTCCTTTTTCAATCGCTGTTTCTACATTCTTTAAAGAGTAACGGTTAATTATATGCTCCATTTCTTTAATCGCATTTTCCCTCAAACCCTTTATAACCTCGTCTGCAGGAAATGACGGAACATAGCCTGTGTATGCACTTATGTCTGTAATACAGTGGTAGATATAAAGTTTCGCGTTGAACTTTTCTGCTATAGTTTTAGCATATCCCAACGCATAAACAGAAGCATCTGAAAAATCCAAAGGGGTGAGTATCTTTTCAATTACAATACCATTCATAAATTCTCCTTACAGATAATCTTTTATTAGAATTTCCGCTATCTGAACAGCATTCAGCGCAGCTCCCTTTCTCAAATTGTCAGAAACCACCCACAGATTTAAACCATTTTCTACAGAATTATCTTTTCTGATTCTACCTACAAAAGTTTCGTCTTTACCAGATGCCTCGATAGGCGTAGGATAACCCAAATTATTTGGATCATCTATAACCTTGCAACCAGATGCCTCATCAAGAATCTTCTTAACATCATCCAAATCAAATGGCTTTTCGGTTTCAACATTAACAGATTCAGAATGCCCTCTAAATACAGGAACTCTCACACAAGTAGCAGTAACGGGCAATTCAGGCTTATGGTAAATCTTTCTCGTTTCATTTATCATTTTTACTTCTTCTTTTGTGTATCCATCATCAAAAAATACATCGATATGAGGAACACAGTTAAACGCTATGACTTTAGGAATCTTAACGGGCTTGCATTCATCTAACTTAAATTCAAACCATGCCTTTGTCTGTTCAACAAGCTCTTCCATGGCTCTTCTTCCAGCACCAGATGTAGCCTGATATGTGGACACAACGATTCTTTTTATGCCATAATTATCTAAAATTGGTTTTAATGCAACAACCATTTGAATGGTTGAGCAGTTAGGATTTGCAATTATACCACTATTCTTATACATTGCTATGTCATCTGGATTTACCTCAGGAACAACAAGGGGTACATCCTTATTCATTCTAAAATAACTTGTATTGTCAACAACAATTGCACCACTTTCAGCAGCAATTGGGGCAAATTTACCACTTATACTTCCACCAGCAGAAAACAAAGCAATATCAACACCCTTAAAGGAATCTTTATCTAATACCTCAACAGGAATTTCTTCACCTTTAAATTTAACCGTCTTTCCAACGGATCTATCGCTTGCTAATGGTTTCAAACTTTTTACTGGAAAATTCCTATGTTCCAAAGTTAAAGCCATTTCCTCTCCAACAGCACCTGTAGCTCCAACCACAGCTACATTATACTCCTTCACTTCCATTTACCTCCAACAATCTATTAAATTCTGTCATAGCTTTATTAAGTCCTTCACTCATTATTGATATCACAGCATTTCTTGCAATATTAATAACTTTCTCGACCAAAGGTTTCTTTCCCTTATCAAGCTTACTCAAAACATAATTTACAGGGTCATTCCCCCTTCCAACGCCTACTTTTACCCTAATAAAATCCTTACTTGAAAGAGCGTTAATGATGGACTCTATTCCTCTGTGTCCGCCACTTGAAGAATTCTTTTTTATTTTAATTCTGCCAAAAGGTAAATCAATATCATCATGAACAACCAATAATTGTGAATGGTTCACTCTATAAAAATTCACCACTTTTAATACACTATCTCCGCTTAGGTTCATATACGTTACGGGCTTTAAAACTCCCACCTTTTGTCCGTCTATATAAAAAAAAGCAAAAAAACCTAAAAATTTCTTCTCAAAAGTGAAATCAAAATTAAAAAAAGAAGACAAGGAGTCACAAACCATGAACCCCATATTGTGTGGGGTAAAGTCGTACTCCTTGCCCGGATTGCCTAAACCTACAACAAGCCAATCCATATATTATTCGGCTGTTTCTTCAGCCTCCTCTTCCTCTTCTTCGCCCTTCTCTTCTTCTAAAGCTTTACCCAAAATTGCTACAACCGTATAGTTCCTAGACGATTTAACTCTCACACCCTCCGGCACATCCAAGTCAAATACATGAACCACATCACCAATCATTAAGTTAGTAACATCAATTTCTATATCATTGGGAATAGCATCAGGCAAAGCTTCAACAGTAATTTTTTTACGTGGCTGATATAAGTCACCGCCTAACTTAACACCTTTTGATTCACCGACGATTTTTACAGGCACATCGACAACTACATGTTTTCCTTCTGTGAGTTTATAAAAATCCACATGCTCAACTTCATCTTTCACAGGGTGCCACTGAAGCTCTTTTATTATTACCCTGTATGTTTCGCCTCCATTTACCCTCAACTCAAACCTATCGTTTCTTCTGCTTTTCCTTAAAATAGCCATCAACTCTGACTTGTCAACAACGATATGTTTGTTTTCAAAATCATAACCATAAACAACGGCAGGTATTTTCCCCTCTCTCCTGAATCTCTTTGAGATTTTGCTACCAATCTCTCTTTTCTCTGCTGTAATAATCATTTTTTCTACTCACCTCATTTTATTCAAAAATTGCACTTAACGACTCTTTATGATAAACACGCCTTATAGCCTCACCTATCAGATGCCCCACAGAGAGCACCTTTATTTTATCTGTAGGTACAGGTTTTTCAAATGTTATCGTGTTCGTAACCACAAGTTCTTTCAAGGGAGAGTTATTAATTCTATCTATAGCATTACCGCTCAAAACCGGATGCGTAATACACGCGTATATTGCTTTTGCTCCCTCTTCTTTAATGGCTTTAGCTGCATTTGTAAGCGTCCCAGCTGTATCCACAATATCATCAACAATCACTGCTGTTTTACCATTAACTTCACCGATTATATGCATTATTTCGCTGACATTGGGCTTTGGTCTTCTCTTGTCTATAATCGCTATCGAGCAACCCAACTTCTTTGCATAATACCTTGCCCTTTCAACGCCACCTGCATCTGGAGATACAATGACCAAATTATCTTTGCCTATATCCTCCTTGATGTAATTAAGCATAATGGGAGCCGCATATAAATGATCAACTGGTATATTAAAGAAACCCTGTATCTGACCTGCGTGCAAATCCATGGACATTATACGCGTAGCACCAGCTACAGTAATTAAATCGGCAAGAAGCTTTGCCGATATTGGAACGCGTGGCAAAACCTTTCTATCCTGCCTTGCATAGGCATAATACGGAACAACAACGGTTATAGAGCTTGCGGATGACCTCTTCAGAGCATCAAGTGTAACCAGAAGCTCCATAATATTGTCGTTCACAGGGGAAGATAAAGATTGAACAAGAAAAACATCAGCTCCTCTCACACTTTCATCTATTTGAACATAAACCTCGCCGTCACTAAAACGGGTAATTTCAGCCTTTGTTAATGGCATACCCAAGTAATCAGTTATTTCCTTCGCTAAAACTTTATTGGCAGTTCCACTTATCAGTTTAAGGTGAGACATATTCACTTAATACCCCTTAAAAATAAAGATTTGGCTGGGGCGGCTGGATTCGAACCAGCGATCGAGGATCCAAAGTCCTCTGCCTTACCGCTTGGCTACGCCCCAACATTGGAAAAACCACGGGAGAAAACCCGTGGCCTATTTATTATTCTTCTTCTTCGCTTTTACTTTCTTTGGCCTTCTCGTATTCACTTAATACAGCATTCTCAAGTTTACGCCTCATCTCGTTGTTCAAAGGATGGGCTACATCCTTGAAGCTGCCATCCTTCATTTTCCTTGATGGCATTGCCACAAATAACCCCTTTTGACCACTAATGATTTTCAAGTCTCTAACCACAAACTCATTGTCAAAGATTACCGTTGCGAAACCTTTTAATTTTTCATCTCCTTCAATCGGGCTAACCCTTACCTCTGTAATCTCCATAACTGTTCTACCTTCCTTACCTCTTAGTCTGCAAATCTTAAATTTTTACATAGAAACCCTTCTTCCAAACAAAACCTGTCCAACTTACCCTTCTGTTCCACCTCCGAACCAATAATTGAAAATACTGTTGAACCGCTTCCAGATACAAGCCCACAACCAAATTGCTCAATCATAAGTTCCTTAATCTCTTTTAAAATACTAAACTCCCTCAAAACAACACTCTCAAGGTCATTGTGAAGGTGAGAGATTATATTTCTCATTCTATACCCACCTTCCACAGTAAATGCCATTTTATTTACACCCCCACCTTTTGTCAACCTGAATTTTTTATAAACTTGGGTAGTAGAAACACCAAAGTTCGGAACAACTAAAAAAACTTTATATCCATTTGTATTACAAGTCACCTTTTCAACTTTTTCCCCTCTACCCTTACAAATAGCAGAACCATCAACGAGAAAAAACGGCACGTCGCTACCAATCTCCGCGGCTAATTCGAACAGTTCCACATTTGACAAAGGATAATCAAACAACTTATTTAAACTCTTTAGAACGCATCCTGCATTGGAGCTTCCACCGCCCAAACCTCCGCCTATGGGAATATGTTTTTCAATCTCAATCTCAACTTGAGGCTTTATGCCTGTTTTATCAAAAAACAAATATGCAGACTTGAAAGCCAGATTATTATAGCTATTAAGCTCATCCACGCTCGTTTTTACATTTAAACCGCCCGCACTTTTCTTTATTTCAATCCAATCGTATAAATCTATTTTGTGCATCAGTGTGTAAAGTTCATGGTATCCATCGGACCTTTTGCCTATAACGTATAAAATCGAATTAATCTTAGCGTAGGACTTTAAAATCATAGACCACCCAATCCCTTAGCAAGTTCTCTAACCTCAAATTTTACCTTTTCTTCATCCATATTTACAAACTCGCCGTTTTTTAAAATAACCTTACCGTTGATAATCACATCACGGACATCCCTTGAGTTCAAGGCATAAATAACAAATGAGTAAGGATTGTAGATTGGTATTGCCTCAAATCCATCGAGTTTAACTATCACAATATCTGCAAGCTTGCCCACCTCTAACCTGCCCGCGTCAAATAGACCATTGAAGTTGACAAGCATCCTAAACGCATCTTTGGCATTCAGAGCCTTTTCATTAAATTTAACCTTTTGAACCAGTGATACAGTCCTAACCTCTTCAATAATGTCCAAATTGTTGTTGCTCGCCGAGCCATCCGTACCAATAAAGACCTCTATACCTCTATCAAGCATCTTTTGAACGGGCGCAATACCGCTTGCAAGTTTCAGATTGCTTTGTGGAACGTTTATAACCTTTGCTTGAGCTTTTTTTATTAACTCAATATCATCATCATCCGTCTCGACACAGTGTGCCATGTACGTATGCTCTCCCAAAAGGCCCACTTCCCTCAACACCTCAATGGGTTTTTTACCTTTTTGTGATTTTACAAGTTCAATCTCCCTTTTACTCTCATTTATGTGAATATGAACGATATCGTCTTCATCCAGACTATCAGCAACCAATTTTAGCGTTCCCAAAGACAATGTGTAAGTCGAGTGCGGTGCATAAGACACCTTTATCAAGCTACTGGTATCAAATTCATCTTTCAATAATCGTGTTTTTTCTACTGCTTTCTCTGGAGAGACACATGAAGGTGTTTTAAAATCCGCAATACCTTCTCCTATAACACCACGCATGCCAACGTCCAAGGCCGCTTTTGATACCTCCTCTTCAAAAAAGTACATATCAAAAAAGCAAGAAGTTCCACCCCTAATTGCCTCAAGCATAGATAATTTTGAGCATTTATAGACCATCTCTGGATTGACATATCTGGCCTCTGCAGGGAAAATATGTTTCTCAAGCCACTCCATTAACTCAAGGTCGTCCGCCATGCCTCTGAAAAGGCTCATAGCAAGATGTGTATGGGCATTACAAAAAGCCGGCATAACAAGGCAATTTTTGGCATCCATTACACTGTCGGCATTTTCTTCGAATTTTCCTATCTTTTTAATCCTATTTCCCTCAATAAGCAAATCAAAATATCCCTCTTTAAAACCGTCAATACAATAACCGTTTTTTATCAGTATACTCATACGCCTTCCCCTAAAAACTTGTCCAAAATTAAGCTTAATCTACCACTTGCTTTGCCCGCAGCCTCAATTACGGCATCAATGGGTGCAGGCTCCATGCAATCAGGTTTGTTGACATTTGTTATGACAGATATGGCAACGGGCTTTAAGCCCATATGATTCAGAGCAATCACTTCTGGAACTGTAGACATGCCAACGGCGTCACCTCCAATGAGCCTAAAGAAACGGGTCTCTGCCGGTGTCTCCATTGAAGGTCCGGCAACACCCACATACACACCTTCTTTTAAATCTATCCCAAGCGAAAGCACGACCCTCTTTATCCTCTCAATGTAAGTCTTGCTGTACGGCTCACTCATATCAGGAAACTTCTCGCCGAGCTCATCGATATTGTCGCCTTTCAATGGATTTGCACCCATCATGTTTATATGATCCCTGACAATCATAAGATCGCCCTTTTCAAACATGGGGTTCAAGCCGCCAGCAGCGTTTGTTAAAATCACAAGCTTAGCACCCGCAAGTCCCAAAACCCGAGGCAAAAAAATAACCTCTTGCATGGTGTATCTCTCGTAGTAATGAAATCTGCCGTAGGCTATGGCAACATTGAGATTTCCTTTCTTTAAAAAAGAAAAATAGCCTTTGTGAGATTTCGTGGATGGCATTGGCATATTTGGTACTTCACCGTAATTTATCTCTAAAATACCATCGCCGCTTAAATTCACATCGATACCTGTGCCTGTGATTATAGCAACATCTATCTTACCAACTTTACTCATTAGAAAATCCACTGCTTCCTTGAGCTTATTAAACATAACAACCTCCATCTTTTCATAAAGTATAACAAATAAGCCCCATCTTTCAATTGTCTTGTTAAAAAAGCACTATTTTCGTATAATGCCAAACCATGAATGCAAAAAGGAAAGCTTATGATATGCTAAAAAAAAAGCTAAAAAATAAATGCCTAACAGACACGCTAAGCCGCATACAATACGCCTACGATGCAACTCAAAAAATGTATCCGCCTGATATAGTAATCTTAGCTGAAGATACAAATGATGTTGCTCTTACAATAAAAATAGCCAACAAGTACAAAATACCTGTTGTGCCGCGAGGATGGGGAAGCGGTTTTACAGGCGGAACTTTGAACGTCGATGGCGGTATATGTCTGTCGTTGGAAAAGATGGACAAGGTAATAGAATTAGACTTGGAAAATATGATGATTTGGGTAGAAGCTGGAATGGTCAACTGGGATCTTCAGGGATACGTAAAACCCTACGGACTGTTCTTTCCGCCCGACCCATCGAGTTGGAAATTCTCAACAATAGGCGGCAATATAGCAGAAAACGCCGGTGGCCCAAGGGCTGTTAAATACGGCGTAATGAAGGATTGGGTTAAAGGATTGGAATTAGTTTTGGCAAACGGCAGTGTAATCACCGTTGGATCGAAGAATATCAAAGATGTTGCGGGTTACGATCTTGTTGATCTAATTGTTGGGAGCGAAGGAACGTTGGCAATTGTTACAAAGGCACTCCTGAAGCTCCATCCCTTACCCGAAGCCAAAAAAACCATGCAAATCGTATTTGACAATATGAGGGAAGCCGCTGTAATGGTCAACAAAATCCTGTTATCCGGCGTTATTCCCGTTGCCATAGAATTTGTCGATAAATTCGCAATAAAAACAGTCAAGGATGCCACAGGAGTGGATCTGCCGGATGCCGATGCCATATTAATCATAGAGGTAGATGGAAACAAAGCGGAGGTTGAGCTGCAAACACAAAAGATAGAACAGCTGGCAAAAGACAACAAATCGGTTATTTCATTCTCTATAGCCAAAAATGCCGAAGAGGAAGAAAAAGTTTGGTTTGCACGAAGGACTATATCACCGACACTAAAACGCATAGCAAATGACAAATTAAACGAAGACATAGTCATTCCAAGATCTAAATTGGCAGAGATGATTGAGAGATTAGAAAAAATATCAAAGAAATACGACCTGTCAATTGTGAATTTTGGTCATGCAGGAGATGGCAATATTCACGTGAACATTATGTACCACACAGATAGCGCTGATGAAACAAAAAGGGCCAATCGTGCAATGGAAGAGGTCTTTGACGAGTGCATAAAGTTAGGTGGCTCAATAACGGGTGAACACGGCGTAGGCATAACAAAACAAGACTTTTTGGAAAAACAGTTGGGCAGAACGCAAGTTGAACTGTTAAGAAGAATAAAAAAGGCGTTTGACCCAAACAACATAATCAACCCACACAAAATGAGGCTATAGATGGACAAAAGATTATATCAGGCATGGGAATCGTGCGTTAAGTGCGGCATCTGCAGGAGCGTATGCCCCGTTTTTAAAGAGGAAAAGTCAGAGCCATACGTTGCCAGAGGTCACATAACACTTCTAAGCGAATTTATTAAGGGCAACATAGATTTTAAGGAAGAAACGGCCAAAGACTACCTCTACAAATGCCTGCTCTGTACAACATGCGTTGAATCCTGCCCCAACAATTCAGAAACGGACACAATCGTAGAAATAACACGCCACGAAGTCATTAAAAGACACGGTTTGCCTATGTACAAAAAGGTCTTGTCCAAACTTTTAAAAAACAGAAAGCTTATGGATTTTGCATTTAAAAGCGCAACAACGTTTTCCCCTCTTTTTGTAAAAGAGATAAATAATCCAAGAAAGGGAATCAACCTAAGAATTTCCTTAAGCGAAATTGAAAGAAACAGAACCCTACCGCCACTTTCGAAAAAAACATTTTTGGATAAATACGGATCAAACAAAAACAGAGCAGAGATAGCAATATTCCCTGGATGCTTAATCAACTACACATACATAGAAATAGGTGATGCGTTTATCGATATTTTAAACAAGTTGAAGATAGATTTCACAGTGCCTAAGAAGCAACTGTGTTGCGGCGCACCAATTTATTTTGCCGGCAATTTTGAAGACACACGATACTTAGCCGAAAAGAATATAGAGCTATTTTTAAATTTGGACGTTGAAAAAATTATCATATTAGAGCCAACATGTGCAAGCATGATTAAGATAGACTATCCAAAGCTTTTCATGTATTTTGAAGATAAAAAATGGGAAGAGAAAGCACGAAAGGTGGCCGAAAAAATTATAGACCCAATAAGCTACCTTTATAACTTAGCAAACATAAAAGAAAGATTGAGAAAATTAGATATAAAAACAACGTATCACGACCCGTGCCACTTAAAAAGGGCTTTAAAGGTCAAAGATGAACCAAGATACTTTTTGAAAGCAATAACGAATTACAACGAAATGAAGGAAGCCGATAGGTGTTGTGGAAACGGTGGAACGTTCAGTATTGACTATAGGGATGTGTCATTAAAAATAGCGTCAAGGAAGGTTAAAAATATCGTTGATTCAAAGGCTGAATACTTAGTTACAACATGCAGTGCCTGTCTCATGCAGCTTACAGATATACTACACTTGGAAAACAAAGACAACATAAAGACCGTGCACCTGTTAGAAATATTGAATGAAGCTCTGGAGGTATGAACATGAAAGTTAGGAAAGCTGTACTGCCAGTTGCTGGCTTCGGTACACGATTTCTACCCGCCACAAAGTCCTCATCCAAAGAGATGTTACCTCTTGTAGATAAACCCTTAATACACTACGCCGTTGAGGATGCTATAGATGCAGGCATTGAACAAATCATATTCATTACAGGAAGAGGAAAAAGGGCAATTGAGGACTATTTTGATATATCGTTCGAGTTGGAATATCACCTGAAAGCCCAAGGCAAAGAAAATCTCGTTAAAGAAATGAGAAAAATAAGCAATATGGCGGATTTTGTTTATATAAGGCAAAAGGAACCAAAAGGTCTGGGACATGCCGTTTTGAGAGCAAAGGATGTTGTGGGTAATGAACCGTTTGCCGTAATTTTAGCTGATGATGTAATACAAAACGGTAAAAGTGGAACAAAACAGTTAGTAGAAGTGTTTGAGAGGTACAACTGCTCTGTAATCGGTTTAGAAGAGGTGGATCCTGAAGAAGTGTCAAGCTACGGCATCGTGTCCGGTGCCGGAATAGAAGAAGGCGTATTTAAACTTGATAACTTCGTTGAGAAACCAAAAAAAGGAAAAGCCCCGAGTAATCTGGCAATAATTGGAAGGTATATTTTCACGCCATTCATATTCGAAGAGTTAGAGAAAACAAAACCTGGTGCAAAAGGAGAAATACAGCTCACAGATGCAATAGCTACTTTGAGCAAAAAAGAAGTAATATATGGAAAAACCATGGAAGGCAAACGATTCGATTGCGGCAACAAATTAGGATTTTTACAAGCAACTATTGAATTTGCCTTAAATGATGAAAATTTAAAGGATGAATTCGAAAAATACTTAAAAGAGGTGGTGAAATGTTAGACATAAACATCTTGAGAAAATCGCCAGAAATCTTAAAAGAGAACCTAAAAAAGAGGTTTTCCGATATTGATGTTGATGAATTGGCTGAAATGGATAAAAACGTAAGAAAGCTCAAGATGGACTTGGATGAACTGCTTGCAAAAAAAAATAAACTATCAAAGGAGATAGGCAAAAGGAAGTCAAAAAATGAAAGTGCGGACGACTTAATCGAGAGTGTAAACGATATAAATTCTCAAATCGATACTTTGGAAAGGAGCTATAACGAGGCTTACGATACATTCATGAAAAAATGGTTTTTAGTGCCAAACCTGTTAGACGACGATGTTCCGTTTGGCGAAGATGAAAGTGCAAATGTTGAGATAAGGCGGTGGGGAGAGCTAAAAGAGTTTAGTTTTAAGCCGTTAGAGCACTACGAGATAGCACAGAAGTTAGATATTTTAGACTTTGAACGCGCAGCAAAACTTTCAGGCTCACGTTTTGTTATTTATAAAGGTGATGGGGCAAGACTTGAGCGTGCTTTGATCAACTTCATGCTGGATCTCCATACAAAAAAGCACGGATACAAAGAGATATTCCCGCCGTACATCGTAAATTACGAGATAATGGAAGGTACAGGCCAATTTCCAAAGTTCATTGATGAAGCATACGAAACAGACGGCCAATACCTAATACCGACAGCCGAAGTCCCACTTGTTAATATGCACAGGAAAGAGTTGTTGGACGAAAGTAAACTACCCATAAAATACGTTGCCTATACGGCCTGTTTCAGAAAAGAGGCGGGAAGCTATGGAAAGGACGTTAAGGGCATCATAAGACAGCATCAGTTTAACAAAGTGGAGCTTGTGCAATTCACAAAGCCAGAGAATTCAAATAAGGCTTTGGAAAAGCTAACACATGATGCCGAAGAAGTTTTGCAACTGTTAGGTTTGCCCTACAGAGTTGTTGTCCTATCGAGCGGTGATATAGGTTTCTCTGCGGCAAAAACCTATGACATTGAGGTTTGGCTACCAGGACAAGCTAAATTCAGGGAAATATCTTCATGCTCAAACACAAGGGATTTTCAGGCGCGCAGGTCGTCCATAAAATTCAAAGGAAAAGACAAAAAGAAACAGTTTGTCCACACGCTCAACGGATCGGGCGTGGCCGTGGGCAGATGCCTTGTGGCCATAATAGAAAATTATCAACAAAAGGATGGATCGGTCAAGATCCCCGAGGCTTTGATGCGATACTTTGGCAAAGAGAGAATCGGTTAAATGGGCTTTGTTGAAGATATAAGGTTCAAAGAATTTGGCGCACGGTGTGTATTCTTCGATAGGTTTGGCGGTGTAAGTAACTACCCATTTGATAGTTTAAACGTCAGTATCTCTGTTGAAGACACAAGGGAAAATGTTGAGGAAAACTTCGAAATTATAAAATCAGAGCTAAAGGCGGAGCATATCGCCACTCTAAACCAAATCCACTCAAACAAGATTGTAAAATTTTCAAGGGACAAAAAGTTCGACGCAGATGGACTTTACACAGAAGAGCTCTTTGTATTTTTGGGCATAAAATTTGCAGATTGTCTGCCTATATCACTTATGGATGTTAAAAAAAGGATAATCATGGCAATACACTCAGGCTGGATGGGAAGTTACTTGGGTATTTCAAAAGAAGCCATAGAAACCTTTAAAAATTTAGGCTTAAATCCAAAAAATGTAATCGCTACAATCGGCCCTCATATTTGTAAAAACTGCTACGAAGTAAAAGAAGACGTGGCAAGCAAGTTTCCAGAGCGCTTCTTAACAACGAGAAAGGGCAAGATATACCTTGACCTTTCAAGTGTTAACATAGAACAGCTAGTTGAATCGGGTGTAAAAAGGGAAAACATTATCGACATGAATATCTGTACATTCGAAAACAAAAGCTTTTTCTCTTACCGTAGGGATAAAATCTGTGGCAGGAACATAGGCGGAATAATGTTGATTGACACAAACCAAAAATAGTTATATAAATCAATTGTCGGGTTAAGGAAGTCCGGTGGAAATCCGGCACTGCCCCCGCAACTGTGAGGCCGACGAAACCCTTTTAGCTCTTTTTAAAAGGGCAGCCACTGTCGGGAAAGGCTCTTGTAAATCTCAAGGGTCGCCCGATGGGAAGGCAAGGGGAGTAGGATGAAGCCGAGTCAGGAGACTTACCCGATAATAAAATGAACGGGAGGTTCGCCATGATCCAAATACCCATCAAAACATAAAAAATTCCCTAAAAGTCATGATAAAACCAAATCTCAAAGGGGGATTGTTGTGTTTTCCAAAATTATCAAAAGGGATGGGAGAGTTGTCGATTTTGATCCAGAAAAAATAACTAAAGCAATTGAAAAAGCAGGCAAAGCCACAGGTGAATTCGACTATGAAACTGCAAAAAGGCTAACAATCAGGGTTTTAGACTTAGCATATCGTCTAATCGGTCCAAGAAATCCGACGGTTGAAGAAATCCAAGACATTGTTGAAGAGGTCTTACTCAACTCGACATTCAAAAAGACAGCCAAAGCCTACATACTCTACAGAGAACAGCATGCACAAATAAGGGAACTCAAGAACAAAGCGGATGTCGAGTTGGTCGATAAGTACCTAAACAAGCTGGATTGGGAAGTTAAAGAAAACTCGAACATGAGCTATTCTTTACAAGGCCTGAACAACTATGCTTCGTCAGCAATCACAAAAACCTATTGGCTAAGTAAAATTTATCCAAAGGAAATCAGAGAGACTCATTTAAATGGAGATTTCCATATACACGATTTAAATTCTTTGAGCGTCTACTGTGTAGGTTGGGACCT
>JALVTR010000158.1 GCA_027035885.1 Desulfurellales bacterium
CTAAAGGAAAGACATATGTTGTATAAATACTCGAACCGTTCGGATAAACATGTGAAAGGTGAGAAAAAGCAAATGAACCCTCCAAAGCTTTTTCTATTTTTTTAGCCAAATTTCCAACATTATCCCATGTCGTAAAAGTCTCAAGTGTATCCACTCCGTAGCCCATATCCCACAGGGTGTTTCTCAAATACGGCATCTTAAACCTATCCCTCAGCCACTGTTTTCCAATAAAAGCGCCTATATTCAAGCCGCCGTACTTCTTGATAACGGACTTAACAAAAGATTTGTAAAAATCCATTTGCTTGCTTTCTCCGCTAATGGCATAAACCATCAAGCACTTATTCTTAGAGTGCCCTTTTAATTTAACAAAATTTTCAAGCAAACCGACAAAAAACCTTTTTGAGGCCAAATTTAGGATACCCTCTGTTTCTTTAGATAAACTCAATCTTACCATAGTCAATGGAATATTGCTTTGCGATATAGACCTAACAGCCTCTATGCCACTTTCATCGTCAGGGAAAAAAGCACCTTCAACATCAAGTACATCAGGCAGTTTAGAAACTTTCATGTAACATTTTGACACAATTCCTATCCTGCCCTCGCTACCCAGCACTATTTCTCTCAGATCTACACCTTCAGCTGATTTGTTGTATGGGTTTATGTGAAAAACGCCACTTGGGGAATACAGTGTCCCGCCCAAAAACATATCTTCAATCTTTCCGTATCCAAGCGAAAATTGGCCAGAAGAGCGCGTTACAACCCATCCACCGAGCGTCGAAAATTCAAAAGACTGTGGAAAATGCCCAAGTGTATACCCTTTAATATTTAAAGCCCTCTCAATCTCAGGTCCTTTTGTACCAGCTTTAATAAGAGCTATATGAGAATACTCATCAAGGCTCACAATCCCATTCATTTTAGATATATCCACAGAAATATTAGGCTTTTCCTCATCAATAACTTTAAGGTGGCCAACTACAGATGTCCCACCTCCGTATGGTATTAAATTCACATTCCATTTTTTTGCCTTATCAATTATGACCTCTAAATCATATTCATTTTCTGGGTAGCACACCAAATCTGGTGCATTAAACTCTAATCCCATTTTAAATTTCAACCAATCAGAAAAGCTCTGTCCAAAAGAGTGAATTAACCTGTCAAACTTATCGGTAGTAGAAAAAGGAAATTCTTTAATCTTCGGCATACCTACA
Organism: Desulfurellales bacterium; assembly: GCA_027035885.1. Lineage (GTDB taxonomy): Bacteria > Campylobacterota_A > Desulfurellia > Desulfurellales > Hippeaceae > Hippea. The sequence goes on from JALVTR010000158.1 coordinate 1,209, forward strand.
GCATCCAAAAGTGAAGTCTTGCTTATCTCCTTATTTTTAACCCCTTTTCCAATTCTTTTTATTATAAACCTCTCTGCATGTTTGTTAACAGGGTAACTAACACCCTCCTCTCCCCAGCCATTCCAACGTCTCATTGTGAACTCCTGTTTAGATTAGTATTTATTATTTTTTATTACTTTTTATTCACAGGTACACCCCAGAATTTCCGTTAGCGTTCTACGGGTATTTCGAGTTTTAACCAAAGGATTTAAACGAATCTAAATAGAGACAGATTTTAGTTTGTTATCTACTGTTGGTTGCTTTATTATTGAACATTGGCAAAACCATGTTTTTACCATTTTTGACCGACTCTCCTTTTTTATTCAACTTTATTCTTATGAAATCGATGTCTTTAATATTATCAGGGATGGAAAAATATGATTTTATTTTTTCCCAATCCTTATCTCTAATAGTTACTATTTCGTCTAAGTAAAAACTAACCCAAACATTACCGATTTTAGAATTTGGTGTTTCTTTGGAAAGCTTATTTCTTGTAATATTCACATACTTTTCATCTATATCAATTCCAATAAATTGGCGACCCAATCTCTTCGCAGCAATAACACTCGTTCCTGTGCCAACGAAGGGGTCCAAAACAATGTCGTTTTCATCTGTGCTCATCAGAATTATTCTTTCCAATAAATGTATAGGTAATTGGCAGGGGTGTTCATCCCTATACTTATTATGTTTTATACGATGGATATCAGTCCACACATCAGAAACTAACGGACCAAATGGATGTAAACCGGCCTTTTTCCCACCGTAATCTTTTAAAAGATAGTTACATTTTCTACATCGCTTATGTGGATAACGAATTTCATAAAATTTAGCTTTCTTTAAATCCTTTACATAATACAAAATACCATAATGGGATGGTTGGAGGGATTTACCCATAGGGGCGGTAGGAGCATCCCAAGCAATCCAATGTTTGAAATGAGCAACTTCATTCAAAAATCCTGCATAATACGTAAGCCATTTTGGAATATTATGGACAAATATAGAACCTGTAGGTTTAGTAATTCTAACCATCTCATAGATCCATTGTTTGCTCCATTCAAGATATTCGTGAAATTCTTTACTGTCCTTATAACCATTGTACTTTTTTTTCAAATTAAAGGGAGGATCTGCAAAAGTCACATCCACTGAATTATCAGGAATTTTTTTCATTATCTCTAAACAGTCCCCGTGAACTATTTGACTGATATATTCTTTCATATTTTCCATATCTCCAAAGCTTTTTTTGCTAATTCTTTTTGTCGTGCTTCTATTTCAGAAGGTGTCCAATCATCATATTCTGCTACTTTTTTAGTAATCTGCAACTCGGATTCTTTGTAAACTGCCTTCTTTCCTTCAAAAGGACCATTTCCTATATCGCTATTCATTTTTTTGTCCAAAAGAGTAAGATTACCAATTCTACGATAATAAGTCTTATGCAAATTTTCATCAAAACTTGGCCAATCTTTTTGTAAATTCGTTGGATTCTCTGGGAGTACATGCTCCAAATTCACCTTTTCTGGATTTTTAATAGGCTCAAGCTCTAAAGTGATTCTATACGCCTGTTCCAGTTTTCTTAGATAATATCGGGCAATGTAAGCTTTTGAAATTGTAGCTATCTCAAAAGCATTCTGGAATTGATCATCTGTAGGTATTAAATTTTTTACAGAATCTAACAATTCTTTTGCCATATTTATTTTCCCCTCGTTAATAAGTTTAGCTTGATTTGAAAACTCTTTTTCAAGTGTACCGGACCCAATTGTGCCAGTTATAAGATTTCTAACAGACCAAGATACTATGAGCTTTAAAGCTTTTTTTAATTCTTTGGGTTTATCTCTCCATATTTCGAGTAACGCAATTAAAAGTGGTCTGTTTTGTGTTAATCTTAATTCTAACAATTCTGCTATGTATTCGGAACATTCATGGGAAAAATTATTCCAGAAAGTGTGATGTGGGTTTAAGATCGCAAGATAGATCTCAGAATTCTTTTCTAAATTACTAAATGTAATGGACTGATTTTTATTTTTTATTTTTTCTTTTATCCTTTTATAAAGCTCTTTTTCACGAGTCAATCCATGTTTTGAGGACCAATAATACCTTATGTAATTCAACATCTCTTCCTCACTTATTCCTGATTCGATGGCTCCTGTAAATCTTGTCCATTTATCTTTAGCTTCCCCTATCCTATCTCCACCCTTATTAAACAAGTAATTTTTAATGAGATCCGTCTGGGACAAAATCAACCCTCTGTCATTCAATGTTTCAAAAACTGTAAAAGCATTTACATCATCAGATACACTAACAATTATTATCAATAACTTATCCTTTAAAAAATCAACTAAGTTTAATAGACCGTCAAGCCCTTCACTTTTGTACTTGCTCTCAATATAATCTTTCAAGAAATTGTAAGCATTTATAAGCCTGTTATGAGAGGCTCTCGAGGAGTCTACTGATTCACTTCTTACCAAGGCTTTTACATAGAATTCGTTATCTACATCGTTAAGAGCTAATCTTTGCTTTTTCTCTTCATCTCTGTAATTTTGTTTTAATATAAATTCTCCTTCAATTGCATTTGCCTTCTCTACCTCGCCTACTTTTTTTAGAAAGTCCTTTACTGCAATAAAAAACAAACTTATTGTGACCAGTCTTTGCTGCCCATCTACTATTTCCAAACAATCTCCCTTATCTGTAACTACTATTGTGCCTACGAAATACTCATCTGGATATGAATTTGTAATATCATCAAAAAGTTCTTTAACATTTTCTTTTTCCCGAGCAAATGATCTTTGGTAAAGTGGGACTTTTAAAAACTTATCTGACAAAAAATGACCTATCCCATCATGTTTAAAATTTATTCTGCCCATAGCCAAATACCTCTTTGATAAGTTTTTTAAATCGTTCCAACTCCCTTTGATGAAAAGTAAATACATCTTCATAAGCAGCGACCATTCTTTTTAAATCATTTTTTC
>JALVTR010000159.1 GCA_027035885.1 Desulfurellales bacterium
AGACAACAAACCGCCAGATGTATTAATTGGCAGCTTGCCTCCAGGAGCGGTATATCCATTTTTAAAGAAATACTTGCCCTCTCCTGGTTCAAAGAATCCGTAATCTTGTAGCGTTATTTCAACGGTGTATGTAAAGCAATCATATATTTCGCAAGCGTCTATATCGTTTATTGTTATTCCTGACATCTCTGATGCCATTTTGAAAGCCTTCTTTGCTCCTGTAGGACCAGCCATATACTTGGATTGATGTATATCTACGCTGGGGTTAGCTTCTCCTATGCCTGAAATAGACACTACTGGATTAGGTAGGTCTTTCGCCCTTTCTACAGAGGTAATTATACATGCTCTTCCGCCGTCGCTAATTAAAGCGGCATCAAACTTTCTAAAAGGTTCAACAATATATGGGGAGTTTATGTAATCATCTTGTGTCAATGGTTTTTTATACATAGTAGCATTTGGATTCAAGTTTGCCCACTTTCTTTGATTTGTAGCTATTTCCATCCAAGTTTCTGGTCCTGTGTTAAATTCATACATGGCTCTTCTGGCCGCAATAGCATAATCCCCTACAAATCCAAAATCTCCGAACAAGAAATTTTCTCCCTTGGTTTCTGGATGGGTGGCTTCTTCTATAAACATTCTTCCACCAGAAAGGGCGTTATCGGCATATATTAGCAAGATATAGTTACAAAAACCCGCTTCCAGTAAGGATATAGCATGCATTATATGATGTCTTGGGCAGTAAGATTCTTGGCTTAATGCTGTAGGTTCTATTCCTAAATATTGGGCAACAAGATAGGGTGTTACTTCGGGTTCGTTATTCATAGGTTTAAACTGTCTATAGCATATAAGTCCATCTATATCCTCTTTTTTCAAGCCAGCATCTTTTATAGCATTTACTCCGGCTTCTACGTAGAAGCTTAAAGCAGTTCTGTTTGGGACTTTACCCTGTTGTGTGTATCCTACTCCAACTATAGCGTATTTATTACTTAATTTTCTTAGTTTTTCATACATACTTAGCAGCCTAAAAAAATTAAAGAGACCGGCGGTTTAAACCAGTCTCTTGGGGTTTAAGATGGTTGTATAGTTAGGCAGTTTCAATCTTAGCCACATCCTCAAGGCCCAACTCTTTGGTCGATATTTCTCTCATCTCTACCTTTCTGATTTTCCCTGTAACTGTCATAGGGAAGGAGTCTGTAAATTTTATATACCTCGGAATCTTAAAGTGAGCTATTTTACCTCTGCAGAACTCTTTTATCTCTTCTTCTGTGGCTGTTTCTCCTTCTTTAAGTTTTACCCAGGCACATATTTCTTCACCGTATTTTCTATCTGGTACGCCTATGACTTGAACGTCGCTTATCTTTGGATGTGTATACAAGAATTCTTCTATCTCCCTCGGATAAACATTTTCTCCGCCTCTAATTATCATGTCTTTTATTCTACCTGTTATTTTGAAATAGCCATCTTCATCCATAGTAGCCATATCTCCGGTGTGCAACCATCTATTTTCATCTATAGCCTCTTTAGTAGCCTCTGGGTTATTGTAGTAGTACTTCATTACATGATATCCTCTTGTGCACAGCTCTCCCTGTGTACCTGTAGGAACAATCTTGCCTGTTTCAGGATCTACTATTTTTGCTTCTACGAAAGGTAAAGTTTTTCCTACCGTCGCTGTCCTATGTTCTAAGGTATCATGAGTAGCAGTTTGGGTTATAACTGGGCTGGATTCTGTCAGTCCGTAAGCTATCGTAATTTCACTTAAATGCATTTCATTATTAACCCTTTTCATAACTTCCACAGGACAAGGTGAACCTGCCATAATGCCTGTTCTTAAAGTGGTTAAATCATAATCATTGAAGCTTGGATCTTCTAACTCTGCTATAAACATTGTTGGGACACCATGTAAAGCTGTGCATTTCTCTTGTTCTACAGTTTTCAAAACAGCTTCAGGCTCAAAAGCCTCTCCAGGCAAAACCATTGTAGCTCCGTGGGTTACACAGGCAAGATTGGCCAAAACCATTCCAAAACAATGATAGAATGGAACAGGTATACACAACCTATCCTTTTCTGAAAAATCCATCCTCTCACCTATGAAAAATCCGTTATTTAAGATGTTGAAATGACTGAGTGTAACCCCTTTAGGAAATCCTGTTGTCCCGGATGTGTATTGGATATTTATTGCATCGTCGAACTCCAAGCTTGTCTGGACATTTTTGAGGTCACTATCGTTTATCTTTGATGCCATGCTAAGCATATCATCCCATTTATACATGCCGGCATGTTCTGTATTGTTTATACATACCACATTCCTAAGAAAAGGTAATTTTTCAGACTTTATCTGGCCAGGTCTTGAATCCCTTATAGAAGGCTCCACTTCATAAACCATTTTTATGTAATCTGAAGTCTTGAAATTGTCAATAAGAATTAGAGTCGAAAGCTCGGATTGTTTCATAGCATATTCAAGCTCATGTGTCCTGTAAGCTGGATTGATGTTAACCAAAACTGCTCCCATTTTAGCAGTAGCAAATTGTACCAGAATCCATTCAACATTATTTGTGGACCATATACCTACTCTATCGCCCTTATTTACACCTAAAGCCATTAAGCCCTTGGCAACCCTATCTACCTCTTTGTTGAAGTCTTTGTAAATCATTCTTACACCTTGGTGAACGCTTACTACACAGTCATTGTTGGGAACCTGCTGGGAGATTTCTTCAAAAAGGTCTCCTATAGTTTTAGCTATAAGTTTAGTGGTGCTCCCTTCAAATGAGTAACTAATCATATCTCACCTCCTAAAAATAATTGTTTACATAATTCATTAAACATGTTTTACATCTTAACTAATCCAAATTACCTGCACCTTCCCTGCCAGTCTTTATGATACCGTTATTTAACTAAATATAATTTTAATTAAAAAATGTATTAAAATCAATATCTTTTTAATTAAAAGTTCAATTTTAAACATGTATACATTCATTCATTCATTAAATACACAATATCATAAGGGTTGTAAAAAATGTTTGAAAAAACATTATCTTTAATATATTCTTATTATAAGAGTATTTTTAAGAAAATGACGTCAAGTGACGCTAACTTGACGTCAAGTGACGTCAAACTGATGAGAATGTTATTATGAGGGTAATTAGAAAAACCTATAGGGTAAATGAAGGTATTGATAAAAAAATAAAAAAACTGTTAAGAATCTATGGAGCTAAAAGTGAAAATGAACTTTTGGAAATGGTTATAGAAGACATATATGAAATAAAGCAGAGTAAGGCTTTGGTGCCGTATGAGGAATTGGACAAAAAGGATATGGAGTTAAAAAAGGCATTTTTTGAGCTCGGAAAACTCAAAAATGCAGTAGAAGAAAGAGAAAAGGCGTTAAATGAGCTCAAAAAAAAATTGGACCAAAAAGAGAAAGATTTGGAGAAAGAAAGGAACAAGGGCTTTTGGACAAGGCTGTTTGGGAGATAGGTTTTTATTCTCAAAAAGCAATTTGCACCATGACGTCACATGACGTTAATATGACGTCAAATTTCAAAAAATACATAGAAAGGGTGGGAATACTGTTAATCAATATAAAATTCTTATAAGACAAGAATACCTTAGTGCCTTACCACCATCAAAAAGTATACTTATTATAAAAAAGGTAGAATTTAAACAAAATACATTACAGGGTGCTTCAAAAAAATCTTATATTAAAACTCATGCCGTATAAGTCTTCTCAAGTCTACTATGCCCAAGCTGTTCTGCAACTTCTTTGTCTGAGTGTCCTTCATTTTTCAAATCATGGGCAAAGCTATGTCTGAAGTCGTGGAATCTAAAATGGGTTTCTGTGCTTTTTAAGTATTTATATCTCTCACGCTGTGCAAAGTTGTATTGTTATTTTAGTGTTTGGGTAGGAGCAAGGCTCTTTAGGTGGTTTTCTTTCATGAAGTTATACACATACTTTAGCGAGGTAGCGTAAAATCAACTACTGTATAGGGGTTTAACATGAGCAAAGCGGATGATCTTACCCAAGATAATCTTATTGAGGAGATAGATTCCAAAGAACTAAGCAAAAACTGTAAAACCGAAAAGGACTTAGCCTCCCTAACCAAGCAGTTTAT
>JALVTR010000160.1 GCA_027035885.1 Desulfurellales bacterium
GGTGAGTATGACCATGTGAAATTTAACAACAGCATATTCCCAAAAGACCCAAAAGTAGAAACAGTTGTAGGTAACATAAAAATCAAAACAACAAAGGTTACTATGCTCGGCATTGAATGGAGACATATAAAGGCAAAGAACTTTGATGTTGTTGGAGCTGGGGATGATGAATTTAGTGGAAACCAGATATACGCAGTTTACAAGTATGTGTTTTAGAAAAAGAGGAGAAGGAATAGATTGTTACAAAAGTATTATTAAAAAAGATACTCCGACTCCCAGATTGCAAATTCACACCATAGCAGGTGCTCAAAGCAAAAACTTTGGCGACTGCTGTTTATTACTCATTGGAGTAAGGTATTGTTATGGTTAAAATTCCAAGAATTTACATTGCAGCTATAAAAAAAACCTCTGGAAAAACAACAATAACTATAGGCCTGAATAGAATCTTCAAAGAGATGGGATTTATAGTACAACCGTTCAAAAAGGGACCCGATTTTATAGACCCTATGTGGCATACTCAAGCTACAGGTAGACCGTGCAGAAATTTAGATTTTTTCTTTCTAAAAAAAGAAAAACTTTTAAGATACTTTATTGACAAATCTGAAGGTGTCGATATAACCGTTATTGAAGGCAATCACGGTTTATTCGACGATGTGAGACCAGAAGGGGGGACAGATAATGCAGCTTTAGCAAAGCTAACAAAAACTCCTGTTATCCTGGTTTTAGATGTTAAAGAAATGGGAAGAAGCGTAGTTCCTCTGATTTTGGGTTGTAAAGAGTTTGATAAAAATCTAAAAATAGAAGGAGTTATCTTAAACAGAGTACAAAATGAAAGACAAAAAAAGAAAATCGTGACAGCAATAAATATGTATGTCAATTTACCCATACTAGGCGTCATACCCGAGTATGAAAATATAGGCATAACTCAGCGACACTTGGGTTTGTCTTCAACTATGAAGCAATCAGAGAAGGAAACTATTATTTTAAACATAACTAACCATCTTAAAAAATTCCTTGATGTAAAAAAAATAATAAAAATTGCAAAATCTGCAGAGAACTTAGCTGCCGCAAAAAACATCCAACCAGAGAAAAAACAATTTTACCCAGTTAAAATAGGCATTGCCTTTGATGAAGCGTTTAACTTTTACTATCCAGATAATTTAGAGTATTTAGAAAAGTTAGGAGCAACATTACACTATTTTTCCCCTCTCAGGGATAAATTGCCCGATGTAGATGGATTATACTTAGGTGGAGGTTTTCCTGAGTTATTTTTACAAGAACTTGAGGAAAATTCCTCTGTAAAGAAAGATATAAAAGAAGTTATACAGATTGGAAAACCTGTTTATGCAGAATGTGGTGGCCTTGTTTATCTTGCAGATAAAGTATTATACAAAGGCAGAGAAGCAAATATGGTTGGCGCAATAAACACAAAGGTAACTTTTCAAAAAAAACCCGTAGGACATGGCTATACTCTTTTAAAACCTAAAATAAAAGGATGGTGGAAAAAATCGGTAAAAATGATAAAAGGTCATGAGTTTCACCATGCGTGTGTATTAGACTTTGAAAGTGAGTGTGCCTTTGAAATGCAAAGAGGGCATGGTATCACCGGAAAATGTGATGGGGCATTGATTAAAAATACTCTTGCCTCCTTCACTCATATCTGGTCTCAAGCAAATCCAGAATTTTTTAAAAGTTGGTTGAAGTTTATATGCGAACATAAGAATATAAAGGTGGAAAATGGACATATTTGAACTGAGCTTACGACACATAGTGGTGTTTAACTCGGTTGCTGAAACGCTGAACATGAGCAAGAGTGCAAAGAAGTTGTTCATAACTCAACCTGCTATAAGCCAAACAATAAAGGATATAGAGAACAAATTTGGAGTAAAACTATTTGTAAGAAACGGTAAAAACCTCAAATTAACAGAGGAAGGTAAAGAACTTTATATCTACACAAAAAGAGTAATAAATCTTCTAAAAGAGGCACAACTGTGCCTTGAGAATTTTAACACACTTAATAAAGGCTGCGTAAAAATAGGTGCAAGTACCACAATTGGAAATTACTTACTACCAGAGGTTATTAAAGCATTTAAGCTCAAATACCCTAATATTGACATAACGGTATTTATAGAAAATACAGAACAGGTCTTGAGAAAACTCAAATTATGTGATATAGGCGTTGGCTTAATAGAAGGTCTGCCAAATGTCGATGATAAGAGGATAAGACTATCGAAGTTTATCAAGGATGAAATAGTATTTTTTTGTTCTCCGAAGAATAGATTGGCAAACAAAAGTGAGGTTAGCGTAAAAGAACTTGAGGGAGAAATATTTATAAACAGAGAGGTTGGTTCTGGGACAAGGCAAATTATTGAGAGAGAGATAAGAAAATTTGGTGTAACTCTTAATATTGATTATGAGCTTAACAACTCAGAAGCTATCAAAAACGCAGTAATGTGTAATTTAGGAGTTTCAGCATTGAGTAAGCTGATAGTTAAAAGGGAAATTGAGAATGGCAATCTTAAGATAATAAATGTTAAGGATATAAAGATCTATAGGTGGTTCTATCTATTGGAAATAGGTAGTTACAACAAAGCTCAAAAAATTTTTGTTGATCATCTTAAAAGTTTAGAATCGATCCCGCCCCACATTTTGTGTAAATCTTAAATTGTGATATAATGTTACTTTTAAAATGAGAATCTTATAATAATATTAACATATAGGTTTAACATTATGAATCATTGATTAAATTGGTGTTTTTAGCATATAGGTATATATCCGCAAAATGGCAGAAAACAATATCAAATTAGGCTGAAATTATCTCCCAGTTTTCCATTGCTTTCAAAGAAGCTTAGAGATATATCAGGTGAGATTATGTATAATGGTCTTAAAAAAAAGGGTGTATACACAAAACAGGTGAAGGCTTGTAAAACTCTTTGTAATAAATCGCATGTGCTATAAAACCTCTTTTGATCAATACATTCTAAAAAATGGCGTCATAGCTCTATTTTTTATTGACATACCTAACATAGATTTTGTATAAATTTGACATGTGGTTTAAGTATTTAATCACTATTCTTATAGTTTTTCTCACATTTGAAAGTCAGGCTTGCGAGCTTTATACAGTTAAAAAAGGTGATACTTTAATTGGTATAGCACGCAAACTCGGTATAAAAGCTAAGTTAATAAAACAGGCAAACCCTAATGTAAATTGGCTAAAAATCAGGCCAAATGATAAAATAAACATACCGATGCAAGATTGTATAGACAAATTTAATGGGATAGAAGCCGTTTTGAGTGCAACTCAAAACAAACCTGAACTCAAGCAAAAAACAGAGAAAACATTCAAAAGAATTAGTTTATATACAGTAAAAGAAGGGGATTCTCTTTATAAAATAGCACACAAATTACAATATTCAATAAAATCATTAAAAGAGGCAAACCCTAACATAGATTGGCTCAGGATAAAACCTGGTATGAAAATCGTTTTACCCTTAAACCACGAAAAAATAAAAGAGCTTCCAAAGCCAGGTAGAATTGGCGACGGTTACTACGTTGTAGCTAAAGGAGATACGTTAGCTAGTATTGCAAGTAGATTCGGTTTATCTTTAAAAAAATTGGAGAAGCTTAATTCTAAACTGGGAAAAATTATAAGACCTGGAGAACTGGTTGTAATACCTAAAGAGCTTACAGAAAAAATTAAAGTATGTGAAAAAGAAAACCTATTTATCCCACCAAAATACCTTCTCTATTCAGAAATCTATAAGGTTAAAAGAGGAGATACTCTGTGGAAGATTGCAAGAAAATTCAATACAAATGTTAGTATAGTGAGGGTATTAAACGATATATCCGGAAATAACATTCACGTTGGTCAAATACTGTTTGTACCAAATAAAAACATTAAAGATGTACAAAGATTGAAACTTAGATATTCAGTTCTCAACGAAGAAAGGCATACTTTAATAAGATATGCTGAAAGATTTATTGGAGCTCCATATAGATTTGGAGGCGATAGCTTAAGGCACGGCATAGACTGTTCTGCTTTTGTTCAAAAGATATACGGAAAATTCGGAATTCGCTTGCCACGCACGGCAGAAGAACAATATACGGAAGCAGGGGTCTTCGTTCCAGTGAGTAAGCTACAACCTGGGGATTTGTTGTTTTTTCACACACTTAGTTACGCAAAAGCAACTCATGTGGCAATTTACATAGGAAATGGGAGATTTATACATGCAGCTGATAGAAGAAGTGGAGTAAAAATATCCCACTTCACAAGATATTACTGGAAAAGATTTATAGGGGCAAAAAGAATATTGAGGGTAAATAACGCCAATTATGCTTATCTTAGGGATAGATCCAGGAAGCACAATCACAGCGTGCGGGTTAATTAATCCATCCACTAAAGAAGCTTATTACGATTTTACAAAACTCAAAAAAAAATTAAAACAAGAAGAGAAAATATTCGCTGTCTATAATTTCATTAAAAACATTTTAGAGCAATACAAACCCAAAGAGGTTGCAATAGAAACACCGTTTTATTCAGTAAATATACAATCAGCAATGCTTTTGAGTGAAATAAAAGCCGCTGCTATAATAGCCGTTAAACAATATGGTATTGGAGTAGAGCAATATACACCGAGACAAGTTAAACAGTCCATTTGTGGCTATGGAGCTGCAGATAAAACTCAGGTTAAATTCGTTGTAGAGAAAACGTTAAAAATAGACCTAAAAAACCAACCGCTTGATGTATCAGACGCTTTAGCAGTAGCTTTAACACACTTATACGCAAGGGGTTTATGAAGCCTTTGTTGTTGCAAGCATACCGCAAGCTGCGTTAATATCTGACCCTTTGGATTTTCTAATGGTGACAAATATACCCTTATTCCTCAAACGTTGGGCGAATTTTTCTATCTCATTCATAGAGGTTGGCTCAAATTTAGTCCCTATCAAATCATGTTTGTTTAAAGGTATCAGATTTAATTTACTTTTCAAATTTGACATAATATTTATTAATGCTTTCGCATCCTCTCTTGTATCATTCAGTCCCTTTATCATGACGTATTCAAATGTGATTCTTCTCCTTCTGGGTATAGGGAAATCCTTTAAGACTCTTAGCACATCTTCTAAAGGATATTTTTCATTAATTGGCATAATCATACTTCTTTTTTCCGAAATAGCACTATGTAAAGAAAAAGCTAAGTTTATGTACGGCAAATCCTTTTTTAATTGTTTTAAAGAAGGTAGTATGCCGCAGGTTGAAAGTGTCATCCTCCTTTTAGATATACCCAAACCAAATTCTTCCATCATTATTAGCATAGATTTAACCGTATTATCATAATTATCCAATGGTTCACCCATACCCATGTACACAATATTTGCAATCTTCAACCCATTATCCTTTAAAATATATCTGGTCTGCTCTACTATTTCAGATGCAGTAAGGTTACGCTTGAAGCCCATCCTACCTGTAGCACAGAACTTACATCCCATCGTACAACCGACCTGGGTGGAAACACATATTGTGAACTTTCCGTTATCCATAGGTATAAGCACGCTTTCAATCAAAGCACCATCTAAAAGCTCAAATAGATATTTTTTAGCTCCATCATTTCCAATAGATACAGACCTAATTTTAACGCTGTATATAAAGAATTCTTCTGACAGTTGTTTTCTCATGTCTTTCTTTAGGGCAGTCATTAGATTAAAATTGTCAATATTTTGCTTATAAAGAAAAGAAAATATTTGCTTCGCCCTGTACTTTTCGTATCCCTTGGATAAAAGCATTTCTTCTAGTTCTTTTAAAGTAAGGGAAAGTATATCAATCATACAAAAAGCATCTCACTTCTTTATCTTCACCAATTTTTCTCAACTTCGGCTTTTCCTTTTTACACCTTTCCATTCTATATGGACAAAAACTATAAAAGCTACATCCAGCATTTACAAAATCATCCGCATCACCCACTTCGCCTTTCAAAAGTACTTTTGTGTATGGATGCATAGCGTATGACAAATTCCTCGTTTCTTCCACTATCTCTCCCTTGTATAAAACATAAACTCTATCTGAGAGAAAACTTACCAGCTTAACATCATGGGATACAAAGATAAATCCATAATCTCTGTTTTTGTTAATATCGCACAACAGATTAACTATTCTTGTTTGTGTAGATACATCTAAAGCACTTGTAAATTCATCAAAAATAAAATATTCAGAGTTGGCAAGTAAAACCCTGGCAATCGCTACTCGTTGTTGTTCACCCCCACTTAGTTCATAAGGACGTTTATTAAGTAACTCTTTTCTTAAACCCACTTCATCAAGAACTTTCTCAATTCTGTCTCTATTTACATTAGCCTCTTGAAGTGTAGACAATATAGTCATTTTAGAATCCAATGATGTTGAAGGGTCCTGAAAAACCATCCCTACGATGCCTCTTTTTTTTCCCATGTTTCTTCTATTTATTTTTTCACCATTAATGCTAATTTCCCCTTTATCAGGAAGTTCCAATAAAGACATAATCCGGCACAATGTTGACTTTCCTGCGCCTGATTCACCAATAATTCCTAAATGTTCTCCTTTCTTTGCACATAGACTTACGCATTTCAAAACATCTACATAAGATTTAGAAAAAAATAGACCTCTTTTATATCTTTTGTATATACATTTAAGTTCAATCACCTAATCCTTTAAACCCATTACTGCTTCTATCTTTTCTTTCAAAACCTGAGGAGTAAAAGGCTTAACAATGTAGTTGTTAACCCCGGCTTTAAGTGCCGTAATAATATCTTCTTTTGCAGCTTCTGTAGTAACCATAATTATAGGTACATCATCAAATTTACTGTTGGCCCTAATTTTTTTCACAAATGTAAGCCCGTCCATAACCGGCATATTCCAATCAGTTATAATTAAATCTACCTCGTTGTTTGACAAAATCCCAAGAGCTTCTTTACCATTTTCTGCTTCTACAATCTCGTCTCCATAGCCAATTCTCTTTAATGTATTTTTTATGATTCTTCTCATAGTAGATGAATCATCCACAGTTATAATCCTCATTTTATCTCACCCCTCTGCATTTGCTTTATTATACTCTCAACTTCTTCATCAATTTCCTCTTTTTCTTCTTCATTGACAATGGTATGGGCAACCCTTGCCCTTGGAATACTTTCATAATCAGACGCAAACCAGTTGTTTAAATAATCATGTAATGCTTTAATTACACTAATAACACGCTCGATCTTTTGTCTTGTTATATCTTGAAATTGCAATATATCCATAGCATCAAAAGTATCATCTCTGATAGAGTTTACTTTATCTTCTATTTCATTTAAAATATTAACAATATTTTTAAAATATTCATAGTTCTTCTTTATTGATGTTTTTGGAAAATGCTCAACAAAAAAATCCATAAATTCCTTATGTTTATTTACAAAAGGTTTTATATCTTCAATTAAATTCTCAACCTCATCAACCTCTGTAGAGATATTTTCAAGCTTTTCGAAAAGCTTGTTAACTTTTTCTTCACTCTCCTTATTTATCTCATCAAGCCTGTCTATAACCTTATGCTCCTTAGGTGGTAATCTCTCCCCCCTAAGCCTTTCAGATTCAAAATCCCCTTCTGATAAAGAGTTATCTTCGTTAGTTTTATATTCCTTTGCCTTCTCTTTTATTTCACTCTCATCTTTCTCTTCGTAATTCTCAATTACCAAATCCAACTCATTACTATCTTTCTTGCTAAATTCAGCTAACAGCGCATCTATTTCACTTTGATCCGGCGCCATTTTAATCCTCCGATTTATTTGGAACTAAAGACACTTGTATAGCAAAATCACCACTTTCTGACTCAAAAGGTATGACAATTGTTGGAGTACTTTTAGGGGAAGATATAGTATGATTCTTACCTATAACTACATTTGGCACTGATATCTTTAATTTCACACCTTTTTCTGAAAATAACTTTTTAGCTCTACCAGCTATCATGTTAGTCAGCTCACCAATCGCATCCGCCGTATCAGCATCAATACCCAATACCTCTTCACCTGTAAAATTACTCACAACCTTTATCGCAGTTTGCTTATGAAACGACAAAGCAATAGAACCAATAGCTTCACCAGTAATTCCTATAATTCCACTAACATCATATTCAACTGTATTATCTTTTTTTAATAACAATTTTCCTCTTTTTGGCTCGATCATAGCTACCGTACTTAGAATTTCTTCAGTAGCCACTATAAACGGGTTAACCCATTCTACACTCAGCTTGGCAGACATAACTCTATGCTCCTTTCCTAAACATGTTTTAACACAGCATTTGTGAATTCCTCGGCAATGAACTTCGTACAGAAATCATCAACACCGACATCTTTGGCCTTTTGCAAGTTAGCACTACCAGAAAGAGAGGTATTCATCACAACAGGTATACTCTTAAATCTTTCATCTTCCTTCACAAGTTTTGTAAATCTATAGCCATCCATGTTGGGCATTTCAACATCAGTTATTATCACATCCACAATATCCTTTATATTTCCATTAGTGTCATTATAAAGCTTATTTAGAAGATCCCAAGCCTCTTGCCCATCTTTAGTTTCTATAACTCTCTCAGCAAGAGGTTCTACGGCTGCTTTTATAATTTTCCTCGCTGTTGCAGAATCATCTGCTATGAGAATTTTGGCTTTCTTTTGTTTCTCTTTAACACTCTGCAAAGCAACATCCTTTATACGTTTGACATCGTCCTCTGAAAATATTCCAAGCTCTTCACAGATACTCTCAAAATCAAGTATAATCATCACATGCTCTTCATCTAAATTTATTGTACCAACAATTTTATTACCGTATTGATGTCTTAAAACTTCACTTGGAGGCTTAACAAATCTCCACGAAATTCTTCTAATTCTCTTAGCATCATGTACTATAAATCCAACCGTAATATCGTTAAAAATCGTTATTATAACCTTTTTGGTCTTTATATCTGCAGGTTCATTTATGCCTAGCCACTCAGCCAAACTTACTATAGGAATTACTTCACCTCTTAAATTGTAAATGCCTTCTATCAGTGAATCTTTAGAGGGAATTTTTATCAAATTTGGGTATTTTATTATTTCTTTAACCTTTGCAATATTTATGCCATATATACCTTCATAAATCGTGCCATCTTCTTTCAACTCAAACATTCTAAAATCAACAAGCTCCATCTGGTTCGTGCCAACTTGAAGTATGTCTATTCTATCCTCAGCGTTTTTTTCAGCCATTTTTTACAACCTCCATAGTACTTCCTGTTTTAGGAGTTAAACTGCCACCCTCTTTCAGCATCTCCTCAATGTTAAGCAATGTTATAATCTTTTTCGGCATTTTGCCAACACCTTTGACATATCTTTCTATATTCTGAGGTATATTAGGAGGCGTAGGTTCGATACTTTTCTTTTCTATATAATAAACCTTCTCAATCTTATCCACCAAAAAGCCTACATTATACTCATTATGGGCTATTATAATTACTCTACTGTCAGCACTTATAGGGTTAGACACAAATCCAAATCTAATTCTTAAATCTACTACTGGAATAACCTTACCCCTTAAATTTATAACACCCATAACAAACGGCTTTGTATTGGGAACATAAGTATAATCAACAGGTTTAATAATCTCTTCAACATCCAATATATCTATTCCATAAAGCTCCTTATTCAACATAAAGCCCACAACCTGCTCATACTCATCCTTCATTATTATAGTATCAGCTTTCCTATTCTTTCTAGCTATCTCTTCTTCCATATCAGCACTTAAAGCCAAACTCTTATCAAAAAGATCAACATCCCTTCCATTCATAAAAGCCTCCTTATATAACTTTTAGGCAACCAGAATATTTCTACTCATCGCTTCCTCTATAGCTACATATATTTCATTCTTCTCAATGGGAGTAAAAAGTAACTTATTAAACCTTGATTCTTTAAGCTTTTCCTTATCATAAGTTCCGTCTGTAGAAATAGCAATAAACGGTGTCACTTTATACGCAGGCATGCTGCGTAAGGATTTAGCAAGGTTATAACCATCGTTTATGTAAATAGAAAGATCTATAAATACTATATCTGCTAAATGCTCAGATGCAAGATCCAATGCTTCTTTATCTGTATGTGCATACACAACATTATAACCTTTCCCTTCAAGGGCATTTACAAGGTCATTTTTAGCCTTCAGTTCTCTACTTGCTACAAGAGCTACAGGTTGTTCCTTTTTATATCCATCGATTAGATGATCTTCAATATTAGCAGATATAATGGATGCTTCATTAATCACATTAGCTACATCAAGTATCAATGTCACAGATCCATCACCCATAATAGTCGCACCGGATATGCCCTTAATATTGGTTAGATAATTACCTAAAGATTTTATAACGATTTCTTCTCTGCCAATTAACTCATCAACTATCAATCCAATCTTCTTTTCGGCTATTGCCACTACAACCACATAAATCTCTTTACCATCCAGAGTTTTCTTGTTCTTTCCAATGCCCAATGTATCACCTAAATAAACCAAAGGTATGATGTTCTCCCTTAATCTCAAAACGTCCTTATTCTCAACCTTGTCTATATCATCTTTTATAATTCTCACCGTCTCAACAACACTTACAAGCGGTATTGCAAAGTACTCTTTGGTAACCTTAACAAGCAACGCCTGTATAATTGCCAGTGTTAGAGGAATTTTTAAGATTACCTTAGTTCCTTTGCCAACTTCTGATTTAATCTCAATAATTCCGTTGAGTTTTTCAACATTCGTTTTGACAACATCCATACCAACACCACGACCGGAGAGGTTTGTCACCTTTTCTGCTGTAGAGAAACCAGGCTTAAAAATTAAAGCGAAGGCCTCTTCTTTACTCATCTGCCTCGCTTCAGTTTCTGTTATCAAACCTTTTTCTAACGCCTTCTGTTTAAGTTTCTCAGGATCCATGCCCTTACCGTCATCAGCTGCCTCTATAACAATATAATTGCCCTCATGGTAAGCCGAAAGGACTATCTTACCTTTAGATAGCTTACCCAATTTTACCCTATCTTCTGGGGCTTCTATTCCATGATCTATTGCGTTCCTGACGATATGCACTAAGGGGTCATTAATTTCTTCTACAACACTTTTATCAAGCTCTGTTTCAGCACCTTCAATAATTAACTCTACCTCTTTGTTAAGTTCTCTCGATATATCCCTAACGACTCGAGGAAATTTATTAAAAACTTTACCAATTTGAACCATCCTTGTCTTCATTACACCCATTTGCAGGTCCGTAGTGACAAGTGTAATTTGATTTGCGACTTCACCTAACTCCTCTACAACTTCATCCCCACTAAGTTTTTCCTCAGCTTTTTGAGCAACACTGACAAGCCTATTTTTACCTAAAACAAGTTCACCTACTAAATTCATTAAATCGTCAAGTCTTTGAACATCAACTCTTATAGTTTGTTCAACTATGGGCTTAGATTTTTTAGCCATTGTAGATTTTTTCTTTTTATCGGGAACGTTTTCTTCTTTTATTTCATTTTTCTTTTCTTTCACATTCTCAGCAAATTGCTTCTTCTGTAATTCAGACAGTATCTTTTCTTTTCTTTTAAGCCTTTTCTCCTTGTCTTCTTCCATTCTCTGTTTGAGAAGCCTCTCTATTTCTGCCTCAATTTCATCCTTAGATTTAGGTTTTTCTTTCCCCGATTTTTTTTCAGATTCCTCTGCTTCTACTTCAGCCTCCTCCTCCATAATCTCTTGTTCCTGCAACTCTACCAATTCATCTTCATTCATAGTATCTTCTGTTTTTCCGCTGGATTCCTCTTCGGGTTTGTAATTTTGATCTAAAAAGCTCACCAATTGCTTCACGTTTTTCTCAATGTCTACGGACTCAGGATCGCCACCATCTTTAATCAAACCGATAATCTCCTTGGCTTTATCTACACCTTCCAAAATAGCATCCATCATTTCACTATTAAGCTTAAGTTCAAATTTTCTCAACTTATTAAGAACATCTTCAAGCTTGTGTGTTAATTCCGTAAGTTTCTCAAATCCCAAAAAACTCGCCGAGCCCTTTATTGTATGAAAAGCCCTAAAAATCTTGTTCAAGAGATCTTCATCTTCACTTTCATTCTCAAGTCTAACTAAATCCTCATCTAACTCTTCTAATAGTTCATCGGCTTCAACCAAAAAATCTTGCACAATTTCTTGCATATCATCCATATTTTCAGCCATGACTAACCCTCCTTGCTATTTTTACTTTTTTCAAAATAATCTACTAATCTGCTAACCGCTTCTGACAACTTATCTATTTCAACCATTCCACTTTCTGGAATTTTAACATTATAATCGCCATCCAATATGCTTTCTATAACACTAATTGTATTATTTATAGGATCTACCACTCTCTTTGCAATAAATAGAGAAGTCGTTATAGCCATCAAAACTACAATAGAGCTAAAAAGTCCAAAAAGGGCAAGTGTAAAAGTGGTTTTGGAATTTATGTCTTTATTCAATTCCTTTATAGGCTTATAAAAGGTATCTACAGGTAAAGTCAAGCCTAATCCCCAGCCAAACTCTTTTATATATGTATATCCAACAAATTTATCTACCCCCCTAAACGTATACCTAGCCACCCCTGTTTTACCCTTTAAAATATAATTTTTAACAATACTTGCAAGGGCCTTCCCATTCTTAGGGTTTTCTAAATTTACTTTGTTCAAAAGCGTAATTAATGGATGTTCTTTTGTAGGTGGATCGTATATCAAATAGCCCTCCTTATTTATAATCCAAAGATACTTTTGAGAATATGGATGCAACTGTGCTGTTTTAACTAATGAATAAAAATCATATGGATTGTAATCAAAGGCTATAAACAAAGGAACATTGTGTTTTATCCTTGCAACATAAACAAAAGAAAAGGACACAGAACCATCTTTATTAAGATGAAAATCAAAGTAATTAATTTTATGAAAATTTGTTCTTTTTATCAATTTTTTAACAAAAACAGAGAGATTTGACACTTCCTCAAAGGAAGGATATTCTTCCAAAAGTTGCCCTTTGCTATTAAATAAAGATATATCTCTTAAATCCAAAACATTACTTATTTCACCGTAAATGTTTTTTATATCCTGATAATCTATTCTTTCTTTAGAATTCACAAACTTCTCAACAACTTCACCAAACATAAAAGATACGCTTTTCTTTGCATCCATATCACCTTTTAAAATCCTTGCATAGGATGTAACCTTTCTTTCCAAATTCTCGTTTGAATTTTTCCTAAAGACAGCTTCCACCTTATTTAAGCTATACCTTTTCAACTTAACAACGGTAATAATGGAGCTTACACTGAATATAATTAACACCAAAAGAACTAACGATGTCGTGTATACAATTATTTTAGAAGCAAGTTTACCAATCAAGGTGCTCTATCCTCATTTTATTCCTCTTTTCACTTGGTATGGATATCGTAACTTTACTACCCTCCCCTTCCTTTGATTCAATTGAAATTTTACCATGATAACCCTCAATAATAAACTTAGCAAGGGACAAACCCACACCCATATTAGTAGGTTTTGTAGAATAAAAAGGTATGGTAGCCAAAGACAGCGTATCCTTATCAATTCCTCTACCGTTGTCTATAATATCAATAACAACGTATTTTCCCTCTTCCGATACGCGAATATCTATTTTAGAACTATCTTGCCCCTCTGTAGCATCAAGGGCGTTCCTTATTATTTCCTCAACAACAAATCCTATGTGCATCCTATCAGCATAAACATATGCATCTTTTTTCGCTATATTAAACTCTGCACTATCTTTATACCTTTTCACCACAGACTCAACAACATTGCAAACGTTAACCCTTTCTAACTTAACGGGCAAAGAGTTACTAACAACTTCAATATTTGCAATTATACTAATAATTCGGTAGAGGCTCTTTTCAACTATCTCTACATACTTTATAAGTTTTTCAGAATCTTCGCTGCCAATATCTCTTATCTTGGATTTGACCCTTCCAAGCATACCGCCGGCTGACATTATAGGATTCCTAATTGAATGGGCAATACCAATAGACATGTATTTCAAAATCTTAACATAGCTGGAATCAGTTATACCTTCAGCTCTATTTTCCACAGGCGTAAGATCAAATATCTCAAAAGCGTAATCATCTTTCCATTTAAAAACCTTAAGCCAGCTAAACAGCAAGTTTCTATCTTTGTCTAAAAAACGCATAAAATTACTATAGGCTTCACCCTTGTCAGAAAGTTTCAGTACATTATCCAAAAAAACCTCTTTATCATCCCTCTTTAAAATTTTACGTATATCGCTATTGATTTTTATGTCAAACAAATCTTTTGCCATTTTATTTACACGTTTAACCCGTTTATTCTTGTCAAACACTAATATAGCATCATTAAGATTATCCAAGAAATCCCACATGGACTCCCCTTGTATTAAAAACTAATAAATTTTAACAAAAATTAATTCAATCGTCAAAAACTCTAACAAATATATCATCGATTTTACTTATGTAATAGTAAGGATTAAATAATTCCTCTATCTCCTCATGAGTTAAATATTTCTTAATAAAGTCATCTTCCTTTAGCAAATCCATAAAATTTAGACCTTCTTCCCACGACTTCATCGCATTTTCCTGGACAGCTTCATAAGCCTCCATCTTATCAGCACCCTTCTCAACGAGATTAAGCATAACCCTTTGCGAATATATAACCCCCCGTGTAAGGTTTAAATTTTTAAACATATTGTCCTTATATACAACCAAATTTTTCAATACATTATTTAGCCTATAAAGCATAAAATCTAAAGCAATATTGGAATCAGGTAAAATAACCCTTTCATTAGATGAGTGACTAATATCCCTCTCATGCCACAGGGCAACATTTTCTAATGCTGCAATGGAATTTGACCTCACCAACCTTGCCAAGCCACACAAATTTTCACTCAAAACTGGGTTTCTTTTGTGCGGCATAGACGATGACCCCTTTTGTCCCTTATGAAAAAGCTCCTCTGCTTCTCTAACTTCCGTTCTCTGATAATGCCTTATCTGTGTTGCTATTTTCTCAACTGTTGAAGCCACAATTGCAAGCGTTGTCATATATTGGGCATATCTATCCCTCTGTATTATCTGGCTTGATACAGGAGCAGGCTTTAAACCCAACACCTTGCACGCATATTCCTCAACCTCAATTGGA
Organism: Desulfurellales bacterium; assembly: GCA_027035885.1. Classification (GTDB taxonomy): domain Bacteria; phylum Campylobacterota_A; class Desulfurellia; order Desulfurellales; family Hippeaceae; genus Hippea. Next base: position 15,196 of record JALVTR010000160.1, read on the forward strand.
ACATTGGCAAAAGTGCCCATAGAACCAGAAATCTTTCCATAGGAAACAATCTCTTTTGCATCCTCTAAACGCTTTAAATTCCTATTCATTTCAGCATGCCATAAAGCCAACACAAAACCAAAACTTATGGGTTCACCGTGTATCCCATGGGATCTTCCAATCATCAATGTATCTTTAAACTCAAAAGCTCTATTTTTTAACGTAGTTAAAATTTCTTTTATATCATTTATCAATATATCTGCCGACCTCTTTAATGCCAAAGCCATAGCCGTATCAATTGTATCCGAACTCGTCACGCCAAAATGTAGGTAATCACCCTCTTCGCCTAAACTTTCCTTGATATTCTCCAAAAATGCCACAACATCGTGGCGAGTGGTTCTTTCTATTTCTTCAATTCTACCTATATCAAATTTGGCTTTCCTTCTGATTTTTTCGGCCGTTCCTTTTGGCATTTCACCAATACTCTCCCAGCCCTCACAAATTGCAATCTCAACCTCCAGCCACCTCGAAAATTTAGCTTCCTCTGTCCATAAATCACCCATTTCTTTCCTTGTATATCTTCCTATCATCTCACCACCCCTAAAAAGTACTTTTCTAATTAAAATTGATTAAAACTGTATCCTTAGTTTATTTATTTACTCTTAACAAAAATTTCCCAAAACTCCACTATTATTCTAATCCCCCAATAACTCATTACTTAAGCTCTTATACCCTATTTTTGAACCTCACCGATAGAAGAATACCTAAGGCAAAAAAAGATGTAACAATCGAACTACCACCATAACTAAAAAATACAAGCGGTATGCCGACAACAGGTAAAAGACCCATTGCCATCCCCATATTAAACACCAAAGATATCCAAAAATAAGCTATTATTCCAATACATACCATTCTATCAAAATCATCTTTAGAATGATAAGCTATCGATATTGCTCTATATAACAAAAACATATATAAAATGATTAAAATTATACAACTTACAAATCCCCACTGCTCTGCAAATACAGAAAAAATGAAATCTGTATGGCTTTCAGGCAAAAAGCTAAGCTGTGTCTGCGTTGCATGGTGTATACCTTTACCTAATAGCCCTCCAGAACCTATTGCTATTTCAGATTGGATGGTGTTATACCCGTAAGTAGTAGGTGCTTTATAGGGGTCTAAAAAACCCATTATTCTGTCCTTTTGGTAAGGTTCAAGGTTAGACCATGCAAACGGAAGAAAAACCAAAAACAGAAATATGGACTTATATAACAAACTTTTTTTTATACCTGCGGTAAGGATTATACTCATAGCTATAACGGCAATTACTATTGCCGTACCCAAATCTGGTTGCTTAATTACTAAAGCCATAGGGAAAACTACAACAAAAAAAGGAATTAACAAATCTTTAAATCCATAAGGTTCAATCTTTGGATTCTCATCAAAATATGCAGAAAGCGCTATAATAACTGCTAATTTAACGAACTCCGATGGCTGTATATGGAAGAAATATATTGAAACCCACCGCTTTGCACCGTGACTAAAAACTCCGTTTAAAAAAACAAGGATTAGCAAAAATACGGAAAATGTATAAAAAAACCAGGCGTTCCTTTTTATATGCTTTGTATTGATATTATAAGCCAAAACCATGGACATGATACCCACAGCAACCCAAATTGTTTGTCTAACGGCAAAGATCACTCCATTATTCGTGGTTGAAATAGTTAGGATACCCAAAGATGTAATAATAATTACAGGTATAAAAAGCGAAAAATCAAAATATCTTATCTTTTTTGGATTTATCTCAAACATTAACGTTTCAACTTTTCACCTATAATTGTAAAGCTTATAACCGTCAAAAATATGACAACTCCTGGGAACAAGGTCATCCACCAAGCCACTTGAATAACGTCCTTCCCTTCTGACAGTATGCTACCCCAACTCGCAGTTGGGGGCTGAACACCAAGCCCCAAAAAACTTAAACCAGATTCCGCCAATATGGCAGAACCTATACCTAAGGTAGCATATACTATAACGGGAGAAATAGCATTAGGAATCACATGCTTAAATAATATGTAAAAAGTGCTCTTTTTAAGAAGCATGGCTGCTTTTATATATCCAAATTCCTTTATTTTTAGCGCCTCTGCCCTGACAATGCGGGCAATACCCATCCAACCAGTTAACCCAATAACAATCATAACATTGAAAATATTGGGTCCTAAAACTACAACGACCGTTAAAATTAGAAAAAAGACAGGAAAGGTAAGCATTATATCCACAAACCTCATCATCAAAGTGTCAACCCAACCACCAAAATACCCACTTATCGCCCCATAAATAACACCTATAGTCGTTGAAATACCCACAGCAATTAACGACACAGAAATTGATATTCTGCTTGCATAAACAACCCTTGAAAACACATCTCTGCCTATTCTATCTGTACCAAACAAATGATGCCAACTAGGAGGCTTTAAAATTGCGTTTGGATCAATTGCGTATGGACTATAAGGGGCTATGTACGGAGCAAAAATCGCACTTATTAAAACTAAAGCTATAAAAGCAACACTTAAGTAAAAAAACGTATCACGCCTCACATTAAAAACCTATCAAAAGCCAATTATTTTTTCAACTCTGTAAAAATACATTTGTTCACTTTAGTTCATAATAATGAAACAACAAAGTCAACATAAAATTTGATAAAATTTAATTTACTTTAAAAAAGCTACTAACACAAAGTTTGGCAATGTCAACTTTTTTGTGTCACCCCTCTTCCTGTTTGGTTCACTTAGTTTCCCCATCCTACCCAAAGGCCTCCATCAGGTATTCTGAGTATCTG